>JAAEPH010000051.1 GCA_024232855.1 Gammaproteobacteria bacterium
GGAACGCTGCCGGTCGAATTACTGATGACTGCCTGCGAGCTTCCTTCAATCGGTGTTTCACCAAAACTCTCACTCGCAGTATCCAGATTACCCAGGCTTTGCCAATCCGTTATTCCAGTTTCAAATCCTTCGCTCAGGTTTAGAGTCGCGGTTACGGGGGAAGTGGTAGGGGAAGTGGTAGGGGAAGTGGTAGGGGAAGTGGTAGGTATATGCACTCCTACGGTGTAAGCGTAACTACTGGTTCGCCCCTCACCGTCGGTGACGGTTTCGATACGGCCACTGGTATCGTAGGTAAAAGCGATGGTGCTGCCGTCACTTTGCGATAAACTCGCGATGCGGTTGGAGCTGCCGAAGTAGGTGTAGGTCGTGGTATAGATTCGGCTATCGCCAGTGTTTTCCGGAGTCAGGTCGATCGTCGCCTCGATCAACCGGTTAGACGTGTCGTACTGGTAGGTCACCAGCGATACCATCACACCCAAGCTGGTGGTTCTGACCTCGGTCGCGTTATTACCATCGTAGATGATGTCGATGACCTGGCCGGAGGCATCGGTAACCCGCCCGACAAAGACTTCGTCGAAGAAGCCACTGCCGGTATAGCTGTAAGTCGTTGTGTTACCATCAACATCGGACCGGGCACTCAATCGGGCATTTGCATATAAGGAGGGCGCTTCGTAGCGCTCTTCCTGTTGCGAACTGCCCTCGGTGTATGTCCATTCCAGCGCTGCGATGTTTGCGGTCAGCGTATCGTGCGCACCGGCGCCATCACTGCTGAGGTAAGACCCGGCGTAGGGGCCGCTGCTCTGGAACGTGAACAGTGTTTCGGAACCGTCGCCACCGATGCGGGTAACGCTGCTGCCGACAGTGTTGATCAAGCCATTCAGGTCGACAATTCGCTGGTTGAAACTGAAGCGGAAATTATCGCCATTATCATCGTTGAACTGACCCTGGCTATTGTAGGTACGAACGATCGACTGGTCGATGCCGAGCCCGACCAGAATTTGGTCGCGCTGGCTTATCACCAGGTTGCCGGTGGCGGCGTTGACCGCAATATTGCTTCCGGCCTGCCCGAGACTGCCCTGGCCGTTCAATCCCACGAGTTGACTATTGAATATACCGAGATCTTTGCCGCTGACGACTTCTGGCATGATGCGTTCCCCCTTAGCGTATCTTTTGTTTTATTTTCAGTGTCTTACGCCAATCCTTGCTTCAACACTTTGGTCTGCATCGCGATACGTCCTGTCGCAACAACCCATTTTTCTAGCTGATCGTCACGCAGGAACGAACCACCCCGCTGCGTATTGCCTTACCTTATATATCCAGTGTTTCAGAATTTAGTTTAGGGTTATTCGTGAAAGATTTTTTGCTTTGAGAGAAATTATTGCGATGAGGCTGGTCCCGTATAAATGTAATGAACCACCCCCACCCAGGATGCATAAATGATGTTGACTTCATTTTGCGAACCAAGGCAGCAAGGCCTTCGCTGCTAACTATGTAATCTATGGTCTGTTGCTGGGACCAGTTGAATCCGCCACCTTTATTTTTCGGGGGTGGGGGAGGGGATCACCGTGGTTTTGACTGATTCATGTCGTTAGGTATGATCAACTGGCTGTTAAGTTGACAGCACCCCCCTTAACTTGACAATACCGGATGGCTCATTACATTAGCACCTTATCACGGGTTGGAATATGACGTATACTAACTCGACGTTCCGACTTGTTAGACACGAGAAACAAAAAACCAGCTATGCCGATTCCTCATGGATCCCGTCAATAACCTAAGTCAAATTTCTCAGCTACTGAGAAAAAAAGTGTCCGAAAGGCAGATCAACGCCCAAACCCAGACCGGCACCAGGTCTGCGACCGGCAGCGGCTACGCTAAGCCCATCAAAGCGAGCGCCGCGGAAATTCGGCAGCTGATAAAAAACCGTATCGCCGCGCTCGAACCGGTGGAGCGCGAGAGCCAGAAAGCGGCGCTTATATTCGTCGAATCGATCCTTGCCTGGGAATTTGGCGATGCCGTTCTCGAAGATCCCAAGTTCTCCGGACTATCGAAAGAAGTGCAACTGTCGATAACTGAATCCGAAGAACACTGGCCCAGCTTCCAGAAAATGCTGCGTTCTCTGTAACGCCAGGGTTAAAAATAGCTGTCCATTTCGATGCAGTCCGCGAGGCGCTCGCGGAACTGCCGCAGTATGCGTTTATGTATTTGTGAAACCCGACCCTTGGTCACGTTCAAGATACGTGCGATTTCCTCGAAACTGATGTGCTGAAAGTAATGATAACTGATGATCAGCTTGTCGCGCCGGGGCAAGGCATCGATCACCTCGAGTAGCTGGTTGCTAACCTGGCCAATACCATACTGCGAAGACGGCTCGTCGTCGGCCTTGTCGCCGGGCTCCTGCGCCAGCCCGCTATCCTCGAGCATGTAACCGATCGCGAGCCCGGTGGTCAGCTCGGCCATTTGCGCAAATAAACCCTCTGCACCTCCGCTTTCCGGCTGTGCCAGCGACTCGACACGCTGCTTGCGCATGCGCGAACGAAACGCGATTTGTTCGCGCGACTCGCTGGCGCTGGAGACGCCGTTCAAGACGGCCCCGCGGATCCGGTAAGACGCGTAAGTCGAAAACACGGTTCCGGCATCGGGCCGGTAACGGTCGACCGACTCGATCAGTCCGACCACGGCATATTGGTAATAATCACCGAACTCTACCGAGTCGTCCGGCCGACGTAAAAACAGTTTGGCGGCGATTTTGTGCGCCAGCTCGAGATAGTGATCGATCAATTGAAGTCGCGCGGATTCCTCAGCTTGTTCCAGCGCAAGCCGCCACAGTTCGCGTTCGCTGCACTCGCCGAGATCGGCTGTCGCGGATTCGCTCATTCGCAACCCGAATCGCGCTCAACCAAAACTGCTCAGCAACGACTGCACCACCAGGTTCCAACCATCAATGAGAACGAACATCAACACTTTAATCGGCAGGGAAATCATCATCGGCGGCACCATCAACATACCCATGGACATTAATATACTAGCGACGATGATATCAATCATTACGAACGGCACAAATATGACGAAGCCGATCTGAAACGCGGTTTTCAGTTCACTGAGCATGAATGCCGGCACCAGCAGGAAGGTATCGATGTCGGCCACGGTTTCCGGTTTCTCGCGGCCGGAGACATCCACCATCAGCGCCAAGTCCTGCTCGCGGGTTTGTCGAATCATAAAATCGCGCAGTGGCCCTAGGCCGGCCTCGAGCGCCTGTTCGGTCTCAATCAGCTCATTGGTATAGGGGACGATCGCCTGCTGTTGCACCTGCTGCAGCGCAGGCAACATGCTGAATATGGTTAAAAACAACGCCAAACTGATCAACACCGTATTCGGTGGCGTCTGCTGCATGCCGAAGGCATGCCTCAGCATCGACAACACCACGATGATACGCATGAACGATGTCATCGAGATCATGATCGCCGGCGCCAGGCTCAGAATCGTCAGCGCGATTAATATTTTGATCGCCGGCGCGATATCAGCATCGCCAATATCGATATCGATACCAGGCAGGGTCACCTCGGCGGCAGCGACAACTGGTATTACGCCGGTGAGCAGCAACAGCGGAATCGCGCGCAGCGTAAAACCTGTTCCCCGCGCACCATACTTCATTCGGCCACCTCGCCTGTCGTCCCGCCCTGCGTGCAATGTCTCATCATGTAGTTCCATTCGCCGGCCTGCGACAGTAAATACTCGTGACCGTCGATTTCGACCAGGTATAGCGAGAGTTTCGACGAAATGTGGCGGCCTTCGAGCAGGCGTATGCGCGAATTCGGAAACTGCAGCATACGCTTATCAACGATCAGCTTTTTCAGCAGCAAGATGGCGGCGGCGGCCACCGCCAGCATCAGCAACAGCACCACACCTACCTGCAGGTAAGTACCGCTGTCGACCTCGGAGGCCTGTTTGAACGGAATCTCCAGGTAACCCGATGTGGGTTCCGCGGCCGGCTCCGCCTCTTCGGGGTTGTCAGCCACCAGCGGCGGGCTCGAGAGCAGCAGGCAGATCAGGGTAAAGCCGGCGAATCTGGCCACGACTATTCTTCGATCTGGGTGATTTGCACACCGAAATTATCATCCGCAGCGACCAACTTGCCGCGCGCGATAACCTTGCCGTTGAGTAGAATGTCCACAGGCGCAGTAATTTCACGATTCAGCTTGACCACCGAATCCTGAGCGAGACCGAACAGCTCCTGGACCGGAATCTCGGCCTCGCCAAGCATCACCTGAATTTTGACCTTGACGTCCTTGATCAACTCAAGATTGTAGCCAAGCAGCGATTTACCGCCGGCGCCTACTTCGAGCTCGGAGAGTTCAATGGATTCTATAGACATAACATATTTCTCGAAAAAAGCTGCAAAATCCGTCGTTAGGTGGGAATAAAATTTTCGATTCTAAGCGCCAGTAGCTGCGCCTGGCGACCAAGAAACCCACTAAACCGGCCCTGGCTGCCTGGGAAATTCAGCGACAGCGGCTGGTCGAGCCCGGTGTCGAGGCACAATACGTCGCCGATGCGCAGGCTACCGAGTGCGTCCAGGGTGATTTCCACCGAGCCCAGGCAGGCCTCGGCCGTAACGCTCTCACGGGTTAACGAATTGAGCCGCGGAGTTAACGGCACTGCCGGCTGCGCCGCGATCGAGGCGTCGATGAAGCTCGTAATAAACAGCTCGGCAAGCGACCACGGCAACAGAAATTTGACGCTTTCACCCTGGATCGACAGCTCGAAGCCGACACAGCGCAGATCGCCGCGCAGACTCAAATCGAGGCATTCGGCCAGCGTACCGCGTTGCGCCGGACGATAGGTAGGCTGCCGTGGATTGAACCGGCTTGCAAGCTCGAGTAGCACCTGTACGCCAAGCTCCGATAAAAATGGACTCGACGCCTCCTGATTGGGAACGGGAATCGATCGCTGCAGTACTGCCGCGCCGAGCCGGTCAAGAGCGACTTCGTCGATGCCCACCACAGCCCAGGCCGCTTCCTGCTCGGTTTCAAGTCGCAGCGCTGGCTGCAGCCGTATCGGATTCGAACAATTGCGCACATGAGCGACGTCGACAATCGCGTCGATTTCAATATCGAGAGCCCAGTTCTCGCGCCACTCGGAAAGCCGTGGCGCGATCACCTCGCCCAACTGGGCGACGAGGTGTCCGCACGGCAGGCTATAGGATCTGACTTCCATTAACGCCCCCCGCTGATATCGAGCAGTTGCTGAATCATTTCGTTCGCCACTGAAACCACTTGCGATGAGGCCTGGAAACCACGCTGCACGATGATCAGATCGGTGAACTCCTGGCTTAGCTCGACGTTGGAGATTTCAATGCTGTTGCTGACGATTTCGCCCATGACGCCAGCCGCGGCCGTTCCGATGACCGGTTCCTGGCTATCGTCGACGAGAAACAGGCCATTTCCGATTTGCTGCAATGACTGCAATGCATCGAACCAGGCCAGACCGAGCCGCCCGGCGATTTCCGAGGCGCCGTTGGAATAGTTGATAGTAAGCAGTCCCTCGCGATCGAAAGACAGGCCCAGCAAGGAGCCGAGCTCAATGCCGTCACTGTCGTCGACTGCGAGTGTCGAAGTCGAACCACTGGAAAACGAGGTAGCACCGGCAAAACTGCCGGGGGCACCGAAATTGAAGGTGATATTGGCCGCACTGGCACTGCCCGGTTGATAGCTGAAGATAAACTCGTTGAAACCGACCTCGGGCGAGCCGTTGGCCTGGAAACGAATCTCCTGGCCGCTGGTGACGATGGCGGCAGATTCATCCTCGACCTCGACCAGCCAGCTGCGCGGTGTGACCGCGCTGTTGTTGGTAAAATTCACGGTAAAACTATGCACCTCGCCGACCGAATCGATCACATCGAGATCGTCGATCACGTGCGAGCTCGAGCCGGTAGACAGGTTGTTGAAAAAAGTCACCCGATTGGTCGCCTGTGCCGGACTGGTGCGCAACCCTGCGATACTGATATCGACCAGCTCTTCAGACGCGTCGATACCAGCAACGCGGCTATTCAACACGTTTGACACCAAGAAACCGTCGTCATCAAAGGAGAATTGACCGCCGCGGGTGTAAAAAGTATCGTTATCGCGGCGCAGGATAAAAAAACCGTTACCGGCGATGGCGACATCGGTATCATTGCCGGTATCCTGGATCTCGCCTTGCGCAAAACTGGTTACTGTACCGCCATCGGTAACACCCTGACCAAGCCAGGACGCGTTGGGCTGTTCATTGTTTTGCCCGCTGACCTGCAGCTGGTAAAACAGGTCGCGAAACAGCAAATCGTTTCGCTTGTAGCCCACCGTGTTGAGGTTGGCGACATTGTTGCTGATCGTATCGAGACCTTTGGAAAAGGTCAGCAACCCGGTGGTGCCGGTGTAAATAGATCCAAAAGCCATGTTTTGTCCCCTTTTATCGCACCACCGAAATCTGTCCGAGCGATACGTTGGTAATAAAACCGCCGTCCGCTTCCTGAATGGTCAGTAACGGTGAATTGTTTTGAAAAGTTATCGTCGTAACATCGCCGACCGAAACCCCGGCCTCTGTTTGAACCTCAACCGTGCGCCCGATCAGGCCGACCGCCTGGGTGCTCGACTGGAAGGTCAGCAACGCATCGAGTCGCTCATTTTGCTGCTGGGTTTGAGCGAGGTTGGTGAGCTGCGCAAACTGCGCCAGGAACTCGCTGTTATCGAGCGGCTCAAGCGGGTCCTGGAAGGTCAACTGGGTTAGCAGCACCTGCAGGAAGTCTTCCTGCGCGAGCCCGGCGCGCTCTGTGGCCATGCTCTGGTTCTCGATGACCGCACCTATACTTTCTAGACTCATAATCCGACTCCTCCTGATTAAAAAATTTTATTCACTACGCTCGGGCCGGTATCCGTCATGGGACTGTCGGCGTACGACGCCTGCTCCCATGCACCGCGCCCGTTCAGCGTAATCCTGACCAACGGCAGATCCAGCTCGCCAAATATCTTGCGCAGGCGTTCCACCAATTGACGGCTATCGCCAGGTTGCTGATCGCGAATCACCAGGTGCAGGCCCTGCTCGGTCTTGAGCAGGCTGGCCGACCTGAGCTCTGGAATCTCTCCCTGCACGCGCTGTGGCAACACCGGCCCGGCGCTGGTTTTGAGTGCACCGGAGAATTGATTCATCGACGCAAAACGGTGACCCTGCAAACTGACGGCGCTCGGCAGGCGTGGTGGGGTGGCATCCAGCGCGAACCCCTGGAAGACAATCGCGGTCTTCGACTGCGACGACTCGGGCGCGTTCGCGTCGTCTTCGACGAGCGCCCAATGCGAGCCGGCAACAACTGTCGTCGAGCGAGTTTGTGGATCGGGCACCCCGCGCGGCTCATCCCGTCCTTTCGACTGCGCTTCGCGCCCGGTGGCAACGCCCACCTTTTTCTGCAACCGTTCGCCCTCGAGCGACAGGTAGGTCTGCTCCAGGGTCAGTAACCACTGCTGATGCTGGTCGCGATTATGGAATTGAGTCTGGGTCAACTGGCCGGCCAGTGTTGGATTGGTTTCTTCGAAACTCACGAGTTTTGTCATTTCTTTTTTCCATTGCATTGCACCCATAGCTCCTCGCTTTCGCGCGACTCCTGTTTCTGGCGTGCGGTGTCGATTTCGCCAGCGGTAATATCCTCGACATCTGTTAATCCACGAGTATACAGTAGCTTGCGCTTGAGTTGCGCAGCGATGCGGTCGACCTCGGATTGAAAATGCTGGTGGCGCGCTTCGCTTTCGACCTGTTCGCGGGTGAGCTGCACAAGGTGCTGGTTGATCCTTTGCAAAACATCGATTTCGAGCGCTGAGTCTTCCTTCGTCAACTGTCGTATTTCGGTGTTGGTCGCTTCTACATTGCCGTTGACCTCGTCTAGGGTCCTGTTTTCGCGATCGAGCAAGCGCCTCCCGCGAGCGTTGTCGCTCTTGATGGCCTCAAGCTCCCATTGCTCGCGGCGCAGCAGGCTATTAAGCACCACCTGTTTGCGGGCTTGTCGATTATTCATACACGCGCACCCTGTTCGCCAAATATCTGTTGCAAGGCTTCGAGTGCTTTATCGCGACGGAGGACCGCGCCAAAGCCCTGGTGCACGAACTCGCGTATTTTCGGCATTAGCGCCAGAGCCACATCCAGCTCCGGATTGCTACCGGCACGGTAGGCACCGATATCGACCATGTCGCGAGAACGCTCGTAGGTGCCGAGTGTGCGTAGGGTTTTACCAACCATCTCCATTGCCGCTTCGTCGACAAGCATCGGTAGTAAACGGCTATTGCTCTGCAACACATCCACCGGCGGGTAATAATGCTCGCTGGCGAGATCTCTCGACAGCACAATACTGCCATCCAGGATGGCTCGTACGTTGTCGGAAATTGGGTCGTTCAGATCATCGCCTTCAACCAGGATGGTGTAAAATGCGGTTATCGAGCCACCACTAGGCGCGGTGCCACCACGTTCCAGCAGCCGCGGCAGCCGCGAAAATACCGACGGCGTGTAACCGCGTGCGGTCGGCGGTTCACCGATGGCAAGCCCTACTTCGCGCTGAGCCATCGCAAAGCGGGTCAGCGAATCCATCGTCAGCAACACGTCGTGACCATTGTCGCGGAAATACTCAGCGATCGCAGTCGCGGCCAGCGCCGCGTGCGCGCGCACCAGCGGCGGTTGATCCGACGTCGCAACCACCACCACCGATCGTTTGAGCCCTCCGGCGCCCAAGTTTTGCTCGACGAAGTCGAGCACTTCACGGCCGCGCTCGCCGACCAGGGCGATGACATTGATATCGGCGCGCATGTTGCGCGCAATCATGCCGAGCAGCGTCGACTTGCCAACACCGCTGCCGGCAAAGATACCGACTCGCTGACCCTTGCCGATAGTCAGCAGGGTATCGATGCAGGCAACACCGGTTTCGAGAATACTTGATATGCGCGGACGTTCCATCGGGTTAAGTGGTCCGTTGTAAATCGGGTAATCCGCAACGGTTGCCGGTGCGGCACCCCCGTCCAACGGTTGGCCGAAGGCATCGATAACGCGCCCGAGCAGGGCGTCGCCTACCGGAACCTCGAACTTTTTGCCACTGGCGACGACTTCGCTGCCGGTGCTGATACCGCGGATTTCGCCATAGGGCATCAACAGAACCCGCCCCTGCTTTATGCCGACGACCTCGGCCAGGACCGAGTTTACCTGCGAGCGGGAAATGATTTCACATTTCTCGCCGAGACAGGCATCCGGCCCGTCAGCCTCGATCACGAGCCCGAGAAACTGGGTCACGCGGCCTACGCGGCGCGTGAATTCACTGGATTCGATCGCTTCGAGATAAGACACCGACATTAGCGGTCGCCCAACTGACGGCGGTTATAAACGTCGAGTAGCATTTCCTTGAACTGCTGCAGCTGGATTTCGAGGCGCGCGTCGAGCCCGCCTCGTTCAGCCTCGACGATACAACCGCCGAATTGAATGTGGTCGTCCGGCACGAAACGCAGGCTTCCGGTCAGGTTGTTCGCACCGGCATCTTCCTGCCCGGTCAGCGCCTGGTGGTCGGCCGGCGCCACGCGCACCACCACCGAATCCGGTGACTTAACCTGCTTAAGCTGCTCGCTCACCAGGTCGCGGAGATAATCCGCGTCCCCGGCGACTCGCGCAACCATCTTGCTGACCGCAGCGAAAATGACTTCGACATTGGTTTCCTCAAGCTGCTGCAAGTATTGCTGACCCTGCTCATGGATACTCTCGAGCACTGCCGTCATCGACTCGCGTTCGGCTTTGAGCCCGGCCTGTGCTTCTTCACGGCCGGATTCTAATCCTAGTTGGTAGTCCTTGGATTCGTCCTGTCTCTCGATTTCTAGCCGTAGCGCTTCGAGTTCCGTTTCGAGTCTGTCGGCTCGCGCTCCGGACTCGGCGAGTTGCCGTCGCAGCAGGGCATTGTCACTCTCCAGTTGCGCAACGGGATCGGCTGCTATGTCAATCTCTGGCGCGTTCCTGTCATTGTCCGCAAGCACCGGCCCGGTCTGATTGCCCGGGGCATTCTCCGAGCTGCCACGTACCGACAACCGGCGCGCTCGCCTGCCGAAACGGGGCGAACGTATTATGCTGGCCATAACATTCTCAACCCCCGATGAAGCAGGCCGCGCGGTGTCTTGCATACTATCACCTTATTTTTTTCAATACTCGCTTCGAAACGTTTATCACGCAGGCGACGTAACATTCGTGCGAGGCTCGCCAGCATCGCGGCACGCAGGGCTTGCGATATACCGTTGCGTCGGCCGGCCTCGATACCCATTGCGATGTTGCGATGCTCGGAAATCACGAGCTGGCGCATAAATTCCGCCTGCCAGCGCCAACGCTGCAGCGATAGCGCCGCGGCGATGACCGATGCGCTCTCACCTCGCAGCATTGTTGCAATTTCCTCGGCACTTGCGTCTTCGAGCAATTGCAAATCTCGCGGCGCCTGGGCTTTGTCGGGTGACTTTTCGTCGGTCTCGATCAGGGCAGAGTCGTAACCCTGCCGTGGGAAGCCGAGCGATTCCAACTCGGTCAACAGCGCCTCGAGTATACCCCTATGCTCGTCCGACAGTCGCGCCAGCAACCACCGCCGATCTTTGGCTTCGAGCTGATACAACGACAAGGCAGATTTGCGATATTCAGGCATTTCTAGCCTTCTCCTCGTGATTCAGCTCCTTGTCGGCCATCAGCCATACCTGCAGATCTGTCAACAGTTGCTGGCGCTGCTCATCGGTCAGGCTGACACCTCCTTTCGATGCGTCGCCGCGGCGCCCAAGCAGTAACGTGATCAGCAGCAACAGCAGCAGCGTAACCACAATCCCACCGAACAGCGGCGGGTGTTGTTTCAGCATAGCGACCAGACTGTCCAGCTGAGGCATGCTAGCCAACTCGCCGTCCTGGTTGCGGGCACTGTCCATCGAGATCGCCTCGGCCACGAAAATTCCGGTTTCCTCGAGAGCACCAACCTGCCCCTTTAACGGGCTCACCGGGTACACAGCAATCGCGTCGCCGCGCGCGAAATCAAGCCCAACAGTCACCGCCACCAGCTCACGCACCTCCTCGATCCGCGCCGGCTCGGCATCGGCCGGCACCATAATGCCGACATTGATACGCTCGATACTCCCCGGTGTTTCGACGATTTCGGCAATGGTGCGCCCGTGCAGGTACTCGATCTCGGTAGTGGTGTTGCCGTTTTTACTCTGCTTGGCGTCGCTGGCGTGTATCGATTCGCGCCGCCGCAGCACGCTATTGCTTCCTTTCGCCAGCGGGGTAATATTTTCGCGCGTGGTTTTAATCCGATCGAAATTAATTTTAACATCAACGCTAGCCATTGCCTGCTTGGGACCAAAGGCGCGGTTGAGTACGTCGTACAACTTGCCGGCAAGGTATAACTCCACGGATTCTTTTTGCTGCAGGCGACCGCTGATAACCTGCATTTCGCCGCTGTCCGTGACTGCACTCAAGGTCAGGCCATCCCGATCTGAAACGGTGACCTGGCGCGAATTCAAGTTCGGCACCGATGCCGCTACCAACTGCTGGATGCCCAGCACCTGCGATTTATCGAGGGTCTGTCCGGGCTGCAAAAACAGCGTTACCGACGCGCTCGGCGGGTTATCATCCTGCTGAAACAACCCGCGTTCCTGCATTACCAGGTGCACGCGCGCATACTTGACGGAGCGTAGCGACAAAATGGTGCGCGTCAACTCGCCCTGCAGCGCACGCTGAAAGTTGATCTTCTGCGCGAACTCGGTCATGCCGAAATCAGAATTATCGAACACTTCGAAACCGACGCCGCCCGACAGCGGCGTATCGCTGCCCATCAGCTTGAGCCGGGTTTCGTGCACCAGCGTATCGGCGACCATGATTTGTGAACCACCCTGCTCGAGGCGGTAGTCAACCTTCATGCGGTCTAGCTCTGCCAGGATGCCGGCCGCATCCCGCTGGTTGACCCCGCTGAACAACACCGCATACCTGTCGCTGGCAAGCCATAACGATACCCACAGCATCAGCGCCAAAATGAGCAGTACTCCAAGACCAAGCCCAACTCGCCGGCCGGGGCTCATATCATATAAAAAACCCACTACGGTCATGTTTCTTTACCTCGTTAACCTGCGCCTTTCGTTCAGGCACAAACTGTATTCTTTAAATTTCAGAAAATACAAGCCCATGTTTCTAACATCAGTTATCATTTTCATAAGTTTGTTTCGTTTTCGTGCAATATGCAGGCTAAATCTGCATGCGCATAATTTCCTGATAACCTTCGAGTAGCTTGTTGCGCACCTGCAGCGTCAGCTCGAACGACAGCTTGGCTTTTTCCAACGACGTCATGATATGGTGCAGATTGTCGGTTTGTCCGGCGGCCAACTGGCGAACCTGCAACTCCGACGATTGAATCTGCTGATCGAGTTCCTTTACCTGGATGGCAAGCCAGTCGCCAAAACTGCTATTCGTGGTCGGTGTAGCGCCGCCGCGTATGGCGGTGCTGACTGCCTCTGAAATCGGGATAATCGGCTCGACTGCCATCAGTTCGTACCGATTTCCAGCGCGTGCAGCGCCATCGTCCTGGTGGCATTCAACGCCCGCACGTTGGCCTCGTAGGCGCGCGTCGCCTCCATCAGGTTAATCATTTCCGACACCGGGTTTATATTGGGGTAGGCGACGAAACCGTCGCCGCCGGCGTCGGGATGATCTGGGTCGTGCACCATTCGCGGCGCGTCCGGCAGCGGCTGGATTTCGACCACTTCTGCACCGAGCGCGCCCTGAAACGCGGCAACCTGATCGAAAAATGAGGCCCCACTCTTCTCACCGATCACGACCTGCAGCGGCGCGTAAGGCCCGCCCGAGACCCCGCGAGTGGTACTGACGTTAGCCAAGTTGAGTGCCACCGTGTCGAGCACTATTTTTTGCACCTGCATGCCCGAGGCGCTGATATCGAATGCGCTGAAATAACCCACGCTTAGCTCCTGCCTTCGCTAATCGCCATTTTGAGTAGATCGCCGCGCTTATTGTTGGCTTCGAGCAGCGCGCGGTAACGCAATACGTTTTCGGTCAGTTCAATCATTTCCCGATCGAGTTGTACCGGGTCGTTGGTCGAATAAACCATCGACTGGCTGTCTTTCAGACTCAAGCGTAGCGATTCGACCTCGTTTTTCAACAGCGTATCGGTCGAGCGATCGATACTTGCCGTCGAAAACGAGGTTAATAACTCCTCGAAGTTCAGGCGCTTTGCCATATAGCCCTCGGTGTTCACGTTGGCGATATTGTGCGCAGTCACCTGGTGGCGCAATAGCGTCGCATCCAGCGCTAGCTTTATCAGTTGCGAGGTTACCCCGCCAATGCTGTCAATCATATTCTGTCCTCCGCTTGTAATGCGTGTTCACTGGATGATCAACTCCGCGTGCAGCGCTCCGGCGCGTTTGATGCCCTGCAGAATTGTGATGATGTCTCGACTGCTGGCCTTGACGCGGTTCAGCGCCGATATCAGGTCAGCGATAGTTGAGTTATTCGGCAGCGATACATTGATCGGCGCATCCTCTTCCACCTCCACGCTAGTCTCCGGCACTACCACGGTGCGCACATTGTCGCCGGTATGACGCACGAATAGAGGTTGTGACACGGTATATTCGGTGCTGATGGCAACGTTCAGGTCACCGTGGGTGACCGTTATCGCCGAAATACGTACGTTTCCACCGGAGACCACGGTTCCGGTGCGCTCGTTGACGACGACACGCGAAGGAATGTCCGGTTCGACAATGGTATTTTCGATATGTGTCAGGAAACGCACCAGGTTGGCGCGCGCCGATTCTGGCACCTTGATGCGTACCCGCGCGGCGTCGACTGCGAGCGCACTGCCGGCGCCGATCCAGTCATCTAACGAGTCGGCGATCAGGTTGGCGGTGGAAAAATCCGGGTTGTGGAGGTTGTACTGCACGTAGCCGGTGTCGCTCATCAGCCGCGCCCGAAGGCTACGCTCGACCAGCGCACCACCGGCGATATAGGCCGAGGTCGGGTGGTTTTTCTGCATCACGTTTCCGTTCAGGTCGTAGCTGAATCCACCCACCAACAGCTGGCCCTGGGCAAGGGCATAAACCCGCTGATCGGCGCCGGTGAGATGCGTCAGCAACAGGGTGCCACCAACCAGGCTGCGACTGTCGCCGAGCGAAGTGACGTTGATATCAAGTTTGTCGCCGTTTTGCGCATAGGGTGGCAACGTCGTTGTCACCATTACCGCGGCAGCGTTGCGACTGCGCACATCGTTGAGTGGGACGATCACGTTGAAACGCTGAAGGATGTTCTTGATCGATTGCATCGTCGCCGAACTACGCGCTGAATCACCGGTACCGGCGAGGCCGGTAACGAGGCCGTAGCCGACCAGGGCATTGTCGCGCGCGCTCGACAGGCGGCTCAAATCCTTAATGCGCACACCGCCCGTTGCATACACTGAAGCAGCCCACACGGGGGCACCGACGAGATTGGTTATCAGCAAAAAAATTACTAGTTTTCTCACTTTAAAACAACCAATTAAAAAAACGGGACAAATGGCCTTCTTCCTGTCGGCGACCGAGCAGGCCATCACCGATATAGGTGATCTTGGCATCGGCGATACGCGTCGACAGCACCGTGTTTTGCGCACTGATGTCATCCTTGCGTACCCGGCCCGACAGCCGGATGTGTTGTTTTTCCTCGTTGAATTCAATCAACTGCTCGCCCGCAATGGCATACTCGTCGTTATCGAGTGATTTGCTGATCGTCACCGTAACACTAGCGATCAGCTTTCCATTGCGATTGATGGTGCCGCCGCCTTCAGTGTCGGCATTGAGCTCGATACCGACATTATTGTTTTTAACGTTGTCGTTGGTCGACGCACTGAAGCCCGTTGAACGGTTAGTATCCGCGCCGGCGCTAGTGCTCGACGAGGCTTCCTCGAAAATCAGTACGGTCAGGCTCTGTCCGACCATGTTCGAGCGTTGGTCGCTGACCAACGCCTGATAGCTGTCTTCGCTATACAGACTTTGTGCAGCTGCTGTCGCCGACTGAGTGATGGCAAGCAATGCAACGAGTATGGGGATCAATATTTTCATATCAGTAAGCTCTGGTTTGTGAAGGCCCGGTAACGACCACCGCATAATCTTCGCCCGAGTCCTGGTTTTTGACTCGAATTTTCTGTTGCATGCGGCCGTCGGTGAGCGCGACCGCTTCGGTATTGAGTGAGACCCCGCCGATCTGCACCGCGACGTCGACCAGATGCCCCTTTGTCACCACGGGGCGCAGCTCCAGCATTTGCAGCGTCAGGATAATGCCAGGGGTTACCGGTGCGCGCAGCCGCTGGCCTTTGGTGTCTTCAAAAGATGTAAGCGTGGCACCGCCGGCGAGCGTTATATCGACCACCCGTCGCTGCACGCCTGGCCGCGTTAACGCATCGCCACGTTCAAAATTCTCAAGCACGATTAGTGCCGGATGATAAACCGACAACTCGAACCACACCGGCAAGGTCTGCGCGAAGCGGTTGTCGACGTGAATATCAAGCCACACGCAATAGCGTTTATTGTAAGGCAACGTTTCGTTGACGCGTGGTCGCAGCTCGATCCGACCCTGGGGCAGTATCAGATCACGCAGTTCCGACACCGGCCCTATTTCGAAATTGTCGAATTGCTGACTCAAGCGCTCCACCAGAAACTGCCGCGCCTGTTCGAGCAGCTGATCACCGCCGTAGATACTTCCCATCGCCTGGATGCGCACGGACGCGCGTCCGTTCCACTCGACCTGCTTGAGCATGCCGGGCAACTCGGCCTCGATGCGCATGCTCACCTCGGTATGCGAGATTTGAGTCTGGTAATTCGGTCGAGGCGACCGGCCGATGACAATATCACCAAGTTTTCGCACCAACCTCGGATCGGTCGATTCAATGCTGGCGATGTCGCGCAGCCGGTAATGGCTGCCCGATAACGACGCCTTTTTTAATAGCGATATTTCAACCGACGCAGCTAGACCTGCTTGTATCCAGCCCAGGCTCAACATCATCAGTAAGGCAGAAAACCGCATATCAACGCCGCAAGTTACTCGCTATACCGAGCATTTCATCGGCCGCCTGGAGTACCTTGGAATTCATCTCATATCCGCGCTGCGCCAGCACCAGGTTGCTCAATTCTTCGACAAGATTGACGTTAGAACCCTCGAGAAAACCTTGCGCCAGCGCGCCGAAACCCTCGTCGGTAGGTTCACCGTAATATACATCGCCAGAATCGATCGATGGCAGGTAGAGGTTATCACCAAGCGGCGTCAGCCCGCCCGGGTTAATAAAATTGGCGAGCTCGATACGGCCTATTTCGATCGGCTCTGCGCCGCCCGCGAGCAATGCAAACACGCGCCCATCGGCCTGGATCGACACGCCCTGAGCGTCGACAGGTATCTGGATCGACGGGTTCAGCAGATCACCGTTGCTATTTACCAACATGCCGTCGCGGTCGAGCTTAAGGTCGCCGGTACGGGTATAAGCGTAGCTCCCGTCGTCGAGCAGCACCTCCATAAAACCGGCACCCTGAATGGCGACATCGAGCATGCCCTCGGTGGCACGGATTTCACCCTGGCTGAAGACCTTGCTAATCGACGACACCATTGCACCGAGGCCGAGTGGTTTGTCGATGTCGGGACGGACCAGTAGTCCACGAACGGCGTGGAGCTCACGATACATCAGATCTTGGAAATCCGCTTTGCTTTTCTTGAAACCGGTGGTATTTACGTTAGCCAGATTGTTGGCGATCACGCCAACCTGGGTTTCCTGCACATGCATGCCGGTGGCGGAGATGTAAAAAGCGTCTAACATATTTTTTCTCGCTGTCTGCTAATTAAAATTCTGCGATAGTTTCGATCGCGGTGCCGAGGATTTCGTCATAGCCGCGGATTACGCTCTGGATTGCCCCAAAATGGCGCACCGTTGTCATCAAGTGGACCATTTCTCTCATAACTTCAACGTTCGAAGCTTCAACAAACCCCTGGCGCAATGATGGGTTCTGCAGGATTTCGGCACGACTGCCCTCACCTAGCTGGTAGTCACCGTTGCCGACTTTGATCAGCGAGGTCGGGTCACGAAAACGCACCAGCTTGAGCTGCTCCACCGCGTCTTCGCCATCCCAGATTATGCCGTCCCTGTCGATGCGGGGGTTATCCGAGCCGAGCCGGATCTGACCACCGAACCCGTTCACGCTATGACCGTCGCTCGACACCAGGCGACCGGCCGCGTCAAGCTGAAAGCTACCCTGGCGACTGTAAACCATGCCCTTGCCGGTATTGAACTCAAAGAAGGCATCACCTTCAATGGCGACGTCAAGCGCGTTGCCGGTGCGCGTGAACGCGCCCTGGGTGTAAGCGGTGCTGGTGCTGATCGCCGGCACCGTGTACCCGGTGTTGGCCACAGTGATATCGAGCAGACTCATGTCACCCTGCAGCTGCTCGGCAAAACTGCGCATCACCGGGATGTCGCGCTTGTAAGCTTGCGTGGTCACGTTGGCGAGATTGTGGCTGATGATATCGAGCTGGCGCATGTCGTTAAGCATGCTCAGTTCGCTGATTGTAAAAACATCGGTCATATCGTCCCCTCATTCATCTTTCTGTCAACGGCGTATACATGTGCCAGCAGTACCGCTACCATTTCAAATAGTTCCGGGCCGATTTCGGCTTCGGTCGGCAGCCGGAACAGTGCATTCAGCAGCTTTTCATCCTGCACGACCGGCAGATTATGCTTAAGTTTTCGGCCTTCGGCAATGACTTCCTGCGCCAGTTCGCCGCTGCCCTTGAGCACGACCCTTGGCAAGCCATGCCCGGGGTCGTAGGCGAGCCCGACGACTCTCGCTCCCGTTTCCCGCCCTGCTTCGGCCATCACTACATCAACCTGCTGAAACTGTCTTGCGTGATGTAATGCTCGACCACCGTGCCAAGCACGCCATTACCGAAATCAGCGCTGGTGCTGTACCGCAGCTCGTCGGTCTGCCACTGCATCGCCGCGAGCGCGGACTCGACCTCGCCGCTGTAGCGTGCGAGCCACGCCGAGGTCTCGGAATTGCCGGTCACGAACTCGACGCGCGCGTGGCGGTTGGCCAGCATGATCGCGATCTCGACGTGACCGATACTTTCAGTATCGAGCGAAAACACGATTTTGCGATAGGGCCCGAGTGCCGGGTCGTACGACTCGCTTTGCTGTTTTTGCGCAAAAAATGCGACCTGGATTTCGACCAGCCGATCGCCCAGCCAGACTGGAAAATGGAGCATTCGGTGCGCAACCGAGTTATCGTTTTGCACGTTGAGTAGTCGTTCGCCGAGGCGGCGCTCGGACTCGTCCTGATCGAAGGCGCCGAGACCGGCATCGTCATTCGCGGCGACGGTCTCATCGGCACTGTCGACAGGCGAAGCGGTATCCGCCTGGAGCTCGGCGCCCTGCTGCTGGTGCAACTGCGTGATCAACGCTGCCAGTATTGGCACCACCGACTGTTCGGCGGCTTCGTCAACGGCGGCCGTCATTAACGTCAAAACCGCATCACCCGCCGGCACCCGCGTAGAGACCTGGCCTTCCTGCAGCTGGCGATATATCGCGCGAATGAAGTCCGGCTCCAGGTGCGCACCCATCTTGCTCAGAATCAACGCCGACAAGGCCATCAGCTCGGGCTGGCGCGCCTTTGCCATCAGCGCGCTCAGCGCCTGGAGATCCGCGCTCGAGATACGTGCTTGGTATTGATCAAACAGTTGCAGGACTATGCGCTCGCCCGGTAGCCGGGAACCGTCGAGATACTGGTTCAGTGCCGAAGCGGTCTGCGGGTTGTCCGTGCCCGGTGCCTTTAGGCGCTGCAGGTGCACCTTGTCGTCGATCGCAACCACGCGTCCGTGGATCACGTCGCCGGCATTGAACGGAATGCTCGAATCAACTACGCGCTCGCGCCCGCCGAACTCGACCGAGTAGCGGCTGCCCTCGTAGTGGCGCATGACCTTGCCCTTGATTACGTTGCCGACCTGCAGCGTCGACTCGTTGTCGAGCGCGAAGCTAAGCCTGCGGCTGCCTTGCAGTTGCCCCTGCTGTAATGCCTCCAAAATCCCAGTCACATTCATAAGACCACCATCGCGAAAGACTTGACATCGACCGAGGTTGGCACCTCGTTCATCGACAGGATCGACAGCTGCGGCATCAGGCGCTCGGTAAACCGGCGCAGGTGCCCTCGCAGCTCGGGCGCGCACAGCAAAACCGGAGGCATGTTGGCATTGAGCATCTTCTCGGTCTGTGCGGCGATACTGGTGATGACCTGCTCGGCCAAGCGCGGCTCGACCACGAGCTGGCCCTTGTTGATATCGGGACGCACGCCGCCGGCTAGCGCCTGCTCTATGCCGGGATCGAGCACCAGCACGTTGAGCTTGCCATTCTTGTGCACCAGCGGCTGGCAGATGACCGCGCCGAGACGCTGGCGCACGGACTCGGTCAACTGGTCCGGATCCTTGTTCTGCTTGCCCTCGTCAACCAGTATTTCAAGAATCATTTCGAGATTGCGCACCGACACTTTTTCGCGCAGAAGCCGCTGCAGCACCTTCTGGATGTCGGTCAGCGTCAGCACCGCCGGGATCAGCTCCTCGACCAAGCTAGGGTTACGCGTCTTTATGTGATCGAGCAGGCGCTCGGTCTCGGCACGGGTCAGCAAGTTGGCCGACTGCTGGCGTACGATTTCGGTGATGTGCGTCATCAACACGTGCAGCGGCTCGACCAGCGTGTAACCGAGCTGACGGGCCTGGTCGCGCTGGTTATCGACGATCCACACCGCCGGCAGTTGGTAGGTCGGGTCGCGGGTCTCGATGCCTTCGATTTTTTCGGCGGCACCGCCCGGGTTGATCGCAAGCGTGCGGTCGACCAGGATTTCGCCCTCGCCCACTTTGGCATCGTAAGCACGCAGCTGGTAACCGTTCGGTGGCAGACTCTTGTCGTCGCGCGCGCGCACCCTCGGCATCACGAAACCGACCTCGAGAGCGTACTGTTTACGAAACACCGCGATACGTTCCATCAGCAGGCAGTCATCGCCGGTAAGCAGCGACACGAGGTTCGGGCCGACTTTGATTTCGAGCGGCTCGATGGTCAGCGCCTCGTACAGATTTTCCTCGTCGGTCTCGGCAGCAGCGGTCTCACCCGGCAACTCCTGTTCCTGTTCGTGCTTGCTGCGGCGCGCGACCAGGTACAGTACGCTAACCAGGATCAGCAAAAACATCACGGGCAGCGCCGGGATACCGGGCACGAACAGCACCAGCGCCAGCGCAACCGCTATCAACGCAAGTATTTTCGGGAAGGCAGTCACCTGACTGGTGATTTCCTTGCTGAGATTGGCGTCCGACGCCGCGCGGGTGACGATGATCCCGGTGCCGGTGGCGATGATCAGCGCCGGGATCTGCGTGACGATGCCGTCGCCGATGGTCAGCAGCGTGAAGGTCGCGAGCGCATCGCTCCAGTTCATGCCGAGCTGCGCGATACCGATAGTGAGCCCGCCGATGATATCGATCAGGATAATGACGATGCCAGCGATAGCATCGCCCTTAACGAACTTGCTGGCGCCGTCCATCGCACCGTAAAAATTGGCTTCCTTTTCGATCTGCTCGCGGCGCTGCTGTGCCTGGCGCTCATCGATCAGCCCCATGTTGAGATCGGCGTCGATGCTCATCTGCTTGCCCGGCATCGCGTCCAGGGTGAAACGCGCGGCGACCTCTGCAACACGCTGCGCGCCGTTGGTAACGACCACGTACTGCACCACGATCAGCACCAGGAACACGATCATACCAATCACGTAATTGCCGGCGACGACATGCGAGCCGATGGTAGCGATCACCTGGCCGGCGTCTACATCGGACAAGATCAGTCGGGTGGCAGCGATGTTCAGCGACAGCCGGAACAATGTCGCGATCAGTAGAAGCGACGGAAAAGTCGAAAACTGCAATGGTTTTTCGACGTAAAAGGTTAACAGCAGGATCAATAGCGCCAGGCTGATATTGCAGATCAGCAGGAAGTCGAGCAGCCCCGACGGGATCGGCATGAACAGCACCATCAGTATGCCGAGTACGCCGAGCACCAGCACCAGGTCAGACTGGCTCGCTAAAATCTTGCGCGCCGCTGCGATCATAAGAGACTCCGTACATAGGACTGGATCGCGAACATTTTGTGTATCGCGGTGGTCACACGGGCCTCGGCGCGCCGGGTTGACGCAGCAGGTAGATCCACGCGAGGATGCGCGCGACGGTCGGGTACAGGTCTTCGGGCACAATGCCATCGATATCGACGCGGCGGAACAGTGCACGCGCGAGTATCTTGTTTTCGACAATCGGCACACCGTGCTGTTTGGCCACGGTGCGCATGCGCGCCGCCATATCGCCGGAACATTTCGCGATCAGTTGTGGTGCCTGCATCGCTTCGCGGTCGTATTTTAGCGCGATCGCGAGCCGCGCTGGGTTGGTGATCAACACGTCGGCGTCCGGCACCTTGCGCACCGCGCCGGCGCGCTTGGCGGCGTCACGGCGCAACTCGCGCAGGCGTGCGCGGATCTGCGGGTCACCCTCGCGGCGCTTGAGCTCTTCCTTGATATCACGGTAGCTCATGCGCATGCGCTTGGCGTAGTCCCACCGGGTATAAACCAAGTCGATCAACACGATCAATAGCATTACCAGCAGCAGCTTGTAGAGCAGCTCCTGGCCGTGACGCAGCAGAAACAGCAGATAGCTGTGCGGATCAGTATCGACCAACGCCAGCAGTTTCGGCAGGGCCGCGCTGATGACGAGATATATCACGAAACCGAACACGCTCATCTTGATGAAAGTTTTGATCGATTCGTAGATCAGGCGCATCGAAAACAGGCGTTTGAAACCGGCCACCGGGCTCAGCCGCTGCGGGTCGGGTTTGAGCGGGAAAAACGAAAACACTGGCCCGGTCTGGAGCATGTTTGACAGGATCGCGGTGATGACGACCATCGCCACGAACGACCAGAACAGGTTGACGACGAAGTCGAAGGTCTGTTCGAACCACTGTAGCATTATCGGCGCTTCGGCGATGAACAGATGCGCGTTGGCAAACAGCGCAGAACACATCGCGAGCAGGCCACTGGCGTAATAATCGCCGGCGAAATAGGAAAGCCCAAGTATCGCCAGCAGCAGCACGAAGGAATTGGCCTCGAGGCTTTTTGCGACCTGGCCGCGCTTGCGCGCCTCTTCAAGCTTGAAGGGCGTGGCACGCTCGGTACGATTCTGTTCCTGTTGCTGTTCCGCCATGGCCTATCCGAGCACCACTTCCCAGTAGATGAAGATCGATGCGAACACCTTTTCCAGCAGCGGCGCGAGGTAATTGAGCGATAGCGCCAACACCGTCAAACCGACCAGTATCTTGAGCGGCAGGCTAACGATGAACATGTTGACCTGCGGCATCGTGCGCGCGGCCACAGCGAGGCCGACGTCGAGCAATAGCAGCGTAAACGAGACCGGTGCGACCAGCGCCAGGCCGTAGCTGAACATCAACCCGAACTGCGCGACGATGGACCCGAGACTCATCTGCGAGAGCCCTCTACCTGGCGGCAGTACTTCGAGCGAGTAGACGATGCCGCGCATCAGCAGGTGGTGGCCGTCGAGCAAGAAGAAGGTTGCCACCGCCATGATATTGAGTGCGGTACCTAACATCGGACTTTGCGAATTAGTGGCCGGGTCGATCAATTTGGCGACACCAAAGCCCATCTGGAAATCGATGATACGCCCACCGAACAGGAACACACCGAAGGCGGCGAACAGGCCAAAGGCCATCAGCGCACCGATCACCAATTCACTCAACATCGCACCGGCGAGCGCCGGAATAGTCGGGTAGCTGACCATCACGGCGGGTGGCACCACGGCCACCAGCACCGTCGCCAGCGCCAGCAACACGAGCACGCGTATGCGCGCCGGAACTGGCGCGAGCGAGAACAGCGGCGTCAATAAAAACAACGCACTCAAGCGCGTAAAGACCAGCAGAATTGTCGTCAGCAATATCAGGTCGGTTCGTAAGTCCATAGTTCGATACGTGTGTCCTCGGAGGCACTTGAATTGCATGCCCCCTTAATGTTCGTTTTACGGCCCCGGCCAGAAATCCCTGTCATTATCGGATTCATTACTTGTAATAAAACGGTATGTTTTCGATTGTGCTGTGCGCGAACTGGACGATGTTGTTCAGCATCCATGCGCCAAAGGCGATAATCGCGAGTGCCACGGTTAAAATCTTGGGGATGAAGGTCAGCGACATTTCCTGGATTTGCGTGACGACCTGGAACATGCTGATGAGGAGCCCGACCAGCATGCTCAGGCCCAGCACGGGTGCGCATACTAGGATCGCGGTCCATAACATCTCTGTCGTCAGTTCCAAGGCAAAATCCGGCGTCACTAGGCCCCTCAATCATGTGCAGGCAGAATCTGCCCGTGCGATGTTATCGCAATGTTTAAACGATACGGTGTTTCCCGAGTTAAGTGCTACATCGATGATCTTTGTCTTCTTTTAATGTTACTGGCGCACTAACTCCATGAATATACATAATAGGTCGTTTTTCCGACGGAAGTCAATTCCATAAGAAATGGAGCCTCTGCAAAAGTCACGTTATCAGGACAAAATAGGCGAAAAAAGATTTCCGATCATATCGATGAAGCAATCCAGTTTTTCAGAACTTGAATACGCCAACAAAAGAAAACAACCCGTCGCGAAAGATTCCTGCAGGAAATGGGCTCGATTATTCCCTGGCCGATACTGGTCAAACCGATCAAGCGAGTTTATCCGAAAGGGCATACAGGAAGACCCCCCGTTCCACTGGAATCGATGTTACGGATTTACTTTACTTACAGATTTACTTTCTACAGCAGTTGTACGGTTTGAGCGACCCGGCCGCAGAAGACAGTCTGTACGATACGGAGTCGATGCGACGCTTCGTAGGGGTTGACCTGGGCACGGTGCCGGGCGAGAGCACGATATGCTGCTTTCGTCATCGGCTTGAAAAGGAGAACCTAATGGCCAAACTGTTTCAAAGAGTTGAAGGGTATTTAAGCGAGCAGAATTTGATCGTCAACGAGGGAACGATTGTTGATGCCACGATTATCGGTACCGCCAGTTCGACGAAGAACGAAGAAAAGAAACGCGACCCTGAAATGAAGCAGACGAAAAAGGGCTACCAGTGGTATTTTGGGATGAAAGCGCATGTTGGTACCGATACCAACGGACGAGTTCATAGTGTTGTCGTGACCGAAGCGTCAGTTTATAACTCACAGATAATGGATGACCTGGCACATGGCGAAGAACTGGCGCTCTATGGAGACAAGCCTTACGTGAATGCCGAGAAAAAGGCGGAGATGGAGGCGTCCGGCGTGGAATGGCTAATCAATCGAAAAGCGAGGCGTGGGAAGAAATTGAATATCGCCGACCGGTCGTTTAATCGAAAAAGCAATGGTACGCGGGCGAAAGATGAACATGCCTTTCGAATCGTGAAAGACCTTTGGGGTTACAACAAAACCCGATATCGGGGGCTCGATAAGAACGCCAGCCAGGTATTTACATAATTTGCTCTGGCGAATCTGTATTTATGTTGTAGACAACTACTAACACTGTAGGGTCAGTGCGTCTGGAATATGTGAGTATCGATGAAATCCACTAACAATTATGGAATAAGAAGGCAAAACATCGGAAACTAGGTCAGGATTTCAGAACCACGCGCCGTTTTCAGAAATTAACGGATTATTCAGAGGTCCCTAAAATATATTTTCGAGTCCGAATCACTGCTGCTCCGGTAGCTGCCGGAACAAAGCCATCTACTGCGTGTTGCACTTAGTATATGAATCCAGCGGGTATAAACTTTTCTAAAAAATCCTGGACTCAAATTTCGCGCTATCCATTGATACAGTTTCGTGTTACCTTGACCTGAAATTAACAAAAAAATTGGGGAAGATTGACCGCAAACGAACAATATCTACTCGATGCCGACGAATTGTTGCATCTGGCGCTGCGCGAAGCCGGGCAAAATAGCACCGACAAGGCTATCGAGTATCTGAAACAGCTGGTCAAGACCGCGCCGAATCACGGCCGGGGCTGGTACCTGCTGGGTGCGCTACACGCCGAAATCAGTCTCTACGATCGCGCCGTCGAGGAGATACACAAGGCCGTGGAACTGGAGCCCGAGATGGCGGCCGCTTCGTATCAACTCGGGCTGCTCTATATCACTTCGGGGCGCGTCGACGAAGCGGAAAAGGCCTGGCAGGCACTCGACCAGCTCGGTGAAGAATCATCGTTATTCCTGTTCAAGCGGGGCCTGCTGGCGCTCGCTAACAACGAGTACCAACTCTGTATCGACGATTTGCTGCGCGGAATTACGATAAACGAGGACAATCCGGATATCAATACCGACATGCAGCGCATCCTCGGTAACGCACAGAAACTGCTCGAAGAGCTGACATGCGCCAACGCGAGGGAAGCCCAGGCGACGG
The DNA here is from genome assembly GCA_024232855.1 of Gammaproteobacteria bacterium. Taxonomy (GTDB): domain Bacteria; phylum Pseudomonadota; class Gammaproteobacteria. The sequence continues at coordinate 25,525 of JAAEPH010000051.1, forward strand.
AACTATCGGCATACCAGCGCAGCAATTTCGACAGCGAGCAATAGTTGTTCGCAGCACAAAAATTTTTGGCGGGATTAAGCTCATGAATCATCCCGAACCTCCTCTCGACGACGACGAGCGCCTTGCTCTGATCCGCTGGTACGTCGACCAGAACCGGCTTGACAGCGCGCTGCTCGAAATCAAGGCACTGCTCGATGACGATGCGTCAGATGAGGTGCTGATCACTGCTGCTCGGCTGTACGCACAGTTGCGCCTGTTCGTGCGTGCCGAGGATTTGTTTTCACGCTATATCGAGCGAAACCCTGATGAAGCCAACGTGCGTTTTCAGCTCGGTATGACGCGCTTCGACGCTGGCAATCTCAGTGGAGCGCTCGATACCTGGCAGCAGGTATTGAACGAGGATGCCGACAACCCGTCGGCACTGTTTTATTCGGCGCTGGCGCGGTTACAAAAGGGCGAAGCCGGTGAATCGGAGCCGATGCTGCAAAGAATCATCGATACCACGCACGAAGATAATCTCTATCATGGCAAGGCGCGCGACCTGCTCGCGATGAGGCAGCAAGGGACCTCTGCCGAGGCCGAAACCGGTGTCGTCGAACCCGGCAAAAACCCCTACACCACCGAGCATTGAGCGTCATGGCCGAACCGATCGATCCAGCAATCGTACGGGAACGCGACCGTTACCTCGAGTTTTATACCACCGACGCGAACAACATCAATATCCTCGCCAAGCTGGCCGAACTGCAACTCGCCGCACGCGAGGTCGAGCACGCGCAAACGCTGTACCACCGCCTGGTCGAACTCGACCCCGACAATGCCCAGTATCGTTTTCAACTCGGCAATATCTGTCTGGCGCTGGGTCAGTTCTCGGAGGCGCGCGCGCACAATGCCGCGCTGCTAGACTCCGGCACCGACGCGCCCGGAATTCGCTACAACCTGGCTTACGCCTGTCTCGAGGATGGCGCCTACGACGACACGATCGAACAGCTCGAATCGATCACCAACGAAACCGAACAGGCTCCCTTTGCAACGCTGCTGCTAGCCAAGGCGCAGCATCACCGCGGTGAACTCGACGCCGCGCTCGAACAAGCACTGAAGGCGCTGGAACTACACCCAGACAATGCCGACGTACTCGGCACGCTGGCGCTTTTGTATTTCGACAATCAAAACCTGGCCGAGTCCGCAGCCTGGGCCGAAAAAGCTATCGCGATCGACGCCGACAACCATCAGGCGCTGGTGGTGCTCGGTTCCACTGCACTAGAGGAACAAGACATCGATACGGCGCGAACGCAGTTCGAGCGCATTGTTGAGCGTTATCCCGATAGTGGGCGGGCATGGAATTCGCTCGGGCTGATCAATATGGATGCCGGCGACATGTCTACTGCGATCGCTCAGATGGAAAAATCGCTACAGCTAATGCCGAAATTCATCGGCGGCTATAACGCGCTCGCCTGGGCCCATATCGTCAACAAAGACCTCGACCACGCCGGGCAGTGCCTGCGCGACGCCAACGCGATCGACGCCAACTTTGGCGAAACCCACGGCGGCCTCGCCGTGGTCGCCGCGATGAAGGGCGATCTCACGACCGCCAGGGAAGAAATGAAAATCGCACACCGTCTCGACCCCGGTTCACTGACCGCCGCCTTCGCCGCGAGCCTGATCGCCGACCGTGAGGGCAACAAGGATCTTTCGACTGATATTCTCAATAAAATCCTGTCCAGCGAGATCAGCCTCGGTCGCGCGCAGAAGACCGTGTCGCTGAAAGACGTAGTCAGGAAATCGATGTCGAAGCGCCATGGCAAATGAGACCAAGGCAACTCTGTTAATGCTAAGTGGCGGGCCATGCAGTCTTTCCGTTTTAATTGATTTGCTCAAAAACACCAATCAGGCCATTTTTGTTCATCACGTGCAATTCAAGGCAGCCGATCATGACGCCACTGTCGCGACAAAAGCATGTCAGCTGATTGTGGATTATTGCAACCTGGGCTATCGCTCATTCCAATTTTCTCAGTCGAAAATCGATATTCAGCAGTTATCGATCAAGCAGTATGCCTTGCCAGGTATCGTATACGAATCGGCCCTGGCAGCACAAACCCTCGAGGATGCTAACTACAAGAAAATCGACCGTTTCGTATTAGCCGGGAATAGCCTGTTAAAAGACCAATCTATTAGCGATGAGCAAATTCACAAGTGTCTGACAGCTGGCAGCTTCCCGGAAGAACCACCTTCGCTAGAGCGTACCTGGGTTGAACGAGAGGCCGCTTTGAATGAACTACCCTCTGAATTATCGCAGTTAATGTCAGCGCAGTGAGATTTTGGTATGAGTAAGGAAAAGCGGGTCTCTCTCGTCATGCTAAGCGGCGGGGTGGATAGCGTTTATTCGCTATTCAAAATATTAAACGAGATGGATGACGAAATTCTGGTCCATCATATGCATCTGGTGAACAAGGAAAATCGACACATCATCGAGGCTGAGTCCTGTAAACAGGTAATGGCGTATTGTCGTCAGCATTTTGGTGACATCCCGTACACTGAGTCCACCGTCGACCACAGTATGTTCAGCGTTTTTGGCTTCGACAGTTTTATTGTCTCTTACATGGCAGGCGTGGTAGCTCGCAACCATGCTGAGCAAACCGGAAAGCGCATATCTCGATGGATCTGGGGGTACTGTATTGAGGAGCAGGACAGCAGCGACCCGGCACATTACGAGCAATTAGAAAATATTTGTGCGGTCTCAAGTTACCCCTTCGAGCCCCCCGTTCGTGAGTGTATATCTCCTATCCTCAGCAAGGCTGGTCAGGCAGATTACATGCCTGAAGAACTGGTGCATGCGTCGTGGAGCTGCCGCTCTCCCGTCTGGACAGCGCAAGGCCCACAGGAGTGTGGTGTTTGTCACACCTGTAAAGTTATGATACCTATTCGCGACAAGTATCCAGAGAGAGTCAGCGAGAACTTATAAAAATCTGTGCAGGTTTATTCCGAGCTGCCGACACGTTGATACCAGACACTGGAAGCCTGGGTCATAGCAGGGAAAAGAATCAACCTGAACTGTTATACTCACCCGTTAAATTAGCCAAATACACTGAATAAAGAATTAGTGATTTCTTCTCCAGATTTTGAATTTGATCAGTTTTTAGAAAAGCTGCAATCCAGTTATCGAAATCCCGTACTTGTTTTTAACCTCAAAGTTGTAAAACAACGCATTCAGGCGCTGCAGACGCTGGGCAACCAGTCTAATTGCACATTTTTATACGCTTTGAAATCCTTTGGTGATGAGCATTTGATTCGATTTTTTGCGGAAAGCAACATTGGCTTTGATGTCTCGAACCTTGCCGAGTTAAATTCTATTCAGAACGCGCTTGAAAAACGTAATATCCCCTGCCCTTTTATATCTGCTACCGGGCCACTGGCTCACGAAGTGTCCGGCTCAAAGGATGTGGATGTTATTAATGCAGCATCCATCGGCCAGTATCACAGAGTGTGCCAGGATGCCGCCACTTCCGTGAGCGTGGGTTTAAGAATTAAATGTGATCCGATGCATCGATATAACGCCAATGGTGACGAGAGTCGTTTCGGTATAGATGATAATAGTCTTCTGGGAGCAACATCTTCAGGTCTTCCTGTCAAAGCTTTGCACATTCATCAGTCAGGGAAAAAAAAGCTGGAGAATATCAAAAATCTTGCTCGAACCATAAAACTCTATAGTGATAAAAACCTGCACTGTTTCGAAGTCATCAATCTTGGCGGTGGGTTTTATGATTTAAGTATCGAGGAAATTGAAGACGCGGTGGTAGATATACGCAAGATCATTCCCGACAATGTCATGCTTGTGTTTGAGCCAGGAAACTACTGGTTCGAAAACGCAGGTTATGCACTGGGTAAGGTGGTAGATATCTCTGAGGACAGAAAAGGGAAACCGCTGATTACATTGGATTTGTCAAAGGAGTGCCACTTGAAGTGGAGTGATCCCCAGCCAATAGACTGGATATGTGGAAGCGATTCCAGGATTGCATTTTATGGCTCGACCTGCCGGGAAGGCGACCATATTGGAGAATTCTGTTTTTCAGACGTTGATGAAGTAACCAGTGAATTACAAATTGGAGAGACTGTTTGTTTCAAGAATATCAGCATTTACTCCGCCAGCTGGAATATCGAATTTAACGGAATTCCAAAGGCTGAAGTAATTTTTTTTGGCGGCTGAGGTATTGGCATCAATCAGCGCCTGAATATGCATAGAGGGGAATGTCTTGTCGGGTGAGAACGTGGAAAATGCAAAAAATCCAGGTAGTATTCCTGATTTAGAGCATGCCGAATATATTAAACAGAGCGAATACCAGGCGGCTAGTATATTGCTTGAACGCATTGGAGCGCATAAATCTGAATCAACAGTTTTATCTCTGGGCGATTTTGCAAAAGAAGCTTATCAACGCGTTGGCGAAATCTTTGAATGGGATGACTTCAAGAACTGCCAGGACATGATAATGATTGGTTGCGGTCCTCTACCCGTGACGGCTTTGCATGTTGCTGAAAGATGTCCGTTAATTAAAATTTATGCGCTTGACGTGGACGAAAAGGCGTTAAAAGTTGCTCGACAGGTTATTGATGTGCTTGAGGTTGAACAAATAGATTTAATACATGATGACGGTGTATCTTACCAATATGGTATCGCTTCTATTATCTATATCGCCAATCTGGTTCGGCCCAAAAGCGAGGTGCTAAGGCAAATTGCAAAAACTGCAGCGCCAGGCACGCTGGTTATTTTGCGAGACCCGACCAGGGCCGGAGTTACAGTAGCGGAAGCAGGTATCGATCATATTGGATCAAACTACAAAATTGAGGGTTTCGGCGAAGACAATGATGTTTTCATGTCAAAACATGTTTATCTTCGTTTAGTGGGAAGGTGAACTTTAACTTTCAAAAGGGTCGCTGCGGGGGTACAACTAATTGAATAGACCATCCCCACTCTTACTGCTGAGCAGTTACTTTCTGTCAGCTTGGCATTCAGGCTAGGGGATTCTTAATCTGAGATGGGGGATAGACATGAATACTAAAGCTGAATCGCCCCGGGTATTCCGGAGACTCGGTTGTTTGAGTCAAACCACCATAGCTGACTCTTCAAGTTGTCGATAATACATCATTTCATATTCAGCCGGCGGCACATCGCCGATCGGTTCAAATAGGCGGCGATTGTTAAACCAGTCCACTGTGGGTCTCGAAAATTCGCGCACGCTGATTTTATTGCATATGTTCGGCTAATGGACGATCCTTGGTTGAATGTTTCGGCTGATCCAATTTCTTTTGACGTTTGCTGCAGCGTCGGTGTGAACGCATTTGCATCTGCGGTCTGGGCTATGACCGAGCGGCACATAAAGACCAAAGCAGTCGATATCATCGACCCGCTTAAATAAGAGTTCTAGAAGGTTTTCTATATCAGCAACTCTTTTAGAATTTTGGCTCTTCGGAAAAATTAGTGGGTAAAAATGTATCAGAATTACCCGGATAGAGATATAAATTGAAATTGAGGGTAGAGCATCCTGCCCTCACTCTGAGAAGATGAAAGTGCGAACTCAACATCTAACAGAGAAACAAGAAC
>JAAEPH010000052.1 GCA_024232855.1 Gammaproteobacteria bacterium
CAGTACTGGCCCGGAGCTACTCCACTGGCGTGTCTCCACCCCAGCTGCGTCTCCGCATGCTTTGGGTGCGAGAGGCGGCTCCAAGGAGCCACGAACTCTCGTTGTTTCCGGTCGAGGGAAAGAGTGATCAGATGAGAAGGGCATGAGAGAGGAGGAAGAAGGAAGGTGAGAAGCACAGGTGAAAGGGAGGTATGAAGGAGAAAGGGAGGGAGCACAATCTCAGCATGCAGTCTTGCCTGGCAAGGAAAAGGTATGCTCTGGTGCCGCTCCAGGCGTCCATACCAGCATCGCCCCAAACGTCGAAGCCCTTCCCCTTACCCTTGGGCGGGACCAGGTGTAAGTTGTCCAACAGGTTGAGGTACATTTTCGAGCTCGTGTCGTCGAGCGCTCCCCAGTGGTTCTCCATGTAATTGATCATCTCACGCCAAACAAGCTTCCTGCACTCGTACTCAATATGTCGATCGAGGAGTTTAGGATGGTGGGGATTCTGCAGCAGGCCCGCGACGCTTGCAAGGACAGAAAGTATCCAACAGCTCCCCTTGCCCTCAACATTTACTTCTTTCAGACGGAGGTCCTCTAGGAGCTTCTTCAAAGTGAGAGCGGGCTCATTTGATGCGCTCGCTGCAGACAAACTGGATGGGGGGGGGGGGGGGGGGGGGGGGGGGGGGGGGGGGGGAGGGGGGGGGGGGGGGGGGGGGGGGGGGGGGGGGGGGGGGGGGGGGGGGGGGGGGGGGGGAGGGGGGGGGGGGGGGGGGGGGGGGGGGGGGAGGGGGGGGGGGGGGGGAGGGGAGGGGGAGGAGGAGGAGAGGAGGAGGTGAGGAGGAGGTGAGGAGGAG
>JAAEPH010000053.1 GCA_024232855.1 Gammaproteobacteria bacterium
GGCATCCATTCGGGTTCCGGCCACACCGGAGTGGGCTGAAATCGCCCAGTCCGCTGACATTGCTAACCGCGAGCGTGAGCGCGCTGCCCTGTATGCCCGCCATCGGCGCCTGGATAATCGGCAATTCGAGATTCAGTCGTTGTTGAATGCTTGCCGGCATGTAAAGGTCTCCGCGTTCAGGTTACGGTTTGATGGCATTTCAGAATCTCGATGATATCCGCCTCGGACAGTCCCGTCACGACCCTGATCGCAAAGCCCGCTGGATGGGGCCGCTCAAGTGTCGCGGCAATGGCGGCTGATGATCCTGTCGAGCTGATCGGCGAAGGCCTTGCGGTCGCCATGGTTCAGCGGCGCCTGACCGCCCGAGTCGATGCCGCTGCTGCGCAGGGATTCCATCAGGTCGCGCATGGCCAGGCGCGCCTTGATGTTGTCGCGGGTAAACAGCTCGCCCCGAGGACTTAGCGCATGGGCCTGTTTGTCTACGATTTCCGCCGCCAGCGGTATATCGCCGGTAATCACCAGGTCCCCGGCCTCCAGTCTCTTGACGATCTCGTCGTCGGCGACGTCGAACCCGGATGAGACCCTGAGGAAACTGATGTGGCGCGACGGTTTGATGCGAATGTCGTGATTGGCAACCAGGATCAGCGGCATTGCGGTGCGCTCGGCGGCTCGAAACAGGATTTCCTTGATCGGGTTCGGGCAGGCGTCGGCATCGACCCAGATTTTCACGGTGACCCCGACTAGCGAATGCGTTTACTGTCGCGCCCTGCCTCGTACTGCGGCAGTCCGTCGTCGGGGCGCGCCCAGGTTGCGCCGTAGGCGACGAAAATGTGCGCGTCCGGACTCACCGGTACTTCGTCATCGAAACAGCCCAGCGCGATTTCGACAAGGTCAGGGTCGGCGCGCGGGCTGGCAAAGGTCAGGCTCGAGCCGCAATGCCGGCAGAAACTGCGTGTGGTGCCATTGCTCGCCGCGGTATAGTCCTTGAGCGAATCCTCACCGCAAAGCCAGCGAAAATGGCGGCGTCGCGCCTCGGCGATGGTGGCGTAGGCGGCGCCGTGAAACTTGCGGCACATGGAACAATGGCAGTTTCCGGTTTGCGACGCGAATTCGTCGACTTCGAACTTTATCGCTGCACACAGGCAGCTACCCTGGTATGGTCCCGGCATGGTTTGTCCTCATGGTGTCAGGCGCTCGGTCCCGCTATTCGGCAACATATCGCGGGTAGCTTGATTTACTCTGGCGCGAAAACTCCAGGTCAACTTCCACGGTTGCGAACGGTGATTCCTCGCTGGTTTGCGCCAGTACATCACCTTCGGGCGAAATAATCCAGCCGAGGCCGCCGCAATCCGCCTTGCTGCCGGGCGGGGTCCACAGGTTTGACGACAGGCAGTATGCGCCCGCGCAAACGGCCGCCGCCTGGCCGCCGGCCAGCCACCTGGTCAGTGACCCATGCGGAGTAGCGCGTGGAATACACAGCAGTTCGGTTTTATCCCTGGCAAACTGTCGCGCCCATTCGAAGAACCACATTTCGGTGCAGATCTGCACGCCGATACGAATCCCGAGCGCCTCGCAGTAATCGAATTCAGGATCACCGCGTTCGTACCAGCTTGCCTCCCAGTAGCCTTCCTCGTCGGGCAGATAATACTTTTCATGTATCGGTACTATCCTCGGTTGCGTTGTCCACAGGTAGGCCTGGTTGCGAAAACTACCGCCGTCGTTGACGGTCGGCCGCGTGCTGATAAGCGCCGGGACGCCGAGCTTGCCCAGTTCGAGAATATGCTCGGCATGCGATTTCACCGCGGCGAGCCAGCGATTGCGCGCAGGCGTAGCGTCGGCGGCGAGCCATTCGGCAAAACACATTTCGGGCAGTAGCAGGAATTCCGATCCCTCGCGGGCGATATGCTCGGCCAGCTCGGCAAGCATCGGTTTCAGCCCGGCAGCGCGATTGTCGAGTTGGCAGACGGTGACTTTCATCGGCTCATCGGCCCCAGGTAGAGCTGGGTATCGTATTCGAACTCGATCAGACCCGCGACCGCGTGTTGATCAAACAGGGCAAGCAGCTCGGTGACCAGCGGAATATAGTGTGCCGAATCTTCGGGGGGACAGTAGGAGGATGACTTGAGCCTGCCGAGCAGGCCGGAAAAATCGAATTGCTGGCTATTGTCGAAATGCAGAACCTGCATTTCAGCCGGGGCAAAATAATCGGCGATTTCGCTTTCACCCAGATTCATGTGGTTGACCTTGCCATACTCGGGGGAGAACTCCCGCAGAACGGCGTCGTAGGCCTGTTGAAAGGGTTGACTGAGCTTGCGCCGGTTCCACACCAGTGCGAGTCGTCCAGCGGCCTTGAGGATGCGTCGGAATTCCGCTTTTGCGGTGTCATTGGTGAACCAGTGAAAAGCCTGCGCCGCGGTCACCAGGTCGACCGAGTCACGGTCGAGGCCGGTGTCTTCGGCGGGCGCGGCGATACTGACGAATTGCCGATTCCCGCCCAGCGATGCCTCCGCCGCAGCGCGCATCGGGGCATTGGGTTCGATTGCGTAGACCTTGAGATCCTGTTGCAGCAGCTGGCGCGTAAAAATACCGCTACCCGAGCCGACATCGGCGGCCGTGGCGCCGGCGCCGAGCTCCGATTCTTCGAGCATTCGCGGCACCAGGTCGGCGGGATAACCCGGGCGATAGCGGACATAGGCGTCGACGCGCTTCGAGAATCGTTGAGTGGAGTCGGTCATCGTTTTAGCGTCTGGTGGTCATGAGGCGGATTCGATCCTGGTGATCAGCTGGCGTGCAAGTTGTTCCATGCGTTCCAGCCCGACATCGGCCTTCTCCAGGAAATCGTCGTCAAAACGAGCCGGGTCGGCCCAGTAGCGGCCCTTGATATCGCAGCGCTTGGCCAGCCTGGTCAGTTTCAGGTCGGTCAGTCTGAAACTCAACTCTGTCCACATGGTGGATAACCTTGCTTCCTCGCGGTGATCCTGTCTGGCGGTATCGCGCAGTTGGCGAACATAGGTCTGCGTGTGTCTCGCGGCAATGACGACGGCGCGTAACGATGCGATCGACTGCAACTGGCGCTCGCTGCCGGCGCGTTTCAGGTTGGTGAGCCATTGTCCCAGGTGCCTGAATAATTCCCAAAGGCTGATATCCGTCAGAATTGCCATCGAGTTTCCCTGCGTTGCGTCAACCACGTAGCAATAGAATCATGCCGCGGTCACGAATCGGTCATCTTTTGTGTCGCGAATAATAACGAGAATCGGGTTTCAGCGCCAATGCCGGCGCCGTACAAACAGTTCGTGCGGGCGCCTAGCCGGTTTTTTCGCTGCTGAGCGACATTTCGCGGTAGAGTTTGAATGCCATGCGGCCACTGACGATCGAGGCCAGGATCAGCAAGGACCACAGCAACCACTTTTTCCACGGCAGCTTGGCTGTCGGCGTCAGTCGCGAGGCTCCACCGGATTCTTCGATCGGGCCAAGGTCGACCAGGGTTCCACTTCGTTGCGCCTGTTGCAGGTCGCCTTGCAGGATTTCGCTGAGCTCGCTGAGCTGACCCTCGCTTTCATGATTGCCCCAGGCGAGGGTGTAGGGCGTGTTGCCGTCGCCGAGGAATATCAATTCGTAGGGCGGGTAAATCAACTCGACGGTGGGCGCCGCGGACGGCTGTGTCCGCGTGCTGAACTGGATTTCACGATATTTCCTGCCTGGCAGCTGGACAGGTTGGCTGGGTTTGACGTCGTCGGCGTCGATGTTGTGCTGGCGATAGTTCCTGCGTATCAGACTGCGGGTTTCTTCGTTGCCCCGTATCCCGTACAAATCGCCGCTTACGACGCTGTTCGCTTCGAACGGTAGTATGCGTATCGATTCGGCGTTAACCGCCGAGGGAA
>JAAEPH010000054.1 GCA_024232855.1 Gammaproteobacteria bacterium
AAAGGTGCGTTGAAGATTTCCGCGAGCTCGAGGTTGGGCCCGGTCATGTCGGAATCGTGGGCGGTGCAGAGAAACGCTGACGGCAGGTAATAGGCGGAGGATCCGCCCGAGTGCAGGTCGATGCCGGCGGTGGCTAACGGCAGCAGCGTGTCGCTGACGTAATGCGCGATGGCCGCCGTCGGCGGCCCACCCTCGATACCCGGAAAGCTGCGGTTCAGGTTGCCATGGTCGAGCGGCGACACGCGCGCATTGTCGAGCATGGCCGGGTAGTTGAGGGCCGGCAGCAGAATCAGGCGGCCGCTGATGTCCTCGGCCGACAGATCGTGGATCAGCCTGCGCAGGATGACCTGCCCTTCGTACTCGTCACCGTGATTGCCGGCGCTTAGCAATAGCGTTGGGCCCGAACCGTTTTTGATGCTGACGACGGGAACCGGAATTTTGGCAAAGGCGTGTGCATTGTCGGAAAAACTCAGTTCGAGATTGCCGAAGTGCTTGCCGTCGCGTTCGAAATCCAGCGCGCAGTTGATTTTATCGGTTGTCAGCATGTTGTTGGCCTCTGTGTCAGCTTAACCAGGCATCGTTTTCCAGCGCGATGATCAGGCTGGGGCCGGCATGATCAAGGGCGTCGCCCAACGCCTGCCTGAAGCTGGCGTCGCTGTCGACCTGCGTTCCGGGACAGCCGAAAGCGTCGGCGAGCTTGAGGAAATCGGGCGCCCGGGGATTGACGCCGATTTGCGGGATGCCGCGCTTGATCATGCCGTCGCGAATCATCGCATAGCTGTGATTGTGCCAGATGATGATAGGTATCGAGAGCTCCTCCTCGACTGCGGTAGCCAATTCGTTGACCGTGAACATGAAGCCGCCGTCACCGACCAGGGCGACCACAGGTGTTTCCGGCAACGCAAGCTTGGCGCCGATTGCATCGGGTAATGCGCAACCCAGGGTTCCGAACCCGGCCGGGTAAAACCAGGTGCGCGGCAGCAGGGTTTTCATGGCGACGGTGCCGGTATAAACGAGCTGGGTAATATCACCCATGATGATCGCGTCGTCGTCTAACTCGCCGCGTAATATATCCAGCAGGTGGATATGCTGGCGCTCGACCTCGGTGTAGTCGGCCTGCTGTTGGTTGCGAACCTGGTCGAGTTCGGCCAGCACGCCGGCTTCCGCCTGGCGGATGTCGAGTCCTTCGAGTGCCCCGCACAGTTGGGCGCAGGCGGAGCGCGAATCTCCCTGGATAGCGAGACTCGCCGGAAATGCGTCGCTGAAGCGCGCCGGGTCGATATCGATGCGGATCACCTTACCGTTCACCGGCAGATCGAAAATGAAGCTGTCGGCTTCGGCGATTTCGGTGCCGATGGCGAGCACGACTTCGGCTTTGGCGAGGTAGGCGTGTACCGCCGGGCTGATGATGCCGCCGCCGAGGCTCAGGGGATTGCTATCGGCAACAACACCCTTGCCGGCATTCGAAGCGATGACGCCACAGTTGAGGCGCTCGGCCAGTGCCGTCACTTCGGCGCTGGCATGCTGTGCGCCGCCGCCGACGATCATGATGCAGCTTTGCGCGCGCGCCAGCAGTTTCGCGGCAGAGTCGATCGCGGCGCCGGCGGGTACCGGTAGCTCGGCAATCTGCCAGGGTTGCCAGTCGTCGCTGACGGTTTTTTCCATGATGTCGATTGGAATCGCGATATGCACGGGCCGTGGCCGGCGCGAGCGGAACACTGTAAACGCCTGCGCGATTAATTCCGGGATTTCCGCCGGATCGTGAACCATGGTGCTGAATGCGGTAATCGGGCGGGTAATGGCGCACAGGTCGGTGGTTTCATGCAGTCGTCCCCAGCCTTTGCCGAGCGAGGGACAGTCGTTGGCGCTGGAAATGACCAGCATCGGAATCGAATCCGCGTAGGCCTGGCCGATCCCGGTGGCGGCATTGGTGACGCCGGGGCCGGTGATGAGGGTGCAGACCCCCGGATTACCGGTGACCCGCGCATAGCCGTCGGCCATGAAACTGGCGCCCTGCTCGTTGCGCGGGGTAACGGCGCGGACATTGCTTTTTTCGATGCCGCGATACAGTTCCAGCGTGTGCTCCCCGGGGATGCCAAAAACAGTGGTCACGCCGTAGGCTTCGAGTAGGTGCATGAGGGCTTCGCCGCAGGATTTGCTCATCTTCGGGGTTTCCAGGGGTAATTGTCAGCGTTTTTCCAGGTATCCGATGCTACTAACGTAATTGGCGCTCGTCAATGACTGTGATCACAGTTACACTGTGATATCCCAAACCACCGGACAGCGGCGCATGACGATCAAACCCAAAGAACCCCTTGCTTCCGTCGATTACTACATGGTCGGGATCTCGAAATTACCCGGCTTCGACAAACCGATCAAGCTGTCTTCCAACGAATCCGCCCTCGGCATGAGTCCCGCCGCGATCGAGGCTGCCCGACAGGCGATCAACAAGAGCCATCTTTACCCGGAAGTCGATACCGAAGCGCTCGCCGAAGCGCTCGCCGAGCGCTACCGGCTCGATCCCGCACGCATGGCTTTCGGGCCGGGTTCCGATGAGATTTTACAGCGCGTGGTGAATACCTTTGCGAGCCCCGGCGAAGAACTGATACACAGTAAAAACGCGTACATGCAGTTTCCCATTTACGCGATGCTCGCCGGCGCCATTCCGGTTGCGGCAAACGATCTCGATTTCCATTATGACGTCGACACGATTCTGTCGCATGTCAACTCGCGTACCCGTATCGTCCTCGTCGCCAACCCGGACAATCCTTCCGGAACCTGCTTGCCCGCCGACGAAGTACGGCGATTGCATGCCGGCTTGCCGCGCGATGTACTGTTGATTATCGATGCCGCCTACGAGGAGTTTGCCGACCGGGACGATTACGAATCGGGCACCCGGCTGGTGCACGAATTCGACAACGTCATCGTCACGCGCACTTTTTCCAAGGTTTATGGCCTCGCCGGATTGCGCCTCGGCTGGTGCTACGGTCCCGTCGGTATCGTGGGGTCGGACCGCAGTAACTATTTGAAAAGAAGCCAAAAATTATGTTTTCGCTTGCGTGGAGAGGCTTAAAAGCGCCTTTTTTTGTCCCAAAATGAGGCGCTTAACGCGAAACCCTTGAACAGAATTGTCGTCGATTCGCTAGAGCCCCCGTTATTGCTTCTTCTACGGCCAGACGAAAGTTGGCAAAAACGACGGCGGCGCCAGCGAATCCGATATATCGAAATTCTGCCAGTTATTTTGATTGATCATGAGGATTTGGGGGCCCGCGTGTTTGACGATATCGCGTCCTTCGAGGACGCGCACAGCCTGGTCAATCGAAATACGGCCCTGCATTACGGGTGCGTCCGTGGGCGCCGCCAGGATACGTCCACGCCGAATTCCGCGATAAACAGCCGGCGTGAAATAGGTCGATACAATCTTGATTTGAGTCTCAAGGTTTCGATTGCGCAAGGTACTGATCGCCGCCTCGGCCATCAGTGCATTTCCGACGATATAATCGACCCGTGGATGGCTTTCCAGCACTTCCTGCACTAATGTGCGCTGGATTTCCTTGCCGGTATCACCCCATTTGGTTACCACGACTTCCACCGCGCTATCTTTCAGACCGCGCTTAAAACCGGCTTCGATAAAGTCGACCCAACCCGCGCCCCGCGGCCCGGGAAACCAGGCAACCGTTACCGGCTCGGTTCCGGCCCTGTGTTTTTCAGCGAGGTATTCGCCGGTCACTTGCCCCATGGTCGTCCACGAGACACCCGACTTGGCGGTAATCCCGGTGTCTTCAATATCGTTTACCGTCGCCAGTACCGGCATCGTTTCCGCGATCCTGGTAATGCTTTGATTGAGCCCTCGAAACGATACCGTGCCGACGATTATAGCATCCGCTCCTGCGGCGGTGCACTGTTCGATCTGCTGCCGCTGGCGCTCAAGATTGGGATAGCCGCCTGCTTCGACCAGGGTAAACGCGACACCGAGCCGGCGTGCTTCCTGAACCATACCGTAGTTTACATTTAACCAGTAAGCGTCTTTCAAATGCGGATAGGAGATACACAGATGCCAGACACGGCTGGCCTTTGTGGTGGGTTGATAATCGATAAACCGGCTTTCGCTGGAATAGTCGAACGGGATCGACCAGGTTTCCAGGCGCCATACCTCGACCTGAGCCGCGGTGCCAGCGGCCGAAAACAACACGAGTAAAAGAGTTGTCAAAAACCGAAAATAAAGGGGGCTATTCAATGCCTTCATGCCATAAAGCCGAGTTGCAAATAATTGTACGCTTGCAATTTTCGACTGCAAGGCGCAGCATTTTGCCATGCGTAAGCTTGGTATTGCGGCAAAATTATATCTGGCCTTCGGCGCCATTTTTTTACTGGCGGTGGTTGCGTCTTCGGTTGGCTGGAAGGGGTTTCTGCGTGTCACCGAATCCCAGAACTCGGTGATCGACCAGGCGATTCCCGGATTGCGGCAGGCGCACCAGCTATCGGCGCTGAATGCCTCGATCGGCGCGGCCTCACGTCAATTACTGCGGGTGCGCGACGAATCGGAGCGCGCCCGAATCAGTTCCGCGCTGTTCTCCGAGGCCGCCGAGGTCAATACCCTGCTCGACGACTTCGAGCAAAAGGGATTCGCCACCGAGTCTCTGCCGGCATTACGCAAGACGGTCGCCATCATCGAGGACAAGTTGCGCCGGCAGGATGACCTGGTGCGCCAGCGCATCCACAAGCAGGCGCATTTCGACCAGCTGGCAAGCGACCTGATCGCCACCACCGAAGCCCTCAACAACCTGGCGGATTCTCTGGTCGCCAACGCGGCAGCTACAACTACCGCAATTACATCGAACCTGTACGACCTGGTCGAGGATGAGGCCGACAAGCAACAGCTGTACAACGTGTTCGATCGCCTGGTGGAGGTCGATCTCGACGCCATGGAACGCATGTATGAGCTGCGCCTTCGCAGCGCCAACCTGAACGGTTTGTTCAACCGGGTGGCCAGGGAATCCGATTTACAGGCGCTGGACGACCTGCGCCAGCGCACCAGGGAGACCCTGTCGATACTGAAGCGCCGAGTGAGCGAGATCAATGATCCGCAGCGGCGCCAGAAAGCGAGTGACCTGCTGGGCGCGATGGAGATCGATAGCGGCCCGATTTACGTCTATGGCATCTTCGAGACGCGCGTTTCCCTGTTGCGGATCAGTGAGTCGCTGACCCGGCTATCGCTCGAAACCGCGGCGGCGTCGCAAACGCTGAACGGCATCGTTAACGAGCTGAACGCCGCCGGAGGCACCCTGATCAACCAGGTCTCCACCACGGCCAAGGAATCGCTCGATACCAGCCGCCTGTTATTCAGCGGGATTTCGATCGTCCTGCTCCTCGTCGCCGCGGCGATTTTATGGTGGTTCATCAAGCGCAACGTGGTGCGGCGCCTGTTGTCACTGCAGTCGGCGACCCGCTCGATCACCGAGGGCGACTACGACGTCGACATCGTCGTCGAGGGCCACGATGAACTGACCGACATGGGCCAGGCGCTACGCGGCTTCCGCGACAACGCGATTCACAACCGCAAGCTGGACGAAGAACTGCGCCAGCACAAGGCGCATCTCGAAGAACTGGTCGAGGAACGTTCTGAACAGCTGCGCGACGCCAATCACATGCTTTCCGAGGAAGTGCAGAATCACGCTGTTGCGCGCAAAAAAGCCGAACAGGCGAGCGAGGCGAAAACTGCCTTCCTCGCCACCATGAGCCACGAGTTACGTACGCCCTTGAGTGGCGCGCTCGGCACCCTGCGTCTGCTGGCCGACACCGAGCTGCAGCCGCGGCAACAGGACTACGTGAACATTATCGATGCCGCGAACACCAGCCTGCTGGATATCGTCAATGACATTCTCGGCTACTCGCAACTCGAAGCCGGCAAACTCAACATTGAAAACCGGCGCTTCGAGCTGGCGGAATTGTTGAACAATGTTGTCGGCCTGATGATGGTTTCGGTGCGCGAGAAGAACAACGATCTGCGGCTGACAATCGACGGCGACCCCGCCCAGTGGCTAATGGGGGATTCGGGCAAGCTGCATCAAATCCTGATCAACCTGGTTGGCAATGCCAACAAGTTCACCGATAACGGCTCGATTACGCTGGCGGTCAACTGCCAGCCCGGCGTGGATCGGACCGGCGTTACCCTGAACTTCGCGGTCACCGATACCGGCATCGGTATTGCCGAGGACAAGCAGGAAGAAGTGTTCCAGGCCTTTACCCAGGTCGATGCCAGCAGCGCCCGGCTTCACGGCGGCATTGGTCTCGGGCTCGCCATCTGCGATCGACTGGTGAATGCTATGGGGGGTCAGATATCGCTGCACAGCGAGCCCGGAAAGGGCACCCGCATCGGTTTCGACGTCGATATTGAAATTTGCGAATCGGCTTCAGCGGTGCAGGCGGACTCGATAACCACAGCGGATCTCACCGCCAGTGAGCGGGTATTGATGGTGGAAGACGATGCCACCAACAGCATGGTGACACGCAGCTACCTGCAACATCTCGGGCATCGGGTGGTGGCCGCGCAAAACGGAGAGGAGGCATTGATCCTGCTGGACCAGGGCAATTTATCGCTGGTGCTGCTCGACATCAGCCTGCCGGGTATCGACGGCCTGACCATCCTCAGGCACATTCGCGCACATGCCGACCCGGCGATCGCGGAACTGCCGGTGATTGCGATGTCGGCGCACGTGTTTACCGAGGAAGTCGATGCGTACCTCGCTGCGGGAATGAATGGCTTCCTGGGTAAGCCGTTTTCCATGGAAGACCTTGAGCAGGCCATCGCCACAGCCATCAGCGGTGAAAAAGTGATCATCACGCGCGCCGGTAAACCAGCGGATCCGGCCAACGGCAGGGTAATCGATACCACGGTGATCGACGGCGATATCGGCCGTCTGGGCCTCGACAATGTCGAACAACTGGCGGAACTGTTCTATCGATCGGCAGGTCCGCTGGTGGGCGAACTCGGTGGGGCGATGCACAAGGGTAATTTTGAAGCACAGAACAGGCTGGCCCACAAGCTGATGGGGGCGGCCGGGAATTTCGGTCTCGAAAGGCTCTGCGCGTTGCTGGTCGATGTCGAATCACAGGCGGCGAAGGGTATCGAGGCAACTCCAGGATTAGCGGAACAATTGCGGAACGAGTTTGACGTTGCGGTTGCCGCGCTGGGCGACCACCTGTCGGCGCAGCAGACCTTGTCGGGAAAAGTATCCGCTTCTAACTAGCCCGCCATCGCGGACACATATCGAGCTATCTGCATAGCGCCTTCGCGAGAAATCAGGACGGTTTTTAAGAACATCAAAGAACTTAAAGTTGCATGATATTGTTCGTCTCGCTAAGAAAGCGGACGCTCGAAAATCCTCGACGGGCGGCAGAAGTGTGCCCGAACCGGCCATACCGGGTCATTGCGAGCGCAGCGAAGCAATCTCATGAAGTTTGGCATATCGTTTGGAGATTGCCGCGTCGCTGCGCGACTCGCAATGACGGGAAGGTGCCGATTGCAGCATCCAATCGAATTT
>JAAEPH010000055.1 GCA_024232855.1 Gammaproteobacteria bacterium
AACCTCCCCATGATCGCGGCCTGTAAGGGCGTTAGCGGCTTGTCAAAACCCGGGGTTAAGTAAAATCTTTGCGGTGATCGATGGCCAAAAGTCAGGTCGCGGACACCAATTGTCGGCATGAAACTACCATGTTCTCGCACTACCTTGAGCACCAGATCCCAGGAGCGGGTTGGATCGAAACCCAGGCGCCGGTCGGTACGTACTACCATTTGATGCCCTCTCGGCAATCCCGGCAACAGTGTCAGTTCAAGATCGGCGTCTCTTAAAGTTACCGGCAATCCGTGCTGCCACGCGGCGATCAGGTCGGGTTCGGTGTTACGCACAAACTCCTCGCTAACCAGGCCATGCCGTCCCTGGTCAATCAGCAGAATAGGTTCATCGTTGGGCGAGATCGATAAAAAATATCGCAGGGTTTCCAGGCTTTGTGCATCGAGCACGGCGCCTGCGACCGCCGGTGGGCCAATATCGATCACCCACAAATCGAGATACAATCCATCCGTTTCGTCAACTGCAACCTGATCGTCCGATTCCCATGGGCTATCGCTGAATAAATGTTGCACCTCACGATTGGTTATCTGGTGTCGAATCGCAATTCCCTGATCGACAAGGTCGTTAAAGTTCAATGTCTCAACGTAAGACATATCGGGGATCGGCGGTGGTGTAGCAGCAAGGCCACGCATCTTTTCTCGCGCTACCGCGTTGGCGGCTGCGAGAATTGTTTCATGGGTGATACGCACCGAGGCAGTTGCCTTGGTAACACCATCAAGATAGTTTTGCGCGCTTGCCCCTTCGACCTTGCCGTAGGGCACACCTACCGACATGGCATCGTAAATACTGCGCCCGCGGTACTGCTCCACAAATTTGTGAAACGGCGCCTCGCCAAGCCCCGACACAAATATCGGTTCGTTATGATTGAGGATTTCAACATTCAATAATGATCCCTGCTTATCCATCGATACCACCAAATTGATGGGTATACCTGAAAAACCCGGAAGTGGTGCCAGCGATTCAGTCTCGAAAATGTATCCTGCGGCGGCCCCATCCAGGTTGACTAGTGTCCACACCTCGCTATTCTTAACCCGTTCACCGAGTTGATAAGGTGGAGTCACCTTTGATGCCAGCTCGACCGGATTGAGTTGCGACGCCCTGGTCGTGACAGTAAACAGCAGAAAATTGACCAGCAGGGTAATAAAAACCATTCGAATCATCGAATCGATAGCCTGCCTATTGCGTGAAAAGAGGAAGTCCCGGATATTACAATACCGATGTTATAAAGACGAGACACGGGATAGCCACAACTTGACGAAGTTACTTAAACAATTACTCATCATCCTTTCTTTGGCATGCCTTGGAGGCTGCCAGGCAATGCCCGGGGATGGAACTTCCACGGCGTATCGCGGATGGCCCTACAAGGCACCGACACCCTTGTCCGCTCCAGGTGCCACCACTTTGTTCTTTGCCGAGGATGTCAAATCGCTGATTGAACAGTCCGATGTCCTATTAGTTAATGTATCGCCGATAACCCTGGGCCCGGTTGACGCCGAGGGTAATCGAAGCTGGATTCCACAACGCGCGAAGGATGCGTTACAAATTCCCGGGTCGATCTGGCTGCCGAACGTAGGTTACGAATCGCTCGATACTGAAATGGCCGCTTACCTGCGTAACAACCTGGCTCACTACGCCCGCGGAGACAAATCACGCCTACTGTTATTTTATTGTACCGCGGATTGCTGGATGTCCTGGAATTCGGTTATACGTGCAATCGAAGAATTGGGATACTGCAATGTGTACTGGTATCCCTATGGAATCGACGGCTGGAAGGAGGAGAATTTTAAGCTTGAAACGGCTATTCCCGAGCCATATTTATCGCACCGGGCGAGCCGGATTCATGATCTTGCTCCATGCAACTGAGCTGAAGTTTCATCCCTCTCGAACAGCACCTGCTTGCTACCGGCAGGAATGTCTCCCCAGGTGAGCTGGTAAAACAACACAAGAATTAATCCGGGGGGTTAATGCGTGATTCCCGGCAAAAAAAAGGGGAGCATCGAGCTCCCCTTAGTGCGTAGGCCTTGTTTGCAGGTGCTTACTTCAATAATTTAAACACCCAAAGACTGCCGCCCTGATTCAGGTGTTTGATCGTTTTGGCCACTTCACCACCCCAAAGCGGAACCGCACCGCCCCAACCCGAGTTGACGGCAACATACTGAGTGCCATCCATTTCCCAGGTTACCGGGATTCCGACCACACCCGAGCCGGTATTGAAGCTCCAGACCTCCTCGCCGGTTTTATCATCAAAGGCCTTCAGATAGCCCTCTGGCGTACCGGTGAATACCAAACCACCCGCGGTCGTCATGACACCGCCCCACAGCGGTGCTTCATTCTTGTATTCCCACTTGATTTCACCGTTTGACGGATCGATCGCCTTCAGCGATCCGATATAGTCATCGAACAGCGGTTTAATGGTGAAACCCGCGCCAAGATATGCAGCACCCTTCTTATAGGTTACCGGCTCGTTCCACAGGTCCATTCCCCATTCATTAGACGGCACATAGAACAATCCCGTGTTCTGGCTATATGCCATTGGCATCCAGTTCTTACCACCCAGAAAGGATGGCACCGCGAAAATCGAGGAACCCTTCTTGCCATCGGCCGAATCCACCGGATTACCGGCACGATTTTCAGGAATGAAGTTGGGACGCCCCGATTTCAGATCGATACTAGAGGCCCAGGAAATCTGTTTGACGAAGGGCGTTGCACTTTGTAATTTACCATTGGTACGG
The DNA here is from genome assembly GCA_024232855.1 of Gammaproteobacteria bacterium. Classification (GTDB taxonomy): domain Bacteria; phylum Pseudomonadota; class Gammaproteobacteria. The sequence continues at coordinate 2,781 of JAAEPH010000055.1, forward strand.
TCGAGCACGTAAAAGAACCCGTTGCGATCGGCGGTCGCCGCCAGTTTCTTGCCGCCCTGGTCGAAAGAGATAACCTCGTTGACGCCATCGTAGTCCCAGGCTTCCCTGGGAGTAGTCTGGTAATGCCATACAATTTCGCCATTGTCGGGATTGATTGCAAGGCGCGACGCCGCATAGAGGTTATCACCCTGACGCAAATACGAATTCCACGGCGCAGGGTTTCCGGCACCGTAGTAAATCAGGTCGGTATCAGGATCATAGGTGCCGCCCAACCAGGTGGCGCCTCCACCGGTTTTCCACATATCACCGGGCCATGTCGCGTTAAGCGTACCGGTCATCGTGGATTCCTTGCCATTCAGGGTGCCCATATGCCCTTCGATAACCGGGCGCGACCACACCGTTTCACCGGTCATGGCGTCGCGCGCATCGACGCGGCCGACGATACCAAATTCACCGCCCGAAACGCCGGTAATAATCTTGCCCTTGACGATCATCGGTGCTGCCGTCATCGAGTAGCCTGCCTTGTAATCGCCTAGCTTTTTCTTCCATTTCACCTTGCCGGTATGCCGGTCCAACGCCACCAGCGCCGCATCGAGGGTGCCGAAATATATCATATCGCCATAGATCGCAGCACCGCGATTTACTACATCGCAGCAGGGCAGAATACCGTCAGGAAGTCGTGCGTTGTACTCCCAGATCTCTTCTCCGGTCCTGGCATCGATCGCAAATGCACGTGAGTAAGATCCGGTAACGTAAATTACGCCATCATATACCAGGGGTTGTGCTTCCTGACCGCGTTGCTTTTCGCCTCCAAAAGAGTAAGCGTATGCCGGCACCAGGCGCTCGATATTATTTTTATTGAGCATTTTAATCGGGCTGAAGCGCTGTGCTCTCGGCCCCATGCCGTAGGAGACGATATCACCAGGCGTTGCCTGGTCATTCAGGATATCTTTGTCGGTTACACCGGCATTCACCGAGGTTGTGCAAATAATGCTCAGCGTGACAATTATTGATGCGCATAGTGTATAGATCTTCATATCTATTCCCTCCTATTAAGATACGGATGATTTGTGTATGTGGAAAAGGCAGTGCCGACTATGTTTTTATTTTCTCATGGGCAATCAGGCAACCACCCGGATACTAACCCCATATTTATATTAAGGCAAGTGAGGCCCCGGAGGGATCCAAGCTGGTTAGGTATTCGGCTCGCGGATGGTATGTGCCATTCTACTGGTCAACCGGGGGCAAATTCGAAGCCTCTATTGCCGGGTAGAGATTATGTACCGAACGCCGGTACTCGTCACGCGCCAGCGAGAAAGAAGCAAATCGCCTGGGGATCGGTAGCTCCATGACTTCGGTGAGATCCAGGCCTGCGTTAAAGGATTTGTTGAGTCGCCGTTGCAGCCAGCGCAGATAATCGATGCTCTGGTCGATACTGCTATTACCTTCGGTTACAGCACCATGACCGGGAACCAGTAACCTGAACGGTATCGACTTCAGTTTTTCCAGGCTCTCGATCCATTCCTCCAGGTTGGCGTGCGGGGTAGAAAGTGTGCGCGCGTTAAATACCAGGTCGCCTGCGTAGAGAACACCGCAAGTCTCATCGAATAACACCAGGTCATCGCCGGTATGGCCCTGGAACTGGTATAAATTGAACTGGTGGCTACCCACTCGGAATCGACCTGCTTCAGCATTCACAGTGGGTGTTAATGCCTCGGTGCCGCGCATCCAGTCCCCTGCCAGGCGGTACATGTTGACGGCAAAATCCTCGCCGCTGGCATTGATCAGACCAATAGTTTTCGTCCCTGCGTATATCGGCGCGTCGAGAAACTCCTGATTTCCAAGAAAATGATCGGGGTGAGCATGGGTGATAATTACGCGCTCCACCGGCAACCCGCCTGCATACTTTTGGATTGTCCGCCGCAGAGCTGCTCCATAACGTCGAGACGGACCCGTGTCAATCAAGACCACGCCAACATCGGTGACGACAAATCCGATATTGGCAATATTGCCACCGTTTTCAGTGCTGAAATAATCCTCGGAGCCAATCAGTGCATAACAGCCTGGAGCGACTTCCACGGGGTTTAGCCGGTAGGAAAGTTCCGCTGCGATCACGGCGAAATTGGTTGCCAGGTATACCAGTGCGATAACTGACAGGCCGCGCAACAGACTAGTCATTGACAGCAAACAGGGATTCCAGATTGAGCGGGCTCTCGGGGATATTCACGCGCGCGGCAAATACGTTACCGTTATTATCATTGCCAACCAACTGGTAGCCCACCCCATTAGTCGCATCAGCAGGCACGGAGAAAGTGAACACCGGATTTTCGGATACCGCCTCAAATGTTTCCAGCCGAGCGATATGGTTACCCTCGTTATCACGCAGGGACAAACTTTCAATAAAGAACGCCGGAATCGATGATACCAAACCGGTGTCCATTGGATGGATAATGCGCATGCGCAGTCGGTCGCCACCATCGCTCTTGTTCCACACCTGGGCACCGATACGGTTGAGGCTGCTTTCCCATAGTTGCGACTGCTGGCTCACCGAGGCTGTCGTACAACCCCCACCCGGCGCGTTCAGCCACACGCCACCGGCATACCATTTTCCATTAACAGTGCGCACCACCGCCCTGATCGGGGTAGCCTCCTGCACCTTCATACGAAATGCAATATAGGGGTCCGCTGCACCGGGATAAAAATTCAAAGCGCGCTGTATGGGGTTATGATCGGCAAGCACGATGATCTCTTCGACCTGCTCGAGACCGTTTACCTTCACCGACACCGGTACATTCATACCGTCTTCTACGGATGCCGGTGCATAGATCTCGATGCGATCATCAAAAATAACCTGCCCCGGATCCAGCTTGAGTTCATTCTTGAGCATGAAATCCCACATCACCGACTGCAACGGATCCTGTGGTGAAGCCATGGCGTTACTCGCTATTAGCAGGCCGGGCAGGATCAATCTGAAAATCTGGTTTAACATTTCATAACTCCGGGGCACGGTAGCTTAATCCGTGGCGGGCAAATAGCGCCTCGACCTCACCATTAGACACCAGATCATTTAAAATATCATCAATCGCATAGCCCAATTGCCGGTTTTGAATACTGACCGCCACCCCGAGATTCCAGCGGTCACGAGAAAGGCCCGGGGCGAGCACGGTATCGATGCTGTACTTTTCCTGGGGAATTCCAAGGGCTGATTCAATCTGCGCGCGAGGTGCGAAAACCGCCGCTGTAACCTCGTTGAGCATGGCATCGACCGCTTCCGCAACCGTCGAATAATGGACTACATTATCGCGCAGAACCCCGCCACCGAAACCGGTCAAATAAAAATCCGGCAGGCTATCGAGTTCAACCCCGATTTTTTCAAAACGAAATACGGCAAATGTCGGGAATTCACCAGTTTTTTTAATATTTCGCACTACCACCAGCTGTTCCTGGAAATAAGACCCCAGAATGGCCACCTTATCGTTAAGTTTCGCGAACTCGATCTCACTGGGGACATGCAGCATCAGGTCACTCACCGAGCTGTCAAGGTAGTGTCCTTTCCAGATCGCGTTACGCAAGTCATCATTGACTGATTCAGCAGCCTGCAGCTCATGAAATACCGCTTCGACGCCAAGCTTTTTCGCGATGATACGCCCGAGATCGACATCCAGGCCCACGAGCTTCCCATTCACCCGGTTTGAAAAAGGCGGGAAATCCTGGTACACGGCGATTTCAAGCGTACCGCGAGCGATGATTTCATCATAGATGGGATGGTTGGGCAGGGTTTGCGCAGGCGTCGTTTCGCACACAACCGCTAAAACCAGCGCGATTATCAGATTTGCCGACCCGATCAGGTGAACAATCTTCATATTGAAATCATTCCCGTTAGCATCGGCTGAATCAATCGTCCGGGCGTGAATCGATATATGTTCTGATTGCCCACAAACCCTCCTGATTGATCATATCCTTGAACGGCGGCATGTATACCCTGCCGTCCCTGACTGCACCTTTGGTCACTCTCTCGACATACCATGCGTCGCCATCATACTCTTCCTCCAGCAAGCGCAGATCCGGCGCAATACCCCCTGATATCGCCTCGAGTCCATGACAACGAGCGCAGTTCTGGTTATATGCCGAAGCGCCTATCTCTATCGCCAGATCGAGAAATTCCGCATTGTCCCGGAAAGGGTTGGTTTCCACCCACTCGGCACCGAGCTCAGGCAAGCCGGTGGTATCCACCGCCTGAGGTGCAACATTTCCGTGAGCCCAGACGATTGGTGCGGCCATCCACGACATTAACGCGGTCGCGCCAATAAAAGCCCCGGCCAGCAGTCTGGTACTTCTCTTGACTATTGAAGTCATTGTGTCCTCCTTTTGTCCGCTTTATGTTTGATTAGCGTTGGCGAAACGGTTGAGTATAACTGGCGTTCGGAACACTTCAAAGGACCCGAACTAACGAAGCGTGAAAAAATTCTGTACCTGACAATGGTGTGGAAAAGTCACTGCCAACCAAAATAACGATCATCGCCGGGTTCACGAACGGCGTGAAAGTCGATTGCCAGGCTTGTGCCATCGGAATTTCGGCAGTCAAATTGATTCCCACCGGGCTGGTGTTACACTGGCTTCGACGACGATGCTATCCCAGATTAATTTCAATCCATTGCGCTCCATTCCCGATCACTTGATTCATGTCATACTGGCACTCTGTTTGAGTCTGGCAGGTCATTCGGCTTATGCGGAAACAAGCTTTGTTACGGTTGAGAATCGCAGCGGTCAAATCGTCAAGGTCGCGGTTCCCGGTGGCAAGGCACAACGCCTCCAACCGGGTACAACGCCTACCCGAATTGATATTGAAGCAACCAAACCGAACGGTATCGACGCAAAAGCCTGGTGGATTTCTAATCCACGCCAGCTTTGTGTAATATTCGTACGCTACGAAGGGCACATGGTGATTGCGGGCAGTAAAAATATTCGCTGTCTGGGTCACTGATTTTAGACATAAGCGTATTCTTAACCAATTTCCGGAACTCGATGATCACGATATGGCATCCAGGGCAGCTTTGCTTCAAACCATCGATGACTAGCCCGCATATCTCGCCACCGTCCGTCGCGAGGGCGTCGAGATGCCGCTGTGGCGGGGCGCACGGACCAGAGGCCGGCGCCGGCGTAGTTTTCACTACGTTTAGCCGGCCGGCGGGAGTACGCCCCGCCACAGCGAGCTTATCGGCGTCCGCAGCAGGAGGGTGGTGAGATATGCGGGCTAGTCACCTGTGTAGCCTGTTGATGTTAACCGCGGTGCTGCTCCCGGTAGATGCTGAAAATATCCGCGTGGGATACCTGGTCGAGACCCGTGATCCTCCCCCCGTGCTGTCAAATCTGGACGACCCGCCAGAAGACGAGGGTGTTGCAGGCGCCGTACTCGGTATCAGCGATAACAATTCCACCGGTAAATTTAGCGGCCAGGGTTATAACCTCGAAGTCCGGCATATCGACCAGGGGGAAGATCCCAAGACAGCACTGGCTTCGATGGCGACCGACGGCATCCGGTTCGTGTTACTCGACCTCGAAACCGATACCCTGCTGCGCTTGTTACAGCAGCCGGTTCCGAATCATCTGCTAATGTTCAATATCGCGGCGCAGGACCGGCGCCTTCGCGATTCCGACTGCCATGCATCGTTACTGCACACCGCCCTCAGCCGCGACATGCGCAGCGACGCGCTGGCTCAATTGCTATTGAAAAAACGCTGGAAACGCTGGTTTCTGGTCGCCGGTCACAGAGCGGGGGACGAAAAATTTGCCGCGGCAGTCAAACGTTCGGCAAAAAAATTCGGTGCCAGGATAGTTGCGCAAAAGGACTGGAGCGGAGACTTCGACGCCCGCCGCAGCGCGCCTGCCGAAGTGCCGTTGTTTACCCAGGGCCCGGATTATGACGTACTGATGGTTGCCGACGAATCCGGTGATTTTGGCGACTACCTGTTATTCAACACCTGGGACCCTCGCCCGGTAGCCGGGACCCAGGGACTGGTTGCGAAGACCTGGGGACGACCGGTCGAACAATGGGGTGCTGCCCAATTACAGGAAAGATTCCTGAAACAGGCGAATCGCTGGATGATGCCGCGTGATTACGCCGCCTGGCTAGCGGTACGTTCGATTGGTGAGGCCAGGCTACGCAATCCTGATGCAACCTCTAGCGGGATTGAAGGCTACATCCGCTCGGAGAAATTTCAGCTCGCAGGCTATAAAGGCCGGAAGATGAATTATCGCCGATGGAATGGCCAGATGCGCCAGCCGGTCCCGATCATGTGGGCGCGCGCGCTGGTATCGCAAGCGCCGCTCGAAGAATTTCTACACCAACGCAATGAACTCGATACTCTTGGCCTCGACCGGGCCGACAGTCGCTGCAAATTAAACTGAGGTTTGAATGCCTATTGCTATCGTAAGACATTTTGCCCTTGCCCTGTTACTGACTCCACCGGTGCTGTTTGCCGATACGGTTTATGTCACTAATGAAAAAGATAATACGGTTTCAGTCATCGACTTCGATACCTTAAAAGTCGTAAATACCTTCAGCGTCGGGCAGCGCCCACGGGGTATTGCACTCAGCCCGGACAACAAGATTCTTTACGTATGCGTCTCCGATGACGACGCGATTCGAGCTTTCGATGTGGAGAACCTGGAACCGCTCTATGATCTGCCATCCGGTGAAAACCCCGAAACCTTTGTCCTCAGCCCTTCGGGTGATCGCATATACACCTCGAATGAATCCGACAATATCGTTACTGTCATCGATACCAGTCGGCGCAGTGTTTTGAATCAAATCGATGTCGGCGTCGAACCCGAAGGCGTAGCTATCAGCCCGGACGGCAAGATCATGATTAACACTTCGGAAACCACCAATATGGCGCACTGGATCGATACCGAGACCTTCCAGATCTTCGAAAATTCGCTGGTTGGTCAACGCCCTCGCGACGCCGCTTTTGATCTTGACGGCAGGCGCCTTTGGGTAACCGCTGAAATTGGTGGTACTGTTTCGGTTTTCGACACCGCCAGCTACGAGCAAATCATTGAGCTTAAATTCAAAATCAAGGGTATTCGCCAGGATCGGGTGCAACCCGTCGGCCTGTATCTGACACGAGATGGCAAGCTTGCCTTTTTTGCACTGGGACCTGCAAATCATGTCGCGGTAGTCGATGCTCAAACCTACGAAGTGCTCGACTACCTGCTGGTCGGGCGGCGGGTGTGGAAACTTGCACCGACCGCGGATGAAAAGTTTCTGTTGACCACCAATGGCGTCAGTGGTGATGTTTCGATTATCGATATCGAAAATATGAAGGTGATTAAATCCATAAAGGTCGGTAGATTTCCCTGGGGCGTCGCGGTCCATGAGTAGAACTATGGTCAACCCATCCGGGTTAAATAGCCTCGACTCATGAATCAGCCGGTATTATCTGCGGACACCGTCAGTTACCAATACGGCGGTGATGCGGCACTCGATGAAGTATCCCTGGAGCTGGTGAGCGGTACCTTTACCGCGCTGCTTGGTCCCAATGGCGCCGGGAAAACGACGTTAATTTCGCTGATCTGCCATTTGATCGAAACCCGCCAGGGTTCGATTCGGATATGCGGGCATGATGTCCGCACGGCACCAATACCGGCGTTACAGCAAATTGGCATCGTGTTTCAGCAACCTACCCTGGATCTCGATCTTAGCGTACACCAGAATCTGCATTACTTCGCGGCGCTACGCGGAATGCCGCGTAACAAAGCGACTCGCCAAATCAATATTGAAATCGAACGCCTGGAGATTGGAGATATCGTAAACAAGACCGTGCGCCAGTTAAATGGAGGCCATCGCAGGCGTGTCGAAATTGCGCGCGCGCTGTTGCATGAACCCGCCTTGTTATTACTCGACGAACCAACCGTAGGGCTCGACATACCAACCCGACAGCAATTCGTCGCCTACGCCCATTCTCTAGCGCGAGAACGCGATGTCTGCGTTCTCTGGGCCTCGCACCTGATTGACGAGGTTGATCCCGGGAATGATAACCTGCTAATACTTCATCAGGGCAAGCTGTGTGCAAACGGACCTGCCGATAAGGTGATGCGGGAACATTCCTGCGACCGCCTTACCGATGTCTATATTAAACTGACCGGTGAGAGGGGTTCGTGAACGCCTGGTGGCGATGCCTAAGTGGTGTAATCCTGCGCGAAAACCTGCGCTTTTTCCATCAAAAAGGTCGCTTTTTTGGCACCCTGGTACGGCCCCTGGTCTGGTTACTGGTATTTGCCGCCGGTTTTCGGGCAGCGCTCGGAGTTTCGATCATTCCACCCTACGAAACTTATATCACCTACGAGGTTTATATTTTACCCGGTCTGGTGGGGATGGTGCAGTTGTTTAACGGCATGCAAAATTCGTTGTCGATTGTTTATGACACCGAGATGGGTTCGATGCGTATACTACTCACTAGTCCGCTACCGCGTTGGTGGCTGCTGGTCAGTAAACTGCTCGCCGGGGTTAGTGTATCGTTTTTCCAGGTATACGCATTTCTCGGATTCGCCTACCTGTTTGGTATTGAAATGCCGCCAATGGGCTATCTCAGTACTATACCGGCACTGCTGCTAAACGGGCTCATGCTCGGCAGTCTCGGCCTTTTACTGTCCTCAAAAATCCGCCAGCTGGAAAATTTTGCAGGGGTGATGAATTTCGTGGTGTTTCCATTGTTTTTTATATCATCCGCGTTATACCCGCTGTGGAAAATGCGCGAAAGCAGTGAGTTTTTGTATTACCTGTGCGCGTTCAATCCATTTACTCACGGCGTCGAAATGATCCGCTTCGCACTTTACAGCCACTTCAACGCAACTGGCGTTGGATGGGTATTGCTTGCAACAGTCGTATTCCTGACTCTCGCGTTGCGGGGATACCGGCCAGAACGTGGATTATCTCGTAAAAGAGGGGAATGAGAATGCCGAACCTGGTCACTACTTTTTTTATCACTTGCCTGGCGATTGTCCTTCCCGTTTCGCTAGCGGTCGGTGAGCCCGTAGTGCGCGTCGGCGTACTCGAGTTTGGTACCGTCAACTGGGAACTCGATGTTATCAAGTATCACCAACTCGACCGGCAAAACGGCTTCAAACTTGAGGTAGCCGGCTTTGGCTCTAAAAGTGCTACCGCGGTTGCGTTGCAATCGGCAGCGGCGGATTTAATCGTAACTGACTTTGTCTGGGTTGCGCGCCAACGCAGCCATGGTTCCGATCTGGTTTTCTATCCTCACTCGACGTCGCTCGGTGCGGTCATGATTCACCCGGATTCGGGCATCGATTCGCTAAGCGCCCTGGAAAACAGGCAGCTCGGAATCGCCGGCGGTCCTACTGACAAAAGCTGGTTATTGCTGCAGGCCTTTTATCAGCGTTATCACGGGAAGGATCTCGCACGCGAGCTGGAACCAAAATTTGCTGCTCCTCCTTTATTGAACAAATTGATTGTCCGCGGCGACTTACCCGCGGTTCTCAATTTCTGGCATTACAGCGCACGCTTATCGGCGCAGGGTATGAAACGGTTAATCTCCATGGATGAAGTTCTCAAGCGGCTTGAGGTCGAACGCCCGGTGGCGTTGCTCGGTTGGGTATTCGGTGAAGCCTGGGCAAATCAAAATCATGACCTGGTCAGCGCGTTTTTCAAGGCTATTCGCCAGGCCAAGCTAATCCTCGAGTCATCGGACCAGGAATGGAGACGTCTTAAACCCAAAACCCGGGCCAATGATCAATCCATGCTGGTGGCGCTGCGAGACGCCTACCGTGCCGGGATTCCGCTGAGTTTCAATGAGCAAGACCGGGACAGTGCTACGCGGTTGTACAGGATATTGGCTAAACTGGGAGGCGATCAACTGGTTGGCTCGGCGCGCGAGTTGCCCGCGGGAGTATTCTGGTTAGAGCAGGATTTTTAGCGGCACATATGTCTAAATACCGAACAGATCAACAAATATTGCGGCTTGGGGGAATCGCTGCGTTCCTGTTGCTATGGCAACTGGTCGCGGTTGCGCTGCAAGACGAGATCCTGCCCACCCCGGTCATCGTAATGCAGACACTGATCGCCACGCTGGTGTCCGGGGATATGCTGGAACACATGGGTATTACCTTTTTGCGGGTCATGGCGGCGTTTGTCCTCGCCCTCGGTGTTGGCAGCTTGATCGGCATTCTAATGGGTCGGTCGCGCCGATTGAACGCGGTATTCGATGCAGTGTTGGTCCTCGGTCTCAATATTCCGGCACTGGTGGTGATTTTTCTCTGTTATATCTGGTTTGGTCTCACCGAAATCGCGGCAATACTCGCGGTGGCTGTCAATAAGATACCAAACACCGCGGTAACCCTGCGCGAGGGTGCTCGAGCTATAGACAACGAGCTAATGCAGGTTGCATCGGTATATCGGTTATCGCGACGACAGACATTGTTCAAGGTCTTTCTACCGCAACTCTACCCCTACCTGATGGCGGCCACGCGTTCCGGTTTGGCGCTAGTGTGGAAAATCGTGCTCGTGGTCGAATTGCTTGGGCGTAGCAACGGTGTCGGTTTCAAGCTGGGTATTTATTTTCAGTATTTCGATATCGCGAGTATCCTGGCATACACGATTGCATTCGCGGCGATCATTATGTTGATCGAACTGTTGGTGTTCGACAAACTCGACCAGAGGTTGGCACGATGGCGCTACCGGGCCTCGTAGTCAATATTACCAGCAAGGCATTCGACAGCCAGATGGTGATCGAGAATTTTTCGCTAACTCTCGGTCAGGGCGAATTCATCTCGCTGGTGGGTCCTTCAGGCTGTGGCAAAACAACCCTGCTCAACCTGGTTGCCGGGCTGGATACTCAATTTGACGGCGACATAAGACACAACGGTGCCGAGCAAAACCGGCTGGGCTATGTTTTCCAGTCTCCAAGGTTGATGCCCTGGCTCACGGTAATGCAAAACCTGGAGTTGGTTTGCGGTGATTGCGTCACCGAACCGAACAAAATTCTGGATCAATTTGGTCTCATGGACTGCGCGCGAGCTTTCCCGAGCCAGCTATCCGGAGGCATGCAGCGCCGACTATCGCTGGCCAGGGCTTTCTCGATCGAACCAAACCTGATGCTGCTCGACGAACCGTTTTTGTCACTGGATCTACCTTCAGCCAACCAGTTGAGGGATTTACTCACCGAACAATGGCGGCAGCGGTCAAGCTCTGTGATCTTCGTTACCCATGCTTTGGAAGAGGCGCTCGCGCTTTCAGAGAGAGTCCTGTTTCTGTCCAGTAAACCAATGCAGCTTATACATGAGTACCGGGTCGAAACTTCACGGCCCCGGCGCATGGGTTGCGAGGAACTCGAACGTGAAGCCAGGCGCTTGTTACAAAAATTCCCCGACCTGTTATCGGGTTAACAGGGAACTCCCCGGGGACGATGCGTCACATGATATTTTTGATGACCGGGGATTTGCTCGCCCATATAGACCATCGTTTATTCCATTGCTTTCGATCACACGGAGAAAGCGCTACATAATTTACTTCAGTTTCAGAATCCATTGTGCGAGTTGTTCGGCGCTCTCCAGGTCCAGAGCCACATTCGGTGGCATGAATTGCATGTTGACATCAGGCCAGATTTTGCTCGCAGCGCGCGTACCATAGATGATGGAACGGACCAGGCGCTTGCGTGCATCGGATTCGTTTTTATAACGCCTGGCAACATCCCGAAAAGCGGGCGCAAGTGGCATAAGCCGGGAGTCAGGTGACGTATCCATCAGATGGCAGGTCGGGCAGCCACTCCTGGCACTGAGAATGAGCATGGCTTCATGTTCAGCCAATTGGTTACGCAAAGATTCATTCACGGGCAAGTTGAGAATCCAATTGGTCAGTTCACCCGCTTCGAGACGGGTCACGTTGACGTTGGGCGGCATAAACCGCATGCTGATGTCATTGGCCCAATTCTGTTCCGTGTAGAGGGTACCATGTAAAACGCGTTTGACCAGGTATTGAAACGCGTCGTTGCTGGTGCGATACCGCTCCGCGATTTCCTGGTAGGATGGAGCCAATGGTTTGGTATCGCCCTTCGCCTGATGAATTGTATGACAGGTAAAACAACCACGTTCCGTGGCCAGTTCCAGAACCGGTATTCCCGCCAGAGCCGGGCCGCTTACCACCACCACGCCCAAAACCAGCGCTACCAATAACATCTTTTTCATCTTCGGCTCCGAATAAATTGAAACAGGCCCTAGCTTATTGAAAACAGGTTGTAACCGACCTGACCCCAATCAAATAAACATGCCTGCGATTCCCAGAAGGATGAATGATATCTATTTGAGCCCTGTCTTTCATTTGCGAGTCAGGGTTGGTGCTGACGCGAACAGCGGGATTTAGCCCGAAAAGCGTCTACGCACGGTGATCCCGATATAGGCGTTTCGCTCAGGCGCTGGTTCGAAATAGCGGCTGCCAAACGCATTGATCCGAATATTGTTATTGTAATTTTCATCAAACAGATTATTAACGCCCAGGAACGATGAGACCTCCCAGTCTCCGTAAAATCCGTTATGTCCCAGTCTAAAGTTCGAAACGCTACTGGATGCCACGCTGGTCTCGTTTGCATTATCGGCATATAGCTCACCGGTGTAGGTGGTATCCCACTTTGCGTAAAACCCGGAATCTCCAAACCACGAAAAACCCAGATGAAGTAAGTCTTCAGGAAGCCCGGGGATTTGATTGCCATCAAATTTATCGCCTGCAGCGTTAGTGAAGTCATCGAACAAAAAATTCGAGTAGGTATAAGCCATAGAGAAATTAACCTGCTCTCCCAGTTGTCTGGAATACGAGATTTCCAGACCATCACGACTGGAGGAACCGGCATTTTCAAAAAAAGTTCGTCCAGGTTGAGCTGGTAACTCGAACGGGGTGAGCTCATCTTCAACCTTGATATGGAATAGTGCCAATTCGAATTGATAGTTGTTGGTTAGGGTTTTAATGCCAACTTCATAGTTGGTCGAATCCTGTGGTTTGAGATCCTGGTTGAAACCGCCACCGTCGGGATTGGCAAACTCGGTCGTGGTTGGTGTTTCGAATGCCATGGATATCGTGGCGTACAGATGCGTATTGTTGCCACTCTTAAAGGTGATACCGGCCATTGGGCTGACGTGGTCGAGCCTGACTTTGCCCGAATCATCGCCATCGGAGAGAAACTTGTCGGTCACGTCGAATTTCACTTCGTCATAGCGAACACCAACGGTGATTTCGGTAAGATCATTGAGTTTTGTTTCATTTTGTAAATAGCCGCCAAAAGAGGTCACCAGCTCATTCTGGTCGAGAGTTTCGGCACCGGTAACACCCAGCAGGTTATGGAAGCGTCTGCGGTCGTCATCCTGGCGATCATAGTCCAGACCCATCAGTAGCCGATTTTGCTTACTCATTAAGTCGCCTGAAACAATGTATTTGAGACCTCCCCCGGTATAGCTGCGGTCAAACGAAACCGCACCCCCGTACTGGAACGGTAATCTATTGCTGAAATCTTTATCAGTGTGGTAGACCCGAGCTTCCAGGTCGCGATCTTTACCCAGACTGACCTTATACAACAGGCCGATGCGAGTTTGCCGTAATGCCTCGCCGGCATCAAAGGAAACGTTTTCTGCCCGGGCTTGGGCAGGATCACTGGCCACGTCTTCCTCCGTAATGCCACCAGGATCATTGGCAATTGGTTGATCGGTATGATGAATCGTGGTCAGCAAGCTGGATGCAGTCGAAAGCACGGTATTCAAGCGTGCATTTAACTGGGTGTTTTCGAATTCGCTATGATCCCGGTATCCATCGATAGAGGTATCCGATACATTCACCAGATAATTGAACTTGCCGGTATCACCGCCTGTTTTAATCTGCGACTTATTGAAGTCGAAATCGCCGAAAGTTGTGCGAGCCTCGGCGAAAGGTATTGCTGGCCCCTGTTCAGATTCGATCAGAATTGCACCACCTGAAGCATTTCCATATAACGAAGATACCGGGCCGCGAATCACATTGATCTGACGGGCTGATCCGATATCGATACCATCCACGGATCCCTGTCCGTCCGGCAGGGTTTCAGGGATACCATCGACGATAACTTTGATTCCACGAATACCAAAGCTCGAGCGCGCGCCGAACCCCCGAATAGATGGACGCAAATCCTGGGCAAAATTGTATCGATTAAGTATGAAGAGGCCGGGAACACGACCCAAGGATTCATCCAGACCGAGTTGTTCCGTACCGAGCTGAATTTCATCCTGCCCGATAGTGCTAATTGCAGCTGGTATCTCAGTGATATTTTTCTCTACTCTAGTCGCTTTGATTGTAATAGGTCCTAGTCCTGACTCTTGAGCCAAAGAAGCCGCTGGCAAAGCAAAAAATATCGCCATCGCAATTTTTCGTATTGTCATATTTACGTTATCGATCCTGGTTCGAGATCTGGATATTCGCTGAAAGAGCACTAGAAACATCTAGAATTTATTTTTATTAAGCCGTAAGTTTCCATTAAACCATAAGATGGGAGTCGGTATAACAGGTAAACCCATTAAAGGACGATAATCGACCGAGGGATAACTCCCAGTGTCCCCTAACGCTGTTGCGTCATTGCGTTGGTCGCGACAGGCAAAAAATCATAACGTGGGCCGTTGCCGCCGATCGTCGAACCAGCGGCCGAATTCATTTTCGTAGGGGATCCCGGCGCGAAATACGTCCATGTCGCAATAAGTTCTGCCGACAATCTGCATACTGGTGGGCACCCCCTTTTTTGCACGCCCGGTGGGAACCGTCAAAACCGGGCAGCGGCTCAGGGTATTGAACGGTGGATCGTCGGGATTGCGCCCGTAGGGCGGTTTGTACCCGACTAGGCCGCAGGTGGCGGCCGGGATCCGGATCGATCCGCCGATATCGGAGCCGGTGGCGAGCACCGAGGAGCCGGCGGCGAGCGATGCGGCCGAACCGCCCGATGATCCTCCGGGCGTGAATTCGGGATTCCACGGATTGCGCGTCACTCCCCACAGCCGCTAATGCGTGTAGCCGGCGCAGGAAAATTCCGCCGTTTCGGCCCGGTTGACTACGGCGTGCAATAATTCGACCGGGGACAGTTTGCCGTTGCGAAAATGCTGGAGTGCTTCGGTTGCTGCCAGGTAACAGAGATCGGTATCGGACATAGTGTTATTGCTCCGTCGGGGTAAATAGAGGCGGATCACGATCATTTTAATCGTGGTATGTCCCGAATGGCACCTATTTCCTGCAGCGGTTTGGCCAGGCCATCGAAGTACTCAAATCGAGAAAAGGGTTTCGGGAAAGCGGACTAATATCCGGCTAACGGGTTATCGTGTGGGAGCTCGGGTTACGTTTTGGTTGAGCAAACACCAGTCCCAATACGGCTATAACGAACAGCACGATTGAAACCACGAGAAAAAATTTTACTTTATCCATACCCTGAATCAGAATTTACCTGCAGTAAAAGTAACAAGTGACACCTGCTCGCGCATCACTCAAACAGAGTAAACCCATAATTTACTTATGGTAATTATGGGTACTGCTTCACATAATAAAAAAAATGCCTCCTCCGAAAAATTCGTGGGTAGCTTTCGCGAGTAATTTTTGTAAGTCATTGAAATATATAATATACCGAGCGCCAGCTCGACATTATTTCTGGTACTCACAAATCTACTCGCCTAAGGTCGCCCCTTTGCTCCGATCCTGATATCGAG
>JAAEPH010000056.1 GCA_024232855.1 Gammaproteobacteria bacterium
GCGCGCATCTCGCGCAGGGTATTGTTTTCACAAGGAAATTCCCGAAGAAGTCTCGTATCAGTGATTACGAGCGACTGAGGGAATATTTCTTGTGGAATCAATAGACAAGCGAGATCGTGCATAATTTGTGAATTTTCCGGGATAGCATTCGAATATGGTGATCATCGACTACCCAGTAGTATATGACTCGAACACCACCGCTTTTAACAATTCCTCTCAATTTCCAACGAACTTTACGTAATCCTCCTGAACCCTGAATTAAATCTCCTAAATCAGGTCGATTTACCAACGCCTCCTGCAGATCTTTACAATGATCGTCATCCATCAGTTCCTGGATGAGTTTGGTAAATACGCTCGTTTCTACAATAATCACTAATTTATCAATTATACGCCATTGGCGTATAATTTCCAGTAGACGGAGATCTAATCACGGTGACCAAGAGGCGGACCAAGAGGGACACCCACTTTCCAATTGATCCATCCCAGGCGCTTCAATCGAATCACCCCACAGCTCGATACCGGCTAGTTTCTACATCACGATCGTCTGCTAGCAGCCCCAAAACACTGGCTACGGGCAGGTATGATTTGAATTCACGAATATTACGAAATCCGGCGTTTGCTGACTGGCCCCGCCGGTTTCTGTGCCGACTTTACTGAAGAAGGCTCGGCTATCGAAGTGGCCGATTGATTCTACTTTCAGGGTGTGTGTCCCAGGGGGATGCTCGATGAATACGGTAAAACCCGGGTTTCTTCCCGGCCGTAACCGGTTACCTGGAACGATGAGTTCTGGATATCGAGGCGACTGAATGCATTCTGTTCGGTCTCTACCATTCCTTTCAAAGTCAGGTAATGAACGCCATTTCGCCCGGCATACCGCCCCTTGTGGTCATGTCCGTTGACATACAGTTTCACCACATCGTAACTGTCGATCAGCGCCCTCACCTCCGCGGCATTCCACAGGTTGTACTTACTTACCGGATAGACTGGAAAATGACTGAAAACGACAACCCCCTGCCCCTCGCGGGTCGCGCTGGCTAACTGGCGATCCAACCACGCAAGTTGCTTCGCGCCAAGCGCACCATTGAAGCGCTCTTTACCCTTTGCCTGCTGCTCGTAGTATTCGACTACCTGGAGATATTCCGCACTACCTTCCGATAGGCGTAAAAGCTGAGTTCGTTGCCGTCGAGAAACAGGAAGCACCAGTCACCATTGATCACCTCGTAATACCTGGCGGGCATATTCAACGCCTTGAACACATTCGGTTTTTGTGTGTCCTTGACCGCATAGTCATGGTTGCCAAGCACGTGGTACAAGGGTTCCGTCAAGCCGCTGGAAACCGCGTTCAAGTGCTTGATGTTCTTGTACCCTCGCTGGATGAAATCACCCAGGTTCACGCTGAAACCGAGGGACATGGAATTGAAAACCGCGACCGCCTCCTCGAGTTTAGCGAGGGAAAGTTCGTAGTGCCTGCCGTTTTTCGCCTTTTTCCGCGCATACTGGCAGTCTGCAAACAAGCCTATGCTGATCACCGGCGCTGGCGTGGCCGCAGGGACAGAAACACTGGTGGTAGTCAGTACTAGCGCGAGTACCAACGCGTGAGCCCACGGCTATTAGAAAGGTTCATTTGTCATCGACAGGGTTCGAGGCGAGCGTAAATCGAGTGCCCGTTCCCGGTTCACCCGTTGATCGCCATACAATAAAGGCTGAAATCTTAGCAAAATCAAGTTGGCCAATGAAATGTCTCTCCGGATCAGCTGACTGCGAGCGACTCGACAAACAACCGGCTCGATGTTTAGCGGCCGCAAAAACTCCCAGGAAGACAGCACTATCACCCGGTTGCCAAAATGGAAACTTCGTCATTGCCCAGTGAAACAATCTGTTGTCAAGCAACGCATTCTACCATATTCTCAGGCACGGATATTCGCAATGCTCGAACCACCCGGGCTCAACACCGGCAAACTGGCGCACGAAGGGGAATATCGCGACGTCGGTTAGCCGACACTGCTGCCCGGCCAGGTAAGAGCGCTTGCTCAAGATCTGATTCAAATTTCGGACAAATACCTCGGCACGGGCTCGATGCTCGGGTTGGCGATACTCCCGGTGCCGATCGGCATACTTGTACTTGTCGTACTTTCAGAGTGTGTGTCCACGGGAAACACTATCCCGTCTACGGCTGTCACCAGTCGAGTTACGCGCAAAAAAAAAGGGGAAACGATGTTTCCCCTTTTATTTCACTGGCGATTTGCCTAGGCCGTGGCGGCCTCTTCCGCACTGACTGCCTTCATGCTCAACCGGATTCGACCCTGTCGGTCGACCTCAAGCACCTTGACCTTGACGACATCGCCCTCGGTGAGCTTGTCGCTGACCTGTTCGACGCGCTCATCAGAGATCTGCGAGATGTGCACCAGTCCATCCTTGCCCGGCAGGATATTGACGAAGGCGCCGAAATCCATGATCTTGGCGACCTTGCCTTCGTATATCACACCGACTTCGACCTCGGCGGTTACCTGCTCGACACGACGCCTGGCCTCTTCACCCGCCGCCTTTTCGACAGAAGCGATTTTAATGACTCCGTCATCGTCGACTTCGATGGTCGCACCAGTCTCCTCGGTGATCGCGCGGATGGTGGCGCCACCCTTGCCGATGACGTCGCGAATCTTTTCAGGGTTGATTTTAAAGGTGATCAGACGTGGCGCGTATTCGGACATTTCGGCACGGCCTTCGCTGAGCACCTTGGCCATCTCGCCGAGGATGTGCAAACGACCGTCTTTGGCCTGGTCCAGTGCCTGTTGCATGATCTCGGTCGTAATACCGTCGATCTTGATGTCCATCTGCAGCGCGGTAATGCCATCTGTAGTTCCGGCCACCTTGAAGTCCATGTCGCCGAGATGATCTTCGTCACCGAGGATGTCCGACAACACGGCAAAACCGTTGTCTTCCTTGATCAGGCCCATCGCGATACCCGCGACCGGTGCCTTCAGCGGTACGCCCGCGTCCATCAACGCCAGGCTCGCGCCACAGACGCTGGCCATGGAGGACGAACCATTGGATTCGGTAATCTCGGAGACCACGCGCAGGACGTAGGGAAAATCATCGAGATCCGGCATGACGGCCAGCACACCGCGCTTGGCGAGGCGACCATGGCCAATATCACGACGCTTGGGTGAACCAACACGACCCGTCTCGCCTACGCAGGAAGGCGGGAAGTTGTAATGCATCATGAAGTGTTCCTTGTAGGTGCCTTCAATTGCGTCAATGATCTGTGCGTCGCGGCCGGTGCCGAGCGTAGTAACGACCAGCGCCTGGGTCTCACCGCGTGTGAACAGGGCTGAACCGTGGGTACGCGGCAGCACTCCGGTACGGATATGAATCGGGCGAACGGTAGTGGTATCGCGACCGTCGATACGCTTTTCGCCTGCGATGATGCGTCCACGTACAATCGATTTTTCGAGCTTGGCCGTAGCGCCGCGTACATCGCCTTCGGTGGGTGAGTCTTCGGCATCGCTAACCAGTGCAGCGACGACATCGTCGCGAATTGCACCGATGCGATCCTGGCGATCCAGCTTGTTGGCGATAGTATAGGCTTCGCTAATTGAGGAGGAAGCCTCGGCGGCCACCTTGTCGGCGAGACCGGCATCGGCTTCGGGCGCCTGCCATTCCCAGGCTTGCACACCCGTTTCCGCTGCAAATTCGGTAATCGCCTGGATTGCATTCTGCATTTGCTCGTGACCGTAAACCACTGACCCCAGCATGACTTCCTCGGGCAGGCAATTGGCTTCCGATTCAACCATCAAAACAGCATTGCTGGTGCCGGCAACCACGAGGTTGAGTTGTGACTCGGCGAGCTGGGTCGCCGTTGGGTTGAGGACGTATTCACCGTCCAGGTAACCGACGCGACAGGCGCCGATCGGTCCGCTGAACGGGATTCCGGATACGGCAATCGCCGCTGAGGTTCCGAGCATTGCCGAGATATCGGCATCGATTTCAGGGTCGCTGGATAATACGTTGGCTACAACCTGGACTTCGTTCATGAAACCTTTCGGGAACAGCGGACGAATCGGCCTGTCGATGAGGCGGCAGGTCAGCGTTTCCTTCTCGCTGGGGCGGCCTTCACGCTTGAAAAAGCCACCGGGGATACGGCCCGCGGCATAGGTCTTTTCCTGGTAATCGACGGTGAGCGGAAAGAAGCCGCGTCCGGGGTCGGCGGTTTTGGAGCCGACCACGGTAACCATGACGACGGTATCGCCCATAGAGGCGATAACCGCGCCGCCGGCCTGGCGGGCGATTTCGCCGGTTTCCAGCGTTACTTGGTGCGCGCCGTATTGAAATGTCTTTTTAATTGAATTCACTATTCTCTCACTTGTTTGCCGGCGCGATCGGATTAACGACGCAATCCGAGTTTTGCTATCAAATCTTTATAACGCTGCTGATTCTTGGATTTCAGGTAATCCAGTAAATTGCGACGCTGGTTGACCATCTTCAGCAAACCGCGGCGCGAATGATGATCATGAATGTGTTTCTTGAAATGCTCAGTCAGGTGACTGATCTGATGCGACAACAGTGCAACCTGCACCTCGGGTGACCCGGTGTCACCGCTGCCTTGCTGATGATCAGCGATAATTGCAGCCTTCTGTTCAGCTGACATTGCCATTGAATAAACCTCGTGGGCCCGAAAAAGGCAGGTATTCTACCTATCTGTGCAGGCGGTAACAAGAACTTTCACCGGAATAATCGGGGTAATTGCCCCGGAGCACCGATAATGAGCCTATCTTGCTGTATTCATTAATCTTTTTGCCTTCAATTCACCGTCCGCGGCGACTTCCCCAAGGCCTATGAAGACGCCCTCTTCGGAGCTCAGCCGACACAGTCCGGAGACCTTGCAAACACCCGCGTCTACCCGTTTTCCACGACGTATATCGAGACTGTCGGATACATTCAGTACGACTTCCGGAAAATCCGCCAGGGCCGCGCCGACGGGTAGCAACAACTGCTCGAGCCGATCCCCCCCCGGCTGTTGCCGCAGGCTTTGCAAATGCTCCATCGTCACCGCGTCACAATCATCAAACGCGCCGACGCGGGAACGATGCAAGGCGGCGAGATGCGCACCGCAACCGAGCTGTTTACCAATGTCTTCGGCGAGGGTGCGAATGTAGGTGCCCTTGGAGCAGGACACGTCGATCTCCATGTTTTCATCATCGAACCACAACAGCTCCAGTCGAAAAATTTCGATGCGCCGCGGCTCGCGTTCCACCTGCTTGCCCTCGCGCGCCAGTTGATAAAGGCGTTTTCCCTGGTGTTTGAGGGCCGAGTACATCGGCGGGATCTGATCGATCTCACCGACAAAGCGCGGCAGTAACTCCTCGACCTGGCCGGCGTCGACACAAACCGCCGCCGTTTTGACCACTCCACCTTCGGCATCGCCGGTAGTCGTCGTCTGTCCAAGCCGACAAACCGCGCGATAGGATTTGTCAGCGCCTAGCAGATAGCTGGAAAACTTGGTGGCCTCACCCAGGCATATCGGTAACACGCCGGTTGCAAGTGGATCGAGGCTGCCGCAATGGCCCGCCTTACGCGCGTTGAACAGTTTGCGCACCCGTTGCAGGGCCTGGTTGGAACTGACACCAATCGGTTTATCCAGAATCAGGATGCCATCGACGTCGCGGTAGCCCCTGGGCTTGCCCCTAGCCCGCATATCTCACCGTTTTACGTCGCGAGGGCGTCACAAAGACACTGTGGCACGCCGCAGGGAGCAGTTGCCGAGCAGGAAATCGGTGAGATATGCGAGCTAGCTCCCATTACTGGCCGGCTTTGTCCCTGTCGCTGGCCAGCGCCGAGTCGATCAGGTCCGATAGCTGGCGCCCGCGAATATCGGTGTCATCGTAGATAAAGGTAAGCTTCGGCGTGACTCGGGCCTTGAGGCTCTTGCCGATTTCGCGCTGCAGAAAGCCGCTGGCCCGGGTCAGGGCCGCCAGGCAATCCGCGGCGTCCTGCGGATCCAGCACGCTGAAAAAGACACGCGCGTAGGCGAGGTCCTTGCTCACCTGGACTTCCAGTATGCTCGGAGCCGACAGGCCGGGGTCCTTCAGTTCACTTCGAACAAGGCTTGCCAGTTCACGCTGAATCTGGGAAGCAATCCGTTCGCTGCGCGAGTATTCTTTCGGCATTTTAGCTGGCTCGGTTTAGCGGGCTCACTCGAGAGAACGCGCCACTTCGGTGCGTTCGAATACTTCGATTTGATCGCCCGGTTTGACATCATTGTAGTTCTTCACCGCGATACCACACTCGGTGCCCATGCGAACTTCCTCGACCGGGTCCTTGAAACGCCGCAGGGATTCAAGCTCGCCTTCGTAGATAACCACGTTGTCGCGCAGGACCCGGATCGGTTGCCCCTTGCGGACCACGCCTTCGACCACGATCGAACCGGCAACGTCGCCGAACTTGGGCGAACGGAATACATCC
Organism: Gammaproteobacteria bacterium; assembly: GCA_024232855.1. Classification (GTDB taxonomy): domain Bacteria; phylum Pseudomonadota; class Gammaproteobacteria. The sequence continues at coordinate 6,460 of JAAEPH010000056.1, forward strand.
TTGACTTCGGCCAGACCGATAATCGTTTCCTGGGATTCCGGTGACAACATTCCCGACATGATGGACTTGACATCATCGATGATGTCGTAAATCACGCTGTAGTATCGAATCTCAATACCGTGTTCGCCAGCGACCCGTTTTGCCGCCGCATCCGCGCGCACGTTAAAGCCGATTACGATCGCATCCGAGGCAGCCGCCAGGTTGATATCCGACTCGTTGATACCACCGACCCCGGTGGCGACCAGTTTGGCGCGCACTTCATCGGTGGACAGCTTTTGCAGGGATTCACGTATCGCCTCGGAACTACCCTGCACATCGGCCTTGATGAGGACGTTGATTTCAGCGACCTGCCCTTCTTCCATGGCGTCGAACATGCCCTGCAACTTGGCCTTGTGCTGATCGGCCAGTTTGCTTTCACGTATCCTGGAATCGCGCGTGGCCGCGAATTCACGGGCCTTGCGTTCGTTTTCAACCACGAAAACCTCGTCCCCGGCATTCGGTACGCCGGACAGGCCCAGCACTACGGCCGGCATTGACGGACCTGCGGTCTTGATTGAGTTGGAGGATTCATCATACATCGCACGCACCCGGCCAAACTGGGTTCCCGCAAGCAGCATCTGACCCTGTTTCAAACTACCGGATTGAACCAGTACCGTGGCAACCGGGCCGCGGCCCTTGTCGAGCGAAGCCTCGACGACGATGCCCTTGGCATTGCCGCTATCGACCGCGGTGAGTTCGAGAATCTCTGCCTGCAGCAGTATTGCATCCAACAGGCTGTCGATGCCTTCCCCGGTAATCGCGGAGACGTGCACGAACATGTTCTCGCCACCCCATTCTTCAGGGATAACCTCGAGCGCCGCAAGTTCATTTTTGGCGCGGTCGGGGTCGGCATTTTCCTTATCGATTTTATTGACCGCAACCACCAGGGGTACGCCCGCGGCACGGGCATGCTGAACCGCTTCCTTGGTCTGCGGCATTACGCCGTCGTCTGCCGCGACCACGAGTACAACGATATCGGTTGCCTGGGCGCCACGAGCGCGCATTGCCGAGAAGGCCGCGTGCCCGGGGGTGTCGAGGAAAGTAATAATCCCCTTGTCGGTTTCGACGTGATAGGCGCCGATATGCTGGGTAATCCCGCCGGCTTCACCAGAGGTGACCCGCGAACTGCGAATAAAATCAAGTAGTGAAGTTTTACCATGGTCGACATGACCCATAATGGTGACTACCGGAGGCCGGCCTACCTTCGCTTCACCCTGCTGTTCAGCGCTGGCCTTTAACTCCTTTTCGAAGTCATCTTCGCTGGCGGCGGCAACAACATTGTGGCCCAGTTCTTCGACGACCAGCGTCGCGGTATCGTGGTCGAGAATTTCGTTGATCGTCGCCATGGTTCCCATCTGCATCAGTACCTTGATGACGTCACCGGCCTTGACCGCTACGCGTTGGGCGAGTTCAGCAACCGTTATCGCATCGGGAATCTCGACATTGCGCACCACGGGCGCCGTGGGTTTTTCGAAACCGTGCAGATTCCTGATCTCGTGAACCTGGCGTTGTCCCTTTTTGAACTTCTGCTTTCGGTTCGGTTGATGGGCCGATTCCTTGACGTGAAGTTCCTTGCGCCCGTAACGGGTATGCCTGTCTTCATGCTTACCGTGTTTGCCGGTTTTTTCCGGTGCTGCCACAGCTGCGGCGCTAGCGGTGGCGGCTTCCTCGAGGGCGGCGCGCGCCGCCGCTTCAGCGGCTTCGGCGGCTTCGATCTCGGCGCGTTCGCGTTCGATCACCTTCTGCGCGGCCTCAACTTCCTGCAGGCTCTTTTCATAAGCCTTTTTCTCTAACTCGGCGCGTGCCGCTTCGGCAACAGCCTGCTGCTCCGCCGCGGCCGCGGCCTGGGCGGTTTCTTCCGCCAGGCGCGCTTCTTCTTCGGCCTGCTGTTGCTGCAAGCGACTCTGCTCTTCGATCTCGGCCTCGGCTTGCTGTTGCATCCTGGTCTCTTCGGCAACGACCTCCGAACGCCGCACATAGGTGCGCTTCTTTCGAACTTCGACGTTGATCGTCTTGGTCGTCGCATTGCGCCCCGAGGTGCCGGCAACACGCAGCTCACTCTTGCTCTTGCGGCGCAGCGTGATCTTCTTCGGCCCCTCGGCTTCCTGCTTGCCATGGCTGCTGCGCAGTGACTCCAGCAATTTCATCTTGTCTTCGTCAGAAATCGGATCATCCGTATCCTTGACCTGAACACCCGCGTTTTTCAGTTGGTCGAGTAATTTGTCGACACTGACGCCGATGACTTCTGAAAGTTGCTTCGCTGTAACATTTGCCATGATTATCTATCCAGTCGTCCTATCTAATCGCCTTATTCAATCGCCCTGTTTAATCGCTAAATATGCTCGAAGTCGCCCGTCAACCCTGCTCGGCTTCAGCCTCGGCAAACCACGGCTCACGCGCCTTCATGATCAATTTGCCGGCAAATTCGTTATCGATGCCTTCGATTTCTTCAAGTTCGTCGGTTGACTGCTCGGCCAGATCCTCCATGGTGCAAATCCCGTGGCGCGATAGCTTGTGCGCGAGATCACTGGTCATGTATTCCATGTTAAGCAAATCATCCTGCGGCTCGCCCGCCTCGGCGGTCTCTTCGCGTGCAATCGCCATGGTTAACAGGGCGTCGCGTGCGCGACCGCGCAGTTCCTGCACGATCTCCTCGTCGAACTCATTGATTTCGATGAGTTCCTCCTCGGGGATATAGGCGACCTCGTCGATCGTGGTCAGTCCTTCCTGTACCAGGATGATTGCAACCTCCTCGTCGACATCGAGCTGGACCATGAAATTTTCGACCAGCCGACGCGATTCGCCTTCCGATTTCTCTTCGGCAGCGGTCTCGTCCATGACGTTCAGGGTCCAGCCGGTCAACTGGCTGGCGAGCTTGATGTTCTGACCGCCACGCCCGATCGCCTGCGACAACTTCTCTTCCGGAACCGCAATATCCATCGAATTGGCTTCTTCATCGATGACGATCGATGTGACTTCCGCCGGTGACATTGCGTTGACCGTAAACTGTGCCGCATTTTCGTCCCATAAAATGATATCGACGCGCTCTCCGGCGAGTTCGTTGGATACCGACTGCACGCGCGAGCCGCGCATACCGACACAGGCGCCGACCGGATCCATACGCGGGTCGTTACTCTTCACCGCGATCTTGGCGCGCATGCCGGGATCGCGCGCCGCGGAAATGATTTCGATCAGGTCCTGGCCGACTTCCGGCACTTCGAGCTTGAACAACTCGACCAGGAATTCCGGGGCGGTGCGGCTGATGAACAACTGTGGACCGCGCACTTCCGAGGCGATCTTGTACAGGTAACCGCGCACACGGTCACCGGGACGCACCGATTCGCGCGGGATCATTTCCTCGCGCGGGATAAAGCCCTCGGCGTTATCACCGAGATCGACGTAGACGTTGCCGCGCTCGACACGCTTTACCTGCCCCATGACCAGGCTGTCTTCGCGATCGGTATAGGCGTCGATCACCTTGCGCCGCTCGGCTTCGCGCACCTTCTGCACGATAACCTGCTTGGCGGTCTGCGCCGCAATGCGACCAAACTCGACGGAATCGATCTGCTCTTCGACGAAATCACCCAGTTCAATTTCGGGTTGATCGAATTGCGCGGCTTCCAGCGTGATCTGACGCAGTGGTTCCTCGAGGCCGCCTTCTTCACCCGGCTCGGCCACTTCCCAGCGGCGATAGGTATCGTAGTCACCTGTCATACGATCAATATCAACCCGTACTTCGATATCCTGTTGATGCTTTTTGCGCGTCGCGGATGCGAGCGCCGCCTCGATCGCTTCAAATATGATTTCACGATCGACACCCTTCTCGTTGGAGACGGTATCCGCTACTAACAGAATTTCTTTGTTATCCATCGTCGTTACTCGCAATGTGTCATCTGTCCGAATGCAGATTTTGGCAAACGGATCAATCCAGTTTAAAGTTCGCCGACCAGGTTCGCCCTGGCGATATCGGCATAAGGCAGATCGAATCGTTCGCCATCTACCTCGATAGCGACCAGTTTAGAGTCAACCACACCCTGTAACCGGCCCTTGAAATTCTTCCTTCCCTGCAGCGCCACCGCGAGCCTGATCTTCGCGGTATTACCGGAAAACAGTTCAAAGTCCGCAAGCTTGAACAGCGGTCGATCGATGCCCGGAGACGAAATCTCCAGGTCGTAGGCCTGCTTTATCGGCTCTTCGACATCCAGGATACCGCTCACCTGGTGGCTGATCGCGGCGCAATCGTCGATGTTCACGCCTGCTTCGCGATCGATGTAAACGCGCAGCGTGCCATGCCCGCCACCCGCATTGAACTCGACACCGACAAGCTCGTAGCCCATCGACTCTATGACCGGCTCGAATAGCTCCGCCAGATCGCGCACCAGACTTGCTCCCAAAAACCAATAAAAAAGGCCCTAAAGGGCCTTTTAACTGACTACTGACTGCAAGGATCAGATCCATTGATAGCCAGTTAAATGTGCTTACAACTCCCGGCAGCAGCAAGTGCTACCTGCGGAAAGCGCTGACACGACTGCCGGATCATCGACCCCTCAGCCTGTCGGCCTGTCCCGCATACTTCGGTGGCGCATAGTACTACAGGCAACTCAATGATTACAAGGGTTTGTGTGCTGCGATCAACTTGACGAATGTCGTCAAAAAAAAAGACTAGTCTTTGTCTAGTCTATTTATTGGATTTCCGTTATGTCAGAAATCGGCACTTTTGAAGCGAAAACCCACCTTCCCAAGCTGCTGGAACGAGTGCAGAAAGGGGAACACTTTGTAATAACGAGACATGGCCACCCTGTGGCCGAACTAGTGCCTGTAAGATCGCACGACCCCGACAAAATCCGTGCAGCCATCAACAATCTCAAATCATTTCAAAAGAATCATAGCCTCGGCGATTTATCAGTTCGAGAATTAATCGACGAAGGACGTAAATACTGACGGCATTCGTGCTGGACTGCTCTATGACCATGGCCTGGGTATTTTCTGATAAGACCAATGAGTTCACCGACGCCTTGCGCGACTCCCTTTTGAAGGAGAACGCAGTAGCTCCAGTGCTCTGGCCGATAGAGGTAGGCAATGTCCTGTTAGTTGCAATGCGTCGTGGACGAATTACCACGGAAGACTGGATACGAATCCGTGATGATCTTGACGCATTGCCAATTGATATAGATCCGGACTCATATGAGCGCGTACTGGATACGGTGCTACCTCTGGCGGACGAGCACGCCTTATCGGTTTACGACGCTATGTACCTTGAACTAGCACTCAGGCGCGGGCTGCCACTCGCAACATTGGACCGGAAGCTGATCGAGGCTGCGAACGCTGCCGGAATTGAGGCTCTTTGCCCATAAGAAGAGACAGGTTTCCAGGCCCAGCCGTACTTGTTTGCGAGCACAGGGACACATACCAGTCCATTACCGTTTTGTTAACAGTTTTCCCACCACATCAGGATATTCCACCAAAGGGTGTTTATCCGAAATAACCAGATTACTCTTTACCGGTAGAGACGGTATAGCGCGAAAGCGCCTGGCGAATTTCCTGGAATTTTCCAGGGGGCCGTCCGGGACAGACGCCTTTGAATCCGGAGTGTGTGTCCCATGGGACCATGGTTCTCTGCCCCCCCCATTGTGCGCTTTTCAGTGTCTGCTATCTGGAAGCATATCTGCGATGTCAATGCGACTGATAAATCTGAATCTCTGAAGATGACTATCTAACCATCGGACAATGTATCCGGTGAATTCTTTCAATTTGACCCATAACGCAAAAAAAGATCTATACACGCTGGTGCCTTTTGAGCACCGTATAGATCTTTTTCGCTGTGTTTGGTAGCGGGGGCAGGATTTGAACCTACGACCTTCGGGTTATGAGCCCGACGAGCTACCAAGCTGCTCCACCCCGCATCAGAGGCGCGGAATGATAGCCAGCTTTACGGGGTTTTACAAGAGGTGTACGGGCTATTTCGAACTATTTTTCATCATTCCCGCGCAAGCGGGAACCCGTTGGCGGCGGCGCGACGAAAAGATTGCTTCGTCGCTTAGCTCCTCGCAATGACGGAGGGGTATCGGGCGCGGGGATGACGAGAAATTAGCCTGGGCTAGCTGAATGCGAGAATACAGTAAGCCATCAGTATCGACGGGAAGACACCGAGCAGAATCAGGCTCAGGCTGTTGGCGCTGAGCAGTATTTTGACATCGAGCGCCTCCTTGATAGTGGTGGTTTGTTCGGCCATCGGCTTGTCGAAATACATGACCTTGATGATACGCAGGTAGTAGAACAGGCCGATCACCGAAAACAGCACCGCAACGATTGCGAGCCAGACCATGTCCACCTGAATGACGGCCTGGAGTACGCTCAGCTTGGCGTAGAATCCCACCGTCGGCGGCACTCCGGCCATCGAAAACATGGCGATGGCGAGCAGGGCCGCATACCAGGGATTACCGTCGTTCAAACCCGACAGATCGCTGATTTCCTCGGCCTCGAATCCCTTGCGGTTGAGCACCAGTAAAACACCGAAGGCGACCGATGCAGTGATCGCGTAGGTGATGGTATAAAACATGGCCGAGGCATAACCGTTAGCGCTGGTCGAGAGGATACCGAGCAGGATGAAGCCGACATGGGAGATGGTCGAATAGGCGAGCATGCGTTTGAAGTTGGTCTGCGCGATGGCGATGACATTACCCAGCGCCATCGATGCGATGGCAAGCGCCGTCAGCATTTGCGACCAGTCGACCTGCAGATCACCCAGCCCATCGACCAGCAGTCGAATGGCCATGGCGAAACCGGCAATCTTCGGCGCCGTGCCGATGAACAGGGCTACCGAGGTCGGCGCGCCCTGGTAAATGTCGGGCATCCACATGTGGAACGGTACCGCACCGAGCTTGAAACACAGCCCGACGACGATAAAGGTGAGCGCAAATCCGAGCGCGACCGGGTGCTCGGCCATCTGCCCTTTCACCGAGGCGGATAACTGGGTAAGGTCGAGCGTGCCGGTGATGCCGTAAAAGATGGAGATGCCATACAGCAACAGGCCCGATGCCATGGCGCCAAGCACGAAATACTTCATCGCCGATTCCGAGGAACGCAGCGAGTTGCGATTGAATGCGATCATCGCGTACAGCGACAGCGACAGCAACTCCAGTCCGAGGTACACCAGCAGAAACGAATGCGCCGAAATCATGACCATCATGCCGAGCGTCGCAAACAGGCCGAGCACGTAGTATTCACCCTTGTAAATATCGTGATCGGCGAGGTAATCGCGCGAGTAGACGAACACCATTATGGTGATTGCGCAAACCGCGATCTTCAACACCACCGCCAGCTGATCGAGCACGAAGGAGCCGCCGAAACTGCTAACCGCCGACGCCGGCGCGACCAGGGCTACGGCGCCGATGGCAAGCGCCAGCGTCAGCACCGACAACAGCAGCGTGAAACCGCGTTTTTCCTGGGGCAGGAACAGGTCGACCACCAGCACCAGGCAGGTCATCGCAAGCATCACCATCTCGGGCAATGCGGGCATCAGGTCGGGTTGTACGAACTCGGCGGTCATATCTTTGGATTCGCAATGTGATTGAGCAGGTTTTCGATGGTCGGATGCATGACTTCAACCAGTGGGTCTGGCCACAGGCCAAGTGCGAGCACGGCAATCGCGAGGAGCGCCAGGAACAGAAATTCACGTTTGTTGATATCGGTCAGGGCGCGCACATTGTCGTTGGCGATATCACCGAAGACGACGCGCTTTACCATCCACAGGGTATAGGCCGCGCCCAGGATCAGCGTGGTCGCGGCGAGGAATGCGATCCAGAAACTGGCCTTGAAACTGGCCAGGATAACCATGAACTCGCCCACAAAACCCGAAGTACCGGGCAGCCCGGCATTGGCCATGGCGAAAAACACCATGAAGGCGGCGAATACCGGCATGGTATTGACGACACCGCCGTAATCGGCGATCTGGCGACTGTGCATGCGGTCGTACATCACGCCGACACAGAGGAACAGCGCGCCGGAGATGAAACCGTGCGATACCATTTGCACCATGCCGCCTTCGAGTGCCAGCGCCGCACCCTGTTCGCCATATTCGGAATTGACGATACGAAATACGATGAAAAAGCCGAGCGTGACGAAACCCATGTGCGCGATCGACGAGTAGGCGATCAGTTTCTTCATATCGCGCTGCACCAGCGCGACAAAACCGATGTAGACGACCGCGGTCAGCGACATGGTGATGATCAGCCAGTCGAGTTCGGCGCTGGCGTCCGGCGTGATCGGCAGACTGAAGCGCAGAAAGCCGTAGCCGCCGATTTTCAACATGATCGCGGCCAGGATAACCGAGCCGCCGGTGGGCGCCTCGACGTGCGCATCCGGTAACCAGGTGTGCACCGGCCACATCGGCACCTTGACCGCGAAGGCGACCAGCATGGCGAGGAAAATCAGCACCTGCTCGGTCATCGACAGCCTCAGGTGATGGAAGTCGAAGATGGCGAAACTGCCGGATTGCGAGTACATGTAGATCAACGCCACCAGCATCAACACCGAGCCGATGAAGGTATAGAGGAAGAACTTGAGCGTTGCGTAAATGCGGTTGGCGCCGCCCCAGATACCGATTATCAGGAACATTGGAATCAGCATCGCTTCAAACATGATGTAGAACAGGATCGAATCGAGCGCGGAGAAAGTGCCGATCATGAAACCTTCCATGATCAGAAACGCGGCCATGTATTGCGAGGCGCGGTACTGGATCACTTCCCAGGCCGAGATAACCACGATCACCGTGGTGAACGAGGTCAGCAGTATCAACGGCATCGAGATTCCGTCGATACCGAGGTAGTACTCGATGTTGAAGGCAGCAATCCACTCGTGGCGTTCGACGAACTGCATCAGATGCGTTTGCGTATTGAATTGGGTGTACAGCGGCAGCGTCAACAGGAGGGTGATAATCGACACCAGCAGCGCAATCTTACGCGCCCCCGAAGGTTCCCTGTCACCCGCGAACAACACCAGGATACCGCCGAATATCGGCGTCCAGATCGCAAGGCTCAGTAATGGCCAGTCAGCATACATAATTTTAAGCTTTATCCATTTTCGTTATTCTGCCCTAGCCCAGCACGGCCCAACCCAACAACAGGATCAGCCCGGATATCATCGCGAACGCGTAGTGGTTCAGGTAACCGGTTTGTACGTGGCGCGCCACGCCCGCAAACCAGCCCACCAGGCGCACGCTGCCGTTGACGATGAGACCGTCGATCACGAGCGCATCGCCGAGCCGCCACAGCACCTGCCCTACCGCGCGCGCCGTCCCGGCAAAGACGATTTCATTGAAACGATCGAAGTAGTACTTGTTGTCGAGCAGTTGGTAAATCCACTCCATGCGCTGTCGGATAGCGCTGGCGAGCTGTGGTTTACGCAGATAAATGTACCAGGCGCTGATGACACCGGCGGCGGCGAGCCAGGTCGGGCCGGGCGCGAGACCGTGTACAACGAAACTGGCCGGACCATGAAATGCTTCAGCCACCGCGGCCATCGCGCCATGCTCGCGGAATATAATGATCGCCTGGTCGAAGAAATCGGTGAACAACACGGTTTCGATGGTAAGCCAGCCGATGATCGCCGAGGGAATCGCCAGCAGAATCAATGGCACGGTGACCACGGGCGCGGTTTCGTGCAGGTGCTCGCGCGTGTGCTCGTCCATGCGTTCCTCTCCGTGGAATACCAGGAAGAACATGCGGAAGGAATAAAACGCTGTGACGAACACGCCCAGCAGAACGGCAAGGTAAGCGTAACCGGCGCCCCAGACATCAGCGTTTTTGGTCGCGATCAGGATCGCATCCTTGGAAAAATAGCCCGAGCTTCCCGGGAAGCCGATCAGCGCCAGCGAACCCACCAGCGACACCCAGTAGGTGATCGGCATGTATTTCTTGAGACCGCCCATCTTGCGGATATCCTGCTCATGGTGCATGGCGATGATTACCGAGCCGGCAGCGAGGAACAGCAACGCCTTGAAGAATGCGTGCGTCATCAGGTGGAAAATCGCGGCCGAGTAAGCCGAAGCGCCGAGCGCCACCGTCATGTAACCCAGCTGCGACAGCGTCGAGTAGGCGACCACGCGCTTGATGTCGTTTTGCACGATGCCGATCAGGCCCATGAAAAAGGCCGTGGTCGCACCGATGACGATAACGAAGGACAGCGCGGTTTCTGATAATTCGAACAGCGGCGACATGCGCGCCACCATGAAGATGCCGGCGGTTACCATGGTCGCCGCGTGGATCAACGCCGAGATCGGGGTCGGGCCTTCCATCGAATCGGGCAGCCACACGTGCAGCGGCACCTGCGCCGATTTACCCATGGCGCCGATAAACAGCAGAATACAGGCGAGCGTGATCACCGACCAGTCCATTCCCGGAATCACCTGCATGGTCGCCGTCACCATGCTGTCGGCGCGATCGAAGACTTCGTAGTAATCGAGCGAACCGGTAAACATCAGCAACACGGCGATGCCGAGCAAAAAGCCGAAATCACCGACACGGTTGACGAGAAAAGCCTTCATGTTGGCGTAAATCGCGGTTTCCTTCTTGAACCAGAAACCGATCAGTAAGTATGACACCAGCCCCACCGCTTCCCAGCCGAAGAACAGTTGCAGGAAGTTGTTCGACATGACCAGCATCAGCATCGAGAAGGTAAACAGCGAGATATAGCTGAAGAAACGCTGGTAGCCATCATCGTCATGCATGTAGCCGATGGTATAGATGTGCACCATCAACGAGACCCCGCTCACCACCGCTATCATCAACGCGGTCAGGCCATCGATAAGGAAACCGATTTCGAAGCGGATGCCGTCGCTGATCATCCAGGTATACACGGAATAGTTGTAGATCGGTGCGCCGTCGACGGCGACGTTCTTGAGCACCAGCAGGGACAGGACAAAGGATACGGCGACGCCGATAATGGTGACGCAATGCGCGCCCGAGCGGCCGATCTGTTTGCCGAAGAAACCGGCGATAATCGCACCCAACAGCGAAGCCAGTGGAATAGCGAGGTATACGAGTTCCATACTCACCACTTTAACTCCTTGATATCTTCGACGTTTATCGAGCCCCTGTTACGGAACAGCACCACCAGGATGGCAAGCCCGATGGCGGCCTCCGCTGCAGCCACCGTGAGGATGAAGAACACGAATACCTGTCCAGCGAGATCATTGAGATAGTGCGAAAAGGCGAGGAAATTCAGGTTGACCGACAGCAGCATCAACTCGATCGACATCAACAGGATGATGATGTTCTTGCGATTGATGACGATACCGGCGATCGAGATGCTGAACAGCACCGCGGCCAGGATCAGGTAATGGCTTAGCGTCAGCGTCATCATCACTCCTCGCTACTCGGCATCTTGACGATACGCAGGCGATCCGCCTTGCGCACCGAAATCTGCGCCGCCGGGCTCTGGTACTTGGTTTTGCCGCGTTTGCGCAGGGTCAGCGAAATCGCCGCAATGATGGCGACCAACAGAATTACCGCGGCAATTTCGAAGGCAAACACGTAATCGGTATACAGTACGCCCCCGAGCGCCTTGGTATTGCTGTAGTCAGCCGCCCTGGCAACCGGCTCGGAGCCCACATCCATGAAGAAGACGTCACTGGTCACCACGCTCAGCATGATGCCCAGCATGATCACCGCGACCGCGAGGCCCAGCGGCAGGTGACGTACAAAACCCTCGCGCATGCGCGCAACATTGATATCGAGCATCATCACCACGAAAATAAACAACACCATCACCGCGCCGACATACACCAACACCAGGCTGATGGCGAGAAATTCGGCTTCCAGCGTCATCCATATCACCGCACTGGTGAAAAAGGTCAGCACCAGGAACAGCGCCGCGTGCACCGGGTTCCTGACGGTGACGACCGCGCAGGCGCTGACGACCGTTGTGACCGCGAAAACGTAAAATATGATGGTTTCTATCATTGTCGAATTTTCTTCATGATTACCGGTAAGGGGCGTCAGCGGCTTTATCCGCGGCCAGTTGTGCTTCGTAGCGATCCCCGATCTCGAGCAGTTTTTCCTTGGTCATGATGTTTTCACCCCGGTTTTCGAAGTGATATTCAAACACATTGGTTTCCACGATCGAATCGACCGGGCAGGCCTCTTCGCAGAATCCACAATAAATGCACTTGAACAAATCGATGTCATAGCGCGTGGTGCGACGGCTTCCGTCCTCGCGCTGTTCCGATTCGATGGTGATCGCAAGCGCCGGGCACACCGCCTCGCAAAGCTTGCAGGCGATACAGCGTTCTTCGCCGTTGGCGTAGCGGCGCAAGGCGTGCAGGCCACGAAAGCGCGGGCTGATCGGCGTCTTCTGTTCCGGGTACTGAATGGTGAACTTGCGGCGGAAAAAGTAACGTCCGGTCACGCTCAATCCCTTTAGCAACTCGAGAAAGAGGAAGCTTTTGAGATATAAATTTATTTTCGCGAGCATAAGCTTAACCGAACCAGGGGCCGATCTTGAAGTAAACCGCGACACCCTCGACCGCGAGCCAGAATATCGTCACCGGCAACAACACCTTCCAGCCGAGGCGCATGATCTGATCATAGCGATAGCGTGGAAACGTCGCCCTGAACCACAGCAGCAACAACATGAAAAACGCGGTCTTGCCGAACAACCAGCCGATACTGTCCCCGGCCAATTCGGGCACGGGGCTCAACCATCCGCCGAAAAACAACAACGAGCACAGCATCGCGATGAGAATCATGTTGGCGTATTCGGCGAGGAAAAATACCGCGAAGGTCATGCCCGAATATTCGACGTGGAAGCCGGCGACGATTTCCGATTCGCCCTCGGCGACATCGAAGGGCGCGCGGTTGGTCTCGGCAACGCCCGAAATCAGGTAGACGAAGAACAACGGCAGCAAGGGAATGAAAAACCAGTGGCCGATGCCGCCGGACTGTTTGGCGACGATTTCACCGAGGTTGAGACTGCCGCCCACCATCAGTACGCCGACCAGCGCAAAGCCCATCGCGATTTCATAGGCGACGATCTGCGCGGCCGAGCGCATCGCCCCGAGCAGGGCATACTTCGAATTCGAGGCCCAACCGGCGATGATGACGCCATAAACCCCGACCGAGGTCATCGCCAGGATGTAAAGCAGGCCGGCGTTGATATCGGCGAATACCAGCGTGTCGGTAAACGGGATTACCGCCCAGGCGGCCATGGCCGGGGCGAAGGTGATTATCGGAGCGATAATGAAGAGGTAGCGATTCGAGTTGGTCGGAATGATGATTTCCTTGAACATCAGCTTGAACATATCCGCAAACGGCTGCAACAGTCCCTTGGGACCGACCCGGTTGGGGCCCTTGCGAACTTGCATGTAACCGATGACCTTGCGTTCCGCATAGGTGTAATAGGCGACCACGATAAACAGCGGCAACAGGATGATCAGCGCCTTGACGCCGCTGAAGATCGTGTACTGCACGTACTCGTGCAGCCACTCCCAGATCGGCATCAGAAATTCAGGTATCCAGGATTCTCCTATCACGACACCTTCTCCAGCTTTATCTTGCCGTAGGCGGCGGACAGGTCCCTGACCGCGTCGACACCGCTGGGAACCCAGGCGCAACCCGCGGGCACACCCTCATCGATGTGCAATGGCAACACCGCGGTACCCTTGTCCTGCGTCACCTGCACCTGGTCACAGCCGAGCAGCTTCGCGTCCTCGGCCATTTGCCGGTTCATGATCACGGCAGACTGGAGTTGCATCAGCGGGGTCTTCTGCAGTGGCGCCGACAGGCGTGTCATATCATCACAGGCATAGATGGGCGAGCAACCGACCTTTTCGATCTTGCCATCCGCTTGCGGCAGGCCGCCTGCCTTCGATTGAATCCCGCAGAGATTGTGTAGCTCGACATCGCTGCACAGCGTCTTGAGTTCGTTTCTGACGGCCAGCGAATCGGAATAGGTGAATTCGTCGGGGCACAGCACCTGGCCGAGCGCAGCCAGAATTTTCCAGCCCTGACGGCTTTCGCCGCGGCTGTGTACGCAACCGTTAAAGCTCTGCCACAAACCCTCGACATTGACATAGCTGCCCGAGGATTCGACCACCGCGGCGAGCGGCAGCACGAGGTCGGCCTGCCGGCGGATGAAATCATTATCGAAACTGCTGATGGCGATAATCGAATCGTTGTTATCGGCGAGAGAACCGGCCTCGGGCGCATCGAGCAGCGGGTTAGCGGCGAAGGTCAATAATACCTTGTGCCGGGCTGATAGTATCTCGCCCGCATTTTCCCCCGGAGCATCCACGGCGACACCGGCGGCGGCGCGATGCGGCAGCGCACCGGCAAGACAGGCGCCCGCGCTGTTCGCCGAAACCGACAGGTATCCGAGGGTTGCTTCGGCGGCGACGGCTATGGCTTCACAAAGTTCCTGCAACAACGCCAGCTGCGGGTTTGGCAGGGCATCTGTGCCGACGATAATCGCCACGTTGGCGGCTTTTGCGAGCGAACTCGCGATGGCGCGATGCTGATCGCTGACCTCACAATCCGCGGTAACTTTGGCGAGACGCGGACTCAGGGCCTTGCCGCTGACCCCGGCGAGCGCGGAAGCGATCGAGGCGAGGTCATGAATCACCCGCGACGCGGAACCCGCCAATTCACTGTGCATGTCAAAATTGTATTGTCCGGCAACGTGGCCAATGGACGAGATCGCGGCATTGTTTTTGAGTACTGCCTTGCGTAAGCGATGCGATAGCATTGGCTGCTGGTAGCGCAGACTACCGGCGACGATGAGAGCGGCATCGAGTGTCTCCAGCGACGCCAGCGAGCGCCCCAGCCAGGGCATCACCGGCGCGTTCTGCTGGGCCGAAAAATCGACCTGGGTGAGACGATGGTCGATATTGCTGGAGCCCAGTGCACGCGTCAGCTTTTGCGCGAGATAGTGTTCTTCGAGGGTCGCCTGCGGGCTGACCAGGGTCGCCACGCTGCCGCCGGCTTCATTCAGTTTTGCGGCGGCGGCGTTGAGCGCCGTTTCCCAGTCGACCGGCTTGAGATCGCCATTTTCGCGCATCAGCGGCTGCGTGAGGCGTTGCTCGGACTTGATCGCGGTGTAGCTGAAACGATCGCGGTCGGATATCCAGGATTCGTTGATGGACTCGTTTTCGCGCGGCACCACGCGGATGACGTCGTTGTGGCGGGTATGCACCCAGGTGTTGGAACCGACGCAATCATGCGCCGATACCCCGGCATGCCGGGTCAGTTCCCAGGGCCGCGCGGTGTAACGCGACGGCCTGGCGGTGAGGGCGCCAACCGGGCAAATGTCGATGACGTTACCGGACAGTTCGGAGACGATCGATTTTTCGATATAGGTGCCTATTTCCATGTGTTCGCCGCGCCCGGTCGCACCCAGTTCGGGCATGCCGGCAATTTCGTCGCCGAAACGCACGCAGCGGGTGCAATGAATGCAGCGCGTGAAATCGGTCGCGATCAACGGGCCGATATTCTTGTCCATGACGACGCGCTTCTGTTCGGTATAGCGGGACACGCCATCGCCGAAACCCATCGCCACGTCCTGCAATTCGCATTCGCCGCCCTGGTCGCAAATGGGGCAATCGAGCGGGTGGTTGATCAACAGGAATTCCATAGTCGCCTTTTGCGCGGCGATCGCCTTTTGCGAACGCGTCTGCACCACCATGCCGTCCATGCACTGGGTGGCGCAGGCCGGCATCGGTTTCGGCGCGCGCTCGACTTCCACCAGGCACATGCGGCAACTGGCGGCAACCGAGAGGCGCTTGTGATAGCAGAAACGCGGGATCACAATATCGTTTTCGTCCGCCACGTCGATCAACAGGCGACCCGGCTGGGTTTCGATCTCCTGACCGTTGATGGTGACTTTTATGTTATCGCTCATTGCTAACCCATTTCCCGATCAGGCTGCGTTATCGACAATCGAGCGCTTATGCTCGACGTAGTATTCAAATTCATGACGGAAATGCTTGATGAAGCTCCACACCGGCATCGCCGCGGCATCCCCCAGCGCGCAAACGGTGCGCCCCTCGATCTTGTGCGAGACTTCTACGAGCAGATCGATATCTTCCGTTCGGCCCTTGCCCTCGACGATTCGAGTCAGCATGCGGTATAGCCAGCCGGTGCCCTCGCGGCAGGGTGTGCACTGCCCGCAGGACTCGGAATAATAAAACCGCGAGATGCGCCGCAGCGCCAGCACCATGTCGGTGGTTTCATCCATGACGATGACCGCGCCCGACCCCAGCATCGAGCCGGCCTTGGCGATCGAGTCGTAATCCATGGTGCATTCCATCATCACCTCACCCGGCAGCACCGGCACCGAGGAGCCGCCTGGAATCACCGCCTTGAGCTTGTGCCCGTCGCGCACGCCGCCGGCCATTTCCAGCAGATCCCTGAACGGGGTTCCCATCGAAATTTCGAAATTGCCGGGCTTGTTCAAATGTCCCGACATGGAGAAGCATTTGACCCCGCCGTTATTCGGAATCCCCAGGTCGGCAAACCATTCTGCGCCATTGCGGATGATCGAAGGCGTGGAGGCGAGCGACTCGGTGTTGTTGATCGTCGTCGGCTTGCCGTAGAGCCCGAAATTCGCCGGGAACGGAGGCTTGTAGCGCGGTTGACCTTTTTTCCCTTCCAGCGATTCGAGCAATGCCGTCTCCTCCCCGCAGATATAGGCGCCGGCGCCGAGCGCCGGGTAAAGGTCGAAGTCGACCCCGCTGCCGAGAATATTTTTACCCAGGTAACCCGCCTCGTAGGCTTCCCGAACCGCCGCTTCGAAATGCTGGGCGGGTTCATCCATGAATTCACCGCGCATGTAGTTGTAACCGACGGTTGCGCCAATCGCGTAACCGCAAATGACCATGCCCTCCACCACAGCATGCGGATTGAAACGCAGGATATCGCGATCCTTGCAGGTGCCGGGCTCCGATTCGTCCGAGTTGCAGACGATGTACTTCTGCACCGGCGCGCTGCGTGGCATGAAACTCCACTTCAGCCCGGTCGGGAAACCGGCGCCGCCGCGGCCGCGCAGACCCGATGCCTTGACTTCCTCGATCACATCCTCGGGCGTCATGCCCTCCACCAGAACCTTTTTAAGCGCCTCGTAACCACCTGTTTTCAAATAGGTTTCCATCGACCATGGTTGATCGTACTGCAGGGTTGCATAACAGACTTCGTTAGCCATTTCTACTCCAGCGCGTCGAGGATTTCATCGACCTTTTGAGGGGTCAGATTTTCATGATAAACGTGATCGACCTGCATCATCGGTCCGCCGGCACAGGCGGCGAGGCATTCTTCCTCGCATTTTAAATAGATGCGGCCATCTTCGGTGCTTTCGCCGATCTTGATGCCGAACTTGTCTTCGACATGTTCGACTATGCTTCCCGAGCCCATCAACATGCAGCAGATATTGGTGCAGATGGCGACGTTGTGGCGCGCCACCGGCTTTGTCTCGAACATCGAATAAAACGAGGCGACTTCATAGACGTGGATCGGCGCCAGGCCGAGGTACTCGGCGACCGCATCCATCAAGTCGTTGGTCAGGAAACCCTGGTTCTGGTGTTGCGCCGCGACCAGAGATTGCAGCAATGCGGAACGCTTGCGCTCCTCGGGAAAGCGCGCCACCCAGTGGTCGATCTCGGCGCGCGTGTGATCGTTCAACAAATCGATTTTTGATCCGCTTTGCATTACCTGTCGATCTCCCCAAATACGATATCCTGGGTACCGATAATCGCGACCACGTCGGCGAGCATGTGGCCCTGCGCCATCTCGTTCATGCTCGACAGGTGGGCGAAGCCGGGCGCGCGCACCTTGACCCGGTAAGGCTTGTTGGCGCCATCGGAGATCAGGTAGACGCCGAATTCACCCTTGGGGTGCTCGATGGCGGTATAAACCTCGCCCGGAGGCAGCGTGTAACCCTCGGTAAACAGTTTGAAATGATGGATCAATCCCTCCATGTCGGCCTTGATTTCCTCGCGCCGCGGCGGCGCGACCTTGTGGTTGTCGGTCAGAACGAGGCCGGGATTGCCGCGCAGCCAGTCGATGCACTGCTTGATGATGTGATTGGACTGGCGCATTTCCTCGATGCGTACCAGGTAGCGGTCGTAACAGTCGCCATTGGTACCCACCGGGATATCGAAATCGACGCGGTCGTAGACTTCGTAGGGTTGTTTCTTGCGAATATCCCATTCCACGCCCGAACCGCGCAGCATCGGGCCGGTAAAGCCAAGTTGATAGGCGCGTTCCGGAGAGACGACGCCGATATCCACGGTGCGCTGCTTCCAGATTCGATTGTCGGTCAGCAGGGTTTCGTATTCGTCGACATAACCCGGGAAGCGGCGCACGAAATCCTCGGCAAAATCGAGCAGACTGCCCTGGCGGTTCTGGTTGAGGCGGTCGGCTTCCTTCTTGCTGCGCCAGCGGCTTTCCAGGTATTGCGGCATCGTCTCCGGCAGGTCGCGGGCGACACCACCGGGACGATAATAGGCCGCGTGCATGCGCGCGCCCGACACCGCCTCGTACATGTCCATCAAGTCTTCGCGTTCGCGGAACGCGTACAGGAACATGGTCATGGCGCCAACATCGAGCGCATGGGTGCCGATCCACATCAGATGGTTGAGGATACGCGTGATTTCATCGAACATGACGCGGATATATTGCGCGCGTTCGGGGATTTCGACGCCGAGCAGCTTTTCGATCGCGAGTACATAACCGTGCTCGTTGCACATCATCGAGACGTAATCGAGACGATCCATGTAGCCGATGGTCTGGTTGTAAGGCTTGGTTTCGGCTAGTTTCTCGGTGCCGCGATGCAGCAGACCGATGTGCGGGTCTGCGCGTTCGATGACTTCGCCATCCATTTCCAGGACCAGTCGCAGGACACCGTGGGCCGCTGGATGCTGTGGTCCGAAGTTGAGCGTGTAATTCTTGATGTCGGGCATCAGTTTTGCGCCTCGTCAGGCTCGTCGGCCAGGTAACGATGGTCTTCGCGTTTCACGCGCGGCACCAGCACCCTCGGTTCGATCGTAACCGGCTCGTAAACGACGCGCTCGCGCTCGGGGTCATAACGCATTTCAACATTCCCCACCAGCGGAAAATCCTTGCGGAACGGATGCCCGACAAAGCCGTAGTCGGTGAGAATCCGGCGCAAATCGGGGTGATCGCTGAAGAGGATGCCGAACAGGTCGAAGGCTTCGCGCTCATACCAGTCGGCTGACGCCCAGACGCCGGTCAAGGTGGGGACGATGGGGAAATCGTCATCGGCGGCAAACACGCGCAGCCGCAGGCGGCGGTTCAACGAATAGGAAATCAGATGGGATACTGCGGCAAAGCGTCTGCCCTGGTTTACCAGTGACTCCAGTTCGTCGCCAAACTGTAATCGTCCCATGGTCGCGCCTTCCTCGACACCGCGACAGAAGCCGGCGCGACTGGCGTCCTCGGTTTGCCATTCGACACGGCCGTACTGGGAGTAGTCGACCCCGGAAAGGTCGACCAGCTGTTCAAACCGGAAGGCGTCGTCATCGCGCAGACCGGTGGCCACCTCGATCAGGTTTTGCGCCGAGACATCCGCGTTGACCTCGTCGTATGCAACCGTTACCGCTTCCAGTTTGTCCACGAACGCGGCGCGCAGGGCATCGGCCAGTTGCTGTGTGGAATTCGACATGTCAGCGCGCGATGGTGTTGGTACGTTTGATTTTGTTTTGCAACTGCAATATCCCGTATAACAGCGCTTCCGCGGTCGGCGGGCAACCCGGCACGTAAACATCTACCGGCACCACTCGATCACAACCGCGCACTACCGCGTAGGAATAGTGGTAATAGCCGCCGCCGTTGGCGCAGGAGCCCATCGAAATAACCCAGCGCGGCTCGGCCATCTGGTCATAGACCTTGCGCAATGCCGGCGCCATCTTGTTAACCAGCGTGCCGGCGACGATCATGACGTCCGACTGGCGCGGACTGGGCCGGAATATGATGCCGAATCGATCCAGGTCGTAGCGCGCCGCGCCCGCCTGCATCATTTCCACCGCGCAACAGGCCAGTCCGAAAGTCATCGGCCACATCGATCCGGTGCGCGCCCAGTTGATCAGCTTATCGGCGGTGGTGGTGACGATGCCCTGCTCGAATACACCCTCTATTCCCATTCAAGCGCTCCTTTCTTCCACTCGAAGATAAAGCCGATTACGAGTACACCGAGAAATATCGCCATCGAGGCGAGGCCGAAAGTCCCGATCTGATCGAGGACGATAGCCCAGGGAAAAAGGAAGGCGATTTCGAGGTCGAAAATGATGAACAGTATCGCCACCAGGTAGTAGCGAACATCAAATTTCATGCGGCTGTCTTCGAAGGCTTCGAAGCCGCACTCGTAAGGAGAGTTTTTTTCCGCATCGGGGCGCGAGGGGCCCAGCAATTTGCCGAGAATGATGAAAACAGATCCCATCATGAGGGTGATAAACATGAAAATCAGGATCGGTAGATAGTTACCTAACATGGATTACCTAACATAGATAAATCTGCCCCCGGGAATCTGTACTTCAGCTGCGTGGCGCCAGTCTATTGTGGCACCTATATAGTGTCAAGGAATCTGCGAGGGACACCCTGTTTTACAATCCAAACTATAAAATTTCGGTTGGGATAGGAATCCATTTCAGGCACAACAGCAGCTTATAAATCCCGCCCGTCAAGGGCCGAATTTCAAAATATGGTGCCGATGGCCGGACTCGAACCGGCACAGCTTTCGCCACTACCCCCTCAAGATAGCGTGTCTACCAATTCCACCACATCGGCATGACTCCAGCTTACTCGGCTGGAGGTAAATCTGATTCCTGCACGTCGGCGCTGCCACCGTCGACGGGCGGCATATCGCTCTCCTGCTGCAGCGGCGCCGTCTCGATTTCCTGCGCGGTCACGCTGCCGGTGACGCTGTCGGGCGTTGCCCGATTACTCGTTACATAGGCCAGCGACAGGCACACGAGGAAAAACAGGATCGCGATGACCGTCGTCGCCCGGGTCATGAAATTACCCGACCCGCGCGCGCCGAACACGGTCGCCGAGGCGCCACTGCCGAAAGCCGCGCCGGCATCGGCGCCCTTGCCGTGTTGCATCAGGATGAGGACGATCAGCGAGATCGACAATAAGACCTGTACAACCAATAAAATACTGGTGATGTTTTGCATATACTTTCCTATTTCACCTGGCCTGTTTCACCTGGCCTGAACCGCCTGGGCGATGGCGAGAAAATCGTCGGCCTCGAGCGCAGCGCCGCCGATCAGACCACCATCGATATCGGGTTGCGACAACAGCTGCGCCGCATTCGCGGGGTTCATGCTGCCGCCGTATAAAATCTGTAAACCTTGCGCTACATCGCTATCCAGTTGCGCAAGCCGGCTGCGAATAAAAGCGTGCACCGCCTGCGCCTGTTCGGGTGTCGCCACCTGGCCGGTACCGATAGCCCACACCGGCTCGTAGGCGATAACCGCCTGCGCAAGGCTGGCAATCCCGCTACTGTCGAGCACGGCATCGATCTGGCGCGCAACCACATCCTCGGTAACGCCACTTTCACGCTCGTCGAGGGTTTCACCAACGCACAGGATCGGTATCAGGCCGGCCTGTACCGCCATGGCGTAGCGCGCCGCCACCAGCTGATCCGATTCGCCATACAGGGCGCGGCGCTCGGAGTGCCCGACAATCGCGTAGCGACAGCCGCTTTCCATCAGCATGGCCGCGGATACCTCGCCCGTGAAAGCGCCGCTCTGCTGGTCGCAGACGTTTTGCGCACCGAGCGCTATATCGCTCCCGGAGAGCATGCCGCCGACCTTCATCAAATAGATGGCGGGCGGGCAAACGGCCAGTTGAGCCTTGCCGGCGTCACCGGCCTTGATGCCCTCAACCAGATCGATGACAGACTGCAGGCTGCCATTCATTTTCCAGTTGCCTGCGATAAGGCTAGTGCGCATGTTCGTTACCGGTCATTTTAAAAGGCGCCAAAGAGTACTCACCTACGCCCAATAAATCAATCTGGAATTGGTGAAATCGGGCAATTTAATGGCAGAAGTCAGGCTTGTGCGGCATCGGTGACGGTTTTCGCCAGCCGCGCCGCCAGATCTTCCACCTGGCTCGCGTCCCGCCCCTCGACCATGACCCGGATCAGCGGCTCGGTTCCGGAGGGGCGTAACAGCACGCGGCCGGATTGCGCCAGCTCTTTTTCGGCCGCTTGCAGCGCATCCTGTATCTGCGGGGACCGATTCAGATCGAGGGGTTTCGAGATCGGCACATTGATCATGGTCTGCGGATAAACAACCATCTCGCTGCAGGCTTCGGTAAGCGTCTGTTTATTCCTGATCAGCGCATCCAGTACCTGTAGCGAAGCAATGATGCCGTCACCGGTGGTGGTTTTATCCAGGCAGATGATGTGCCCCGAGGATTCCCCGCCCAGCTGCCAGTCATTCTGCACCAGTTTTTCCATGACATGGCGATCGCCGACCGCCGCGCGCACGAAGGGGATATCGGCTTCCTGCAACGCGTGTTCAAAGCCGAGATTGCTCATCACGGTACCAACCACGCCTCCTTTCAGCTGGCCACCGGCGAGCCTGGCGCGGGCGATGATGAAAAGCAGTTGATCGCCGTTTTTTACCTCGCCGTGTGCATCCATCATCATCACGCGATCGCCGTCACCGTCGAAAGCGATTCCCATATCCGCGCCATTTTCGAGCACATGGGTGCGCATGCTTTCGGGATGCAGGGCGCCAACCTGATGATTGATGTTCATTCCATTCGGGCTGGTACCGACTTCGATGACCTCGGCGCCGAGTTCGCGGAACACGGCCGGCGCAATGTGATAGGTTGCCCCGTTGGCGCAGTCGACGACGAGTTTCATGCCGCGCAGGCTGGTATGAAAATCAATGGAGCTTTTGCAAAACTCGACGTATCGCCCCTTGGCGTCGTCCATGCGGGTGGCCTTGCCGATCTGCTCCGGCTCCACCATGACCAGCGATTGCTCGAGCACCGCCTCGATCTCGGCCTCGGTTTCATCCGGTAACTTG
Organism: Gammaproteobacteria bacterium; assembly: GCA_024232855.1. Classification (GTDB taxonomy): domain Bacteria; phylum Pseudomonadota; class Gammaproteobacteria. The sequence goes on from JAAEPH010000056.1 coordinate 29,543, forward strand.
AAACCATCGCCGTTGAAAAACTTGACACCATCGTCGTGGTAGGGATTGTGCGATGCGCTGATGACGATACCGGCACTGGCGCGTTGTGACTGCGTAATGTAAGCGATAGCCGGCGTCGGCATGGGTCCCAGTAACATTACATCGAGGCCCGCGGCCGCGAGCCCGGCTTCGAGAGCCGACTCGAACATGTATCCCGATATCCGCGTATCCTTGCCGATTACCACCTGCCCGTGACTGGACTGTGACAGCACCTTACCCGCGGCCCAGCCGAGTTTCATGATGAAATCGACCGTCATCGGCGCCTGTCCGACACGCCCGCGGATACCGTCCGTTCCAAAATATTCTCGACTCATGCTTCCACCTCGCGCAGTGCCCCGACCATGGCCAGGGCGTCAACGGTTTCCGCGACATCGTGCACGCGCAGGATATCCGCGCCCAGCATCGCCGCCATCACCGCCACCGACAGGCTGCCGTAGAGACGCTGATCCGCCGGCTTGTCGAGAATCGCGCCGATCATACCCTTGCGCGACATGCCGACCAGCACGGGCGCTCCGAGCTTGCGAAATTCCGGCAGCGATTTCAACAATATCAGATTATGCTCGAGGGTTTTACCGAAACCAAACCCGGGATCGATAATGATATTATGTTCTGCGATGCCGGCATCGAGGGCGGCATCGATGCGGGCGCGTAAGAAACCCAGAACCTCGCCGACGATGTCGTCATAGCTCGGCTTGTGCTGCATGGTTTCGGGCGAACCCTGCATGTGCATCAAGCAGACCGGAACCGAGAGCTCCGCCGCGACCTGCAGCGAATCTTCCAGTTGCAGGGCCCAGATACTGTTGATGATGTTTGCGCCGGCATCTACCGCCGCCCGCATTACCACCACCTTATTGGTGTCGATGGAAATCGGAATATCGGAAACCTGCCGAATCGCCTGTATCAAGGGAATGGTGCGTGCCAGTTCCTGTTGCGGACCTACCGGCAACGAGCCGGGGCGCGTCGATTCACCACCGATGTCGAGGATGTCGGCACCCGCGGCAATCATTTGACGCGCGCCGGCGAAGGCTTTTTCGATGCTGTCGAATTTACCGCCGTCGGAAAAAGAATCGGGGGTCGTGTTGATGACCCCCATAACCTGAAGTTGGCTGGATATCGTCAACTGTGACATCGCCTTGCCAGGGCAGAATCAAAATGCGGGCTAGTGCAGTTTGGCCGGATCGAGATCCGGGTCGTCACCGGAACTGACATCCCCCGAAGGCTCATTCGAAGCAGGTCCCGTTGGCCCATCGTCCGACCAGTCGTCGGGCGGACCCGGCTCCTTGCCATGCATGATCGAATCGATCTGGCCGGCATCGATGGTTTCGTACTTCATCAACGCGTCCGCCATCAGGTGCAGCTTATCCTCGTTCTTATTGAGGATGTCGACGGAGCGCTGATAATTACGGTCGATGATGGTGCGAATCTCGGAATCGATCGCCTGCGCGGTCTGGTTGGAAACGGTCTTTTGCTTGCCGTAAGACTTTCCGAGGAAAACCTCACCCTCTTCCTCGCTGTAGGATAGCGGACCCATGCGGTCCGACAAACCCCACTGAGTCACCATACTGCGCGCGATGCTGGTGGCGCGTTCTATGTCGTTAGACGCACCCGTGGTCACCGCCTCGGCGCCAAAAATCAATTGCTCGGCGATGCGCCCGCCAAACAGGCTCGACAGCTGGCTTTCCAGGTGTTGCTTGCTATAGCTGTAGCGGTCGTCTTCGGGTAAAAACATGGTCACCCCGAGCGCACGCCCCCGTGGAATGATGCTGACCTTGTATACCGGGTCGTGATCGGGCACCAGGCGTCCGACGATGGCATGGCCCGCTTCGTGGTACGCGGTCAGCTTTTTCTCGTCTTCCTTCATGATCATCGAGCGGCGCTCCGCGCCCATCATGATCTTGTCCTTGGCGCGTTCGAACTCGGCCATGGTCACCAGTTTCTTGTTGGCGCGCGCGGCAAACAACGCGGCCTCGTTAACCAGGTTGGCCAGATCGGCGCCGGAAAAACCGGGGGTGCCTCGCGCGATGACCATCGGGTCGACATTCTCTGCCGCCGGCACCTTGCGCATGTGCACCTTGAGAATGTGGGAACGGCCACGCACGTCGGGAAGCGGAACCACCACCTGGCGGTCGAAGCGACCGGGACGCAGTAAGGCGGGATCGAGCACATCGGGACGGTTGGTGGCGGCAATCACGATGACGCCTTCGTTGCCTTCGAATCCGTCCATTTCGACGAGCAGCTGGTTCAGGGTCTGCTCACGCTCGTCATGGCCACCGCCGAGCCCGGCGCCGCGGTGACGCCCGACCGCATCGATTTCGTCGATGAATATGATGCAGGGCGAATGTTTTTTCGCCTGATCGAACATATCGCGCACCCGCGACGCACCGACACCGACGAACATTTCGACAAAGTCGGAGCCCGAAATAGTGAAAAACGGAACCTTTGCCTCACCGGCAATGGCCTTGGCGAGCAGCGTCTTACCGGTACCGGGAGCACCGACCATCAACACGCCGCGCGGAATCTTACCGCCGAGTTTCTGAAACTTGGAAGGTTCGCGTAAAAATTCGACCAGTTCAGCCACCTCTTCCTTGGCTTCATCGACACCCGCAACATCGTTAAAGGTGATGTTGATCTGGTCTTCGCCGAGCAGGCGCGCCTTGCTTTTACCGAACGACATCGCGCCGCGGCCACCGCCACCGCCCTGCATCTGGCGCATGAAAAATATCCACAGGCCGATCAGTACGACAAACGGGAACCAGCTGATAAACATGTGACCGAGCAAGGAAGGCTGCTCAGGTGGTTTTCCGAGGATGGCGACGTTGGCGCGCTCCAGGTCACCGATCAGGGCGCTGTTATTGGTTTCGGGGCTGTAGGTGGAAAACGGCGATCCAGAGACCAGTTTACCATCGATATTCTGCCCTTCGATGGTGACTTCACGTACCTGGCCCTGCTTGACCTGGGTCAGGAAATCCGAGTAAATCAGGGTTTGCGCACTGGAGCTGCGATCACCAAAACTGTGGAACACGGATAGCAGCACCACCGCGATGACAGCCCACAATACTAAATTCTTGACTACGTCGTTCACTTATTAAACACCTGTTTGGCTCGTTTACAGCCTTATCCGGTTCATTATTACCGCTATTATCTGCAGATACTAGCGCATTTTCCCTGTGCCGGCCTATCTAAGGCCGTCACAAATCGCATAAATTTCACGCGATCTCGACCTCGATGCATCGGGCTTGCGTAACTTGACTGTCTTGAATCGACGTCGAAATGACGAAATCAGGTCATCGCAACCCGCACCCTGAAATATTTTGACCACGAATACACCGTTTGCATTCAAAAAATCTCCGGCAAGGTCAAAGGCGAGTTCCGCCAGGTAGATTGACTTCGGCTGGTCGACGCTGTCCATTCCACTCAAGTTGGGGGCCATATCCGATAAAACAAGATCAAATCGACTCTCGCCGACAATCGCCAGCAAGCGATCGAGTGTTTCCTGCTCGGTAAAATCGCCCTGCTGGAACTCGACGCCAGCGATGGGTTCTATCGGCAACAGGTCGAGCGCGATGATCCTGCCGCGGTCACCGACTATGCGACTCGCATACTCGCTCCATCCCCCGGGCGCCGCGCCAAGGTCGAGCACCAGCTGTCCCGGTTTCAAAACATGGTCCCGACGCTGGATTTCCTCGAGCTTGAAGACCGCGCGCGAGCGAAAGCCCTGCGCGCGCGCCTTCAGCACATACTCGTCCTGGTGATGTTCCTGCAACCAGCGTTTGCTAGATTTCGAACGTGACATGGCCTGAATTTTGCCTCATCCCGTGGGTATCCCGCAATCGACCCGGGACCAACCGTTGCGCTGTGCTAACATGCGCGTTTTCGGCTGCCGCCAGCGCAACGATAATGGATGAAATGGAACTAAGTAACGCACAGATCAAAAGGCTACGCGGGGAGGGCCATCGGCTTAAGTTGAAGCCGGTCGTCACCATCGGTCAGAAGGGCCTCGGCGAGAATCTGCATAACGAAATCGAAATGGCGTTGAATCATCATGAATTGCTCAAACTGCGCATCCCGGGCGACGACAAGTCCGGCAAGCGAGAACTGGCCAAATTGCTGTGCGAGCATCACCAGGCGAACCTTGTCGAAGCCATTGGCAACGTCATCGTGATTTACCGCTGCAATCCCGAAACCGACCGCTTTACGAAACTGCTGGGCCTGGCTACTTATAGTGAATCGCGGTAATCGCGTATTCCATGGCGCCGCTGGGCGCTTCGACAACGATATCTTCGCCCTCCTCCTTGCCGATCAGCGCGCGCGCAATCGGCGAACTGATCGCGATTCGGTTTTCGTTGATATCGGCTTCGATATCGCCGACGATCTGGTAAGCGACCTCGTCATCGGTCGCCATGTTGAGCAGTTCAACGGTACAGCCAAAGACGACGCGATCGCTCTGGGCGATCCGGGTAATATCGATAATCTGGGCGTTCGACAAGGCCGCTTCGAGTTCGGCAATGCGTCCTTCGACGAATCCCTGTTCCTCGCGCGCGGCGTGATACTCGGCATTTTCTTTCAGGTCACCATGCTCCCGCGCCGTCGCTATGGCTTCGATGACGGCCGGTCTCTTCACTGACTTGAGTTCTTTCAATTCCGACTTGAGCCTTTCCGAGCCCGCAGCCGTGAGCGGTATTTGATTCATTGTATATTCGCCTGGTGTAAAGCCTGTAAACAGTATACTTCGTTGACTTCGCGGTGGGCCATCGCCTGACAGATTGCCTTGCCGCCCGATATGGTAGTGCTGTAGCTCACCGAATGCATCAGGGCTTCGCGCCGTATGGCGTAAGAATCCGCAATCGCTGAGCGTCCTTCGGTGGTATTCACGATCAACACGATTTCATCGTTCTTGATCATGTCGACGATATGCGGGCGTCCCTCCTTGACCTTGTTGACGTGCTGACAGGCCACGCCCCCCTGCTGGATAGCGCGTGCTGTTCCGCCGGTGGCGACCAGGTCAAAGCCTTTTGCATCGAGTTCGCGCGCCAGTTCGACAACGGCGACCTTATCCGCCTCGCGCACGCTCAGAAAAGCGGATCCGGGACGAGGGATTTTCGTTCCCGCGGCGAGCACGGCCCGGGCAAAAGCTTCGGCAAAACTACGTCCGATCCCCATGACCTCGCCGGTAGATTTCATTTCCGGACCCAGAATGGGATCGACGCCCTGAAACTTGGTAAATGGAAAAACCGATTCCTTGACTGATACGAAGTCCGGGGAAACCTGCTGCCTACGGCCCTGCTGTTGCAGGCTCTGCCCGACCATGCAGCGCGCTGCCACCTTGGCGAGCGGCACACCGGTCGCCTTGGAGACAAAGGGTACGGTGCGCGATGCCCGCGGATTAACTTCAAGAATGAAAACGTCGTCATCCTTGATCGCAAACTGGGTATTCATCAGGCCGACCACGTTCAGCGCAAGCGCCATCTGCGTGACCTGCTCACATAGACGTTGCTGCATTTCCAGTGACAAGGTATATGGCGGCAACGAACAGGCGGAATCACCCGAATGCACCCCGGCCTGCTCGATGTGTTCCATCAAGCCGCCGATCAACACATTTTCACCATCGCAAATGGCGTCGACATCGACCTCGACCGCCTGGTCGAGAAAACGATCCAGCAATACCGGCGAATCTCGGGAAACCTTGACCGCCTCGGTCATGTAGCGTGCGAGGTCCTCCTGGTCGTAAACAATCTCCATGGCCCTGCCGCCGAGCACATAGGAAGGCCTCACCACCAGCGGAAAACCGACCTGGTCGGCAAGCGCCGCGGAGGACTCGACATCGAAGGCGATCTGGTTGGGCGGTTGCAATAAACCGAGTTGCTGAATCATTTGCTGGAAACGCTCGCGATCTTCGGCCAGATCAATGGAATCGGGCGTGGTGCCGATAATCGGTACGCCCGCGGCTTCCAGCGCGCGCGCCAGGTTGAGCGGCGTCTGCCCACCGAATTGCAAGATGACTCCTTTCGGTTTTTCCAGGTGGATTATCTCGAGCACATCCTCGTAGGTCAGGGGCTCGAAGTAAAGCCGATCGGAAGTGTCGTAGTCGGTCGAAACCGTTTCCGGGTTACAGTTGACCATGATGGTTTCATAACCGTCTTCACGCATCGCCAGGGCCGCATGGACGCAACAGTAATCGAACTCGATACCCTGGCCGATGCGATTGGGTCCTCCGCCAAGCACCACGATCTTGTCACGGTCACTGGGTTCGGCTTCGCATTCTTCGTCGTAGCTCGAGTAGAGATAAGCCGTGCTCGAGGCAAATTCCGCGGCACAGGTATCGACACGCTTGTAAACCGGTCTGATATCGAGGGCGCGGCGGCGCTGCGCAAAACTCAACTCATCGGTACCGAGCAGCATGGCAAGACGCTGGTCTGAAAATCCCTTGCGCTTGAGCGAGCGGATTTCATCGGCGAACAGTGAATCCATCTGCTTGCCGGCGAGATCACTTTCGATTTGCACCAGTTCCTCTATCTGAACCAGGAACCAGGGATCGATCGCGGTTTGCGCCTGAATCTGCTCGAGGCTGTAGCCCGAGCGAAAGGCGTCGGCGACATACCAGATTCTGCGGGCTCCGGGCAGGCGCAGTTCAGTGCGATAAAGATCTTCGAGCTCCTCCTCATCCTGTCCCTGGTCGACGATACCGTCGAGACCGTGTACACCAATCTCGAGCCCGCGCAGCGCCTTCTGGAAAGACTCCTGAAAGTTGCGTCCGATCGCCATAACTTCGCCCACCGATTTCATCTGCGTCGACAAACGATCGTCGGCCTGTGGGAACTTCTCGAAAGTGAAACGCGGTACCTTGGTAACCACGTAGTCGATGCTGGGCTCGAAGGAGGCCGGGGTAGCTCCACCGGTAATATCGTTTTGCAATTCATCCAGGGTATAACCAACCGCCAGCTTGGCGGCTACCTTTGCGATCGGGAAACCGGTCGCCTTGGAGGCCAGCGCCGACGAACGCGACACGCGCGGATTCATCTCGATGATGATCATTTCGCCGTTTTCGGGATTGATCGCGAATTGCACGTTGGAACCGCCGGTCTCGACGCCGATCTTGCGTAATACCGCGAGCGAGGCATTGCGCATGATCTGGTATTCCTTGTCGGTGAGGGTCTGCGCCGGCGCGACGGTAATCGAATCACCGGTATGGACGCCCATGGGGTCGAGGTTTTCGATCGCGCAGATGATGATGCAGTTATCCTTCCTGTCGCGCACCACCTCCATTTCAAATTCCTTCCAGCCCAGCACCGAGGACTCGATGAGCACTTCGCTGGTCGGCGACAGGTCGAGACCGCAGCGGATAATTTCATCGAACTCTTCACGGTTGTAGGCGATGCCGCCGCCACTGCCGCCCATGGTAAAAGAGGGGCGGATGATGACCGGGAAACCGATCTGGGATTGTCCCTGCCAGGCTTCCTCGAGGCTGTGTGCAATAAAGGCCCTGGGGGTCTTCAGGCCTATCTCGGACATTGCTACACGGAACTGTTCCCGATCCTCGGCCATGTCGATGGCTTCGCGCGTGGCGCCGATCATCTGCACACCGTACTTTTCCAGGACGCCTTCGCGCACCAGATCGAGGGCGCAGTTGAGCGCGGTCTGACCACCCATGGTCGGCAACAGCGCCTGCGGCCGCTCCTTCTCGATAATCTTCTCGACCACGAGCCAGTTGATCGGTTCGATATAGACCGCGTCGGCGCTGTCCGGATCGGTCATGATGGTGGCGGGATTGGAGTTGATCAGAATGACGCGAAAGCCCTCTTCCTTGAGCGCCTTGCAGGCCTGGGCGCCCGAGTAGTCGAACTCGCAGGCCTGGCCGATGACAATCGGCCCGGCGCCGATAATCAAGACCGAATCTATATCCTGGCGGCGTGGCATCAGGTGCTCCCCGCGCGCGACTGCTGCGCCGCGATCAAATCAAAAAAGCGATCGAACATCGGCGCCACGTCATGCGGCCCTGGACTCGCCTCGGGATGTCCCTGAAAGCTGAAGGCGGCTTTGTCGGTTCGCTCCACGGCCTGCAGACTGCCATCAAACAGGGACCTGTGTGTCGCCTTCAGGGTCTGCGGGAGGCTGTCTTCATCGACGGCGAAACCGTGGTTCTGACTTGTGATCATGACTTCTCCAGTCGCCAGCTCCTGCACCGGGTGATTTGCGCCATGGTGGCCGAACTTCATCTTCATCGAGCGCGCGCCACTGGCGAGCGCAAGCAACTGGTGACCCAGGCAGATACCGAAAATCGGTATATCGGTCTGCAATATCCTGCCGATCGCTTCGATGGCATAACCACAAGGTTCCGGATCGCCGGGCCCGTTAGACAGGAACACGCCGTCCGGATTCATTGCCAGCACCTCGTCCGCCGGGGTTTTGGCGGGCACCACGGTAACTCGAGCGCCACGCTCGGCAAGCATGCAGAGGATATTCTTCTTGATGCCGTAGTCATATGCGACGACATGACAATGGATTGTGGAACAGTCCTGATATCCACCCTCGAGCGACCAGGTCGATTGCTGCCAGGTGTAATTCTTGTCCGTGCTCACCACCTGCGCCAGATCGCATCCGGCGAGGCCGCCGAAATCGCGCGCGGCGGCGACGGCCGTATCGGCGGATATCTCGTCGCCGGCGACAATCGCGCCCGACTGCGCACCCTGATCGCGCAACAGACGGGTCAGTTTGCGCGTATCGATATCGGAAATCGCGACGACTCCGTGCTTTTTCAGGTAATCCTGCAGGCTGCCCTGGCTGCGCCAGTTACTCGCCAGCAAGGGCAAGTCGCGAATGATCAGTCCGCTGGCGTGAATCTGCGTCGCTTCTTCGTCTTCGCTGTTGATACCGGTATTGCCGATATGTGGGTAAGTCAGAGTTATCAGTTGTTGGCAATAGGACGGGTCGGTCAGAATTTCCTGGTACCCGGTCATCGCCGTGTTGAATACCACTTCGCCGGCCGCTACGCCATCGGCGCCGATTGACCTGCCGCTAAACAGGGTTCCATCTTGCAGGGCTAATAAGGCTGGTTTAGACACAAAATCTCCATACTCAAAAAAATGCGCGCGCACGAAAATTGGGTTGAACCGTCGGTTCCTCCCATCGATAAATTCGTTAAGAGTCAACGCTGCGAGGGCAGCATCTTCTTGAACGCGCATTCTATGACGATTACCCTTATGAGTCTACGCTCGCCTTAAAAATTTGCTAAATTAGGCGGATTCAGCAATGCCGTCACCAACCCACGGGAATACGCTCATGAATCACTTTGCGCGAGCCGTCGCCTACGTGCTGCTCGCGATCCTGTTGTTCGATTTACAGGGAGTCTTCATCAAATTCCTGGGGGCGCGTTACCCGGTACAGCAGCTGGCGGGTTTTCGCAATATTTTCGGCCTGATCCCAAGCCTGCTGGTGCTGCTGCTGTCGCACGACTGGCACTCCCGCGGGCGCATGTTGAAAATCCGCCAATGGCGCCTCGGTTTACTTCGCGGCCTTTTCATCGCCGTCGCACAGTTCTGCTTTTACCTGTCGATAACCAAAATGGCCCTGGCGACGGCTACAACGCTGACCTATATCAGCCCGGTGCTGATAACGATGCTTTCGATCCCGATCCTCAGGCACAGCGTCGGCCTGTGGCGATGGCTGGCGGTCGTCGTCGGTTTTGTGGGCGTGCTGATAATCATGGCGCCCGGCAGCGAAGTCTTCACCCCCTACAGCCTGCTTCCCGTCGTCGCGGCCTTCGGATACTCCCTGTCAACCGTTTGCGTTCGACTTTTCGACGGGCACAATCCGACCGCCCTGATCAACATGTACGCCTCCGCGGGGGCGCTGCTCGGGTCACTGGCGATACTGTTCGCCACCAGCGGATACCAGACGGTCGAATCGTTACAGGACTGGGGGATGCTGCTGTCCACGGGCATGGTTGGCGGATTCGCGGTACTGGCCCTGATCAACGCCTACCGGCTGGCGCGGCCCTCCAGCCTGTCGCCCTTCGAGTACTTCGGCATACCCTTCGCCTTTATTCTGGGCTGGCTGTTTTTTGACGAGGCGCCCTTCGAGCAATTGATCCCCGGCGTATTCCTGATCGTGGCGGGCGGCATGTTGATCGCCTGGCGCGAGCGTAAAAAGCACATCGAAACCACACCCGCCCACACCGAATAACGTCAATCCAATTGTCACAGCAGGTAGTTAAAAGAGGTTCTCGGTAGAGTAGGGGCCAGGCGAAACCTGGCCCCTACTCTACCGAGAACCTGTCCGGGAAGCATCCGCGCCTCTGCGCCTCCGCGAGAACCTTCCTGGTAAATGTCCGCGCCTCCGCGAGAACCTGCCCGGGAGCATCCGCGGTCTAACGCTGCTGCATGCGCCCGCGCAGCTGGGATTCACAGAACTCGATCGAAGTCAGCATCTGCTGGGCGTCGGCGAATCGCATATAGGCCTTTTTCTGCAGCGCCTTGTTGATCACCTCGACAAGTCCCGGCGGCAGCGTCAGGTGTTTCAGGTCAGGCTCGTGGTTGACGATATTCTTCTTCAGCTCGGGCAGGTTGTCACCGGCAAAGGGCTGGTGACCGGTGAGTAAATGGCAAAGTGTCACCGCCAGCGAAAACAGATCGGAACGCCCATCCAGTTTTCTGCCCTCGAGTTGTTCCGGTGACATGTAAGCCGGCGTTCCGACAATCATCTTATCGCTCTGCTGCTGTCGATAATCGCTATAGGCGGCGCCGAAGTCGGTCAGGATATAGGTATCACGCCTGCTATCGTACATGATATTGGCGGGCTTTGTGTCACCGTGAATGACGTCATGACTGTGCGTCACGGCTAGCGCGCGCAACATATCCTTCGATACCCGAATACACTCCTCAACCGTCAGGTACTCGCGTCTGCGTAAGCGCGACGACATCGAGTAACCGGAGATATAGTCCATCGCGATGTAAGCGTTATCGCCAAGCATTTCAGCGTCGTGAATCTTGACGATATTGCGGTGTTCCAGCTGGGATACGATCACCGCCTCGTGCAGCCAGTGCCTGGCGCGGTCGCGTTCCAGCTTTTCCTCCTTGTGTACGCGCATCACCTTGAGGGCGACGCGATTGTGTGAGCGCTGATCGGTTGCCTCGTACATGACCGATGTAGAACCCTTGGCGATTTTGCGCAGCAGGCGATAGTTGCCGATCATCGGCAACTCGGGTTCGGCGATCGGCAGCGATTTACCCAGCTTGAGCAGAATCGTCCGGTTCCTGTGAATCTCCTCGATGCGAGCGACGAAATCACCGAGCCCCGGATCGTATTTCGACAGCCAGTGATAGAGGTTGAGGGCACTTGCCCAGTGCTTACCCGATTCCAGCAACATACCCAGCTCGTAACCGACCTCCAGCATGTCGTCACTGTAGGGACATTGCTTGAGCATGGTCAGGGCAGTTCGATAATCTTCGCTTTCGATACGCGCCCGCACATCTGCCAGGCTGACGGCATTGCGTTCGACCAGAATTGACATCGCCATGCCCTGGTAGAGGTCGATCATCCAGTAAAAAATGGAAACCAGCAGCATGACCAGTGCCGGAAACATGACCGGCAGGAAGCGCTGAAAAAATACCGCGAGCATGACTTCCAGCATTAGCAGGCCGAACAGAATCAGGATCACTGTGAGAATCGAAATCACGTTGGTGCGGGAACGGGTGTAGCAACGCACGTAAACCGCCAGCACCAGTCCGTAAACCAGCAGCAGAATCCACTGCGGTGCATGCTGGATCGACTGGATCGCGACCAGCTCGCGATCCGCCGGCTGCAATGCGACGATGTGGAGAAACAGATCGTACTCGAAGTTCGACACCGTCGAGGTCAGGCTCAGCAGGAAGGTGAAGCCCCACAGAATTGAGGTCAGTCCCAGTTGCCAGGCTCTGGATTTGAAACTAAACAAGGCGTGTCGGTCAGGTTGATTCGGGAATGAGATCATGCGATAGATCGGCAATCGACGCAAATCCTGCCTGTATGCGGGCTAACCCGCACATCTCACCGATTTCCTGCTGCGGACGCTTCCTTGGAGGGGTTCTCGCAGAGGCGCGGAGAGCGCAGGGCGCGCGGAGGGTATTTTGCAGGGTGTGTGCCTGGGCATCTCTGACGCAGACTTCGATAACTTCTTTATCCCCCGCCCCCCCGGCGCTCACTGCGCTCTCCGCGTCTCTGCGAGAACCTTTACTGAAGTAGTCCCGCGTCGTGGACCTGCTGGTGACAAATGCGGGCTAGACATCGCTAACAGGATTTCCGACTATAACGTTCTGGTCCCAGGCCGGTGGCTAACCTGGAATGGCAAACCACTCCACATTCATCGCAGACTAGAGTTTCGGATTATGGGAAATCGTTTAACCAAAGTAATAACCCGCACCGGGGATCAGGGCGGCACCGGCATGGCCGATGGCAGCAGGCGCGACAAAAACGATGTGCGTGTGCACTGCCTCGGTGAAGTCGACGAGCTCAACGCGCATATTGGTATCGTCCTAAGCCTGCTGGAAGACGGGGCGGCGCAACAATTACTGTTTGCGATTCAACACGATCTCTTCGATATCGGCGCGGAACTGTGCCAACCAGGCAAGCAGCTCATCAGCGAAGAGTATGTCAGCGCTCTCGAAAAGGGTGTCGACGAGTTGAATGCCGGGCTCCCCGCCCTGGAAGAGTTTATCCTGCCCGGCGGGACTCATGCGGTCGCCGCTATCCAGCTCGCGCGCACCGTTTGCCGTCGTGTCGAGCGCGGACTGGTGGATTTGAATCAACAGGAGCCGTCAAACCCGGTCACCTGTCGCTACCTCAACCGGCTATCCGATCTGTTGTTTGTTCTCGGCAGGTGGCAGGCGCATGAGGATGGCAGCGGTGAAGTCTACTGGAACTCGAAGCATTCGCGCCTGAATCGCGGACAATGACCAAACATCGGGTAATTGAGGGTTCTCAGCTAAGGTTCTCGGTAGAGTAGGGGCCAGGTTTCGCCTGGCCCCTACTCTACCGCCTCTGCGAGAACATTACCGGGGAAGCATCCGCGGGCTAACGTCGCATGAAATCGAGCACCAGCTGACTGAATTCCTGCGGTTTTTCGGCGTGCAACCAGTGTCCCGCCGCGGCGATCGTAGCGATACTGGCGTTTTCGAAATGACGCTCGATGACTTCGATTCCGTTATCGTCGATGTAGTCGGAACTGGCGCCGCGAATGAACAATGTCGGCAATTTACCGAGCCAGTCCCGCGGCAATTCGTCGAAGCCGGTAAGCGCATCCATATCGCGCTGAATCACCCGCCAGTTGATACGCCAGCGCCAGGACGCTGATTCTCGCACCAGGTTTTGCAGTAGAAAGGCACGCAGCTGATCTTCGGGGATATTGGGACGCAAGGCATGATCGACCTGGGTACGCGACTCGAAGCTGTCGAGGTCGAGAGCGAGAATCGGCTCGATCAAATCATCGTAGTGGTGATAATAGGCAAGCGGTGCGATATCGGCGACCACCATTCGCGAAACCAGTCCGGGATATTGAATCGCCAGCGTCATCGCGACCTTGCCACCCATGCTGTGGCCGAGTACTCGACAATGGTTCAGACCCAACCGCTCCAGTAAGCGCGCCACGTCCTCGGCCATGGCCGCGTAACTCATTTCGTCCGCATGAAAAGACTGCCCGTGATTGCGCAGATCGATGGCGAACACCTCGTAGCTTTCCGCAAGACGGCGCAGCTGCGAGTGCCAGTTCCGGCTCGAACCGAACAAACCGTGCATGACGATCAGCGGAGATCCGCTACCCGCCTTGCTGTAGTACAGATCGGGCTCCGCCATGCCGCTTCCGCTTAACCGCTATTTCTTTTTGCGTGGAATATAGAGATCGGTGATCGTGCCCTCGGCCATTTCCGCGGCAAAGTTGAATGTCTCCGACAGTGTCGGATGGGGATGGATAGTCAAACCTATATCTTCGGCATCGGCGCCCATCTCCAGCGCCAGAACCGCCTCGGCGATCAATTCACCCGCATTGGGCCCGACAATTCCGGCGCCCAGAATGCGCATGCTTTCCTTATCGAACAACACCTTGGTCATACCCTCATCGCGATCGATACCCAGCGAACGACCGCTGGCCGCCCACGGAAAGGCGCCCTTCTCGTACTCGACTCCCTGTTCCTTGGCCTCGATTTCGTTCAGCCCCATCCAGGCCACCTCGGGATCGGTATAGGCGACCGACGGTATCGTCAGCGGTTCGAAAGTGGACTTCATGCCGGAAATGACCTCGGCCGCCACCTTGGCTTCGTGCGTCGCCTTGTGCGCCAGCATCGGGTTACCGACGATATCGCCAATCGCGAAAATATTGGGGACGTTGGTGCGCATTTGTTTGTCGACTGCGATGAAACCGGCGTCATCGACATTGACGCCAGCCTTGTCCGCGCCGACGCGGTGGCCGTTGGGGCGTCGTCCGACCGCAACCAGAACCTTGTCAAACAAGGTCGGTTCGGGCGCCTTGGCGCCTTCGAAGCTGACCTTCAAGCCATTTTTCTGCGCCTTGATTGCAGACACCTTGGTTTTCAACAGAATCGCCTTGTAGCGCTTCGAAATGATCCTGTTCAGGGCCCGCACCAGGTCCTTGTCGCAACCCGGTATCAGGCTATCCATGAATTCCACAACCGTGATTTCAGAGCCCAGGGCGTGGTAGACGGTGGCCATTTCGAGGCCGATGATGCCGCCGCCGACGATGAGCAGCTTTTTCGGCACGTCCTTTAACTCGAGCGCATCGGTCGAATCCATCAGGCGTGCGTCGTCATTCGGAAATGACGGGATCGCGGTCGCCTGTGATCCGGCGGCGATAATGCAATGTTCGAACTTGACCAGTGTTGACTGGCCATCTTTATCCACGCGGATGTTGTTGGCGTCGACGAATTCTCCGACCCCGTGAACCACGGTCACCTTGCGCCGTTTGGCAAGACCCGCGAGTCCGCCGGTGAGCTTGCCGACGACCTTGCTTTTGAAACCGTTGATGCCGTCGAGATCGAATTTTGGCTTGCCGAAATCGACGCCGTTGGCCTTCATATGCGCGGCTTCATTGATGATTTGCGCGGTATGCAACAGGGCCTTGGACGGAATGCAGCCGACATTCAGGCAGACGCCGCCGAGCGAGTCGTAACGCTCGATCAGGACTACCTTCTTGCCCAGGTCGGCGGCTCGAAAAGCCGCGGTATAACCTCCGGGCCCCGCCCCGAGCACCGCGACATCAGCGGTGATATCGGCAACGCCGGCGGGAACCGCTGGCTGTTGCGCCGTGTCGGGCTGGGCTTGTTGCTCTGGCGGCGGCACAGCGGCGCTGTCTTCGCTCTCGATCTGGCCGAGTAAATCGCCCTGCGAAATTTTGTCGCCGACGGCGACACTTAGCGACTTGATGGTGCCGGAAAAAGGCGAAGGTATGTCCATGGTCGCCTTTTCCGATTCCAGGGTTAATAAAGCGTCTTCGGCTTTCACCGAGTCGCCAACGGAGACCAGCAATTCGATGACTTCGACGTTTTCAAAATCACCGATGTCCGGCAATAGCAGGTTTTTTTCACTCATAACTATAAAAGCACCCTTCTGATGTCTGATATGACTTGGCTCAGGAAACTGGAAAAGCGCGCGGCCTGCGCACCATCGATAACACGATGATCGTATGACAGACCCAGCGGCAAGATCAAGCGTGCTACAAATTCACCATCGATGTAAACCGGCTGCATTTTCGAACGCGACACCCCGAGAATGGCAACCTCGGGCGCATTGACGATCGGCGTAAAGTTGGTTCCCCCGATGCCACCGAGGCTCGAAATCGTAAAACAACCGCCCTGCATATCGCCGGGTGACAGCCTACCGTCACGCGCGCGAATCGAAACTTCACCCAGTTCGGCTGCCAGTTCGAACAAACCCTTGCGATCGACGTCGCGCACCACCGGTACCACCAGCCCGTTCGGCGTATCCACGGCAATACCGATATGAAAATACTTTTTCATAACCAGGTTTTCTCCGCTGGCATCGAGCGAGGCATTGAAAATCGGGTACTCCTGCATGGCGGCGACGACCGCCTTCATCAGAAATATCAACGGGGTGAGACGCAGTCCTTTCTTTTCAGCCTCTTTCGCCAGGGATTTTCGGAAAGCTTCGAGTTCGGTGATATCGGCTTCGTCGAACTGAGTGACGTGGGGCACCGTAACCCAGCTGCGATGCAGGTGAGCTCCGGAAATTTTCTTGATTCTGCCGAGTGCGACGGTTTCGATTTCACCAAACCTGGAATGATCGATTTCAGGCATGCTGCTGATGCTGAATGCAGCGCCCGCGGCCGCACCCGTGGCGCCGCCGGAGATGGCGGTCTTGACGAAGGCCTTGACGTCGGACTTGGCGATTCGGCCCTTGGGTCCACTACCGATAACCCGCTGCAGGTCGACTCCGAGTTCCCGGGCATACCTGCGAATCGACGGACTGGCATGGACCATCTTGGTGCTGGCGGTTGCCGGATCACCGGCAGCGGCGCCCGGATGAGGGCGCAGCGGTTTCCCCGGGGCCGCATCGCTCTTCGGTGAGCTCGCCGTAGCAGGCTCGGGAACAGCAGGGCTCGCCGGTGGTGGCGCCGCCTCGACGGCCGCCGGCAGTGATTCGACCGGCTTTGCCTGCTGCGCCGAAGCTTCGCTTTTCGAAGAATCACCAGCGGCAGACAGGATTGCAATTTTGTCACCCTCGTTGAGGCGGTCACCGACACTGACATCGATCGACTCGATCTTGCCGGCAAAGGGGCTCGGAATTTCCATCGTCGCCTTGTCGGATTCGAGCACGATGATCGACTGCTCCTGCTCGATCACATCACCCACCGCAACGAGGATCTCGATGATCTCGATATCGTTAAAGTCGCCGACGTCCGGAAGCGTTACTGTCTTGTTTTCTGCCACTGAAATACTCCTCTGCCTAAACCGTCACCGGGTTGGGCTTTTCGGGGTCGATACCGTATTTGGCAATCGCCTGCTGCACGACCTTGCTGTCAATCTCGCCCTCGTCGCAGAGTGCTTTCAAAGCGGCGACTACGATGTAGTAACGATTGACCTCGAAGAAGATACGCAGGTTTTCGCGGGTATCACTACGACCGAAACCGTCGGTACCGAGACTGACAAAGCGTGATGGCACAAATTCCCTGATCTGCTCGGCATAGGCGCGAATGTAGTCGGTGGAGACAATTACTGGCCCCTTGCGGCCCTGCAACTGGGTTTCCAGGTAACTGCAGCGCGCCTTCTTGGTGGGGTGCAGCTGATTCCAGCGGGTGCAGGCTTTTGCCTCGCGCGCCAGTTCGTTGATACTGGTCGCGCTCCAGACATCGGCGTTGATTTCGAAATCCTGCTTCAGGAGTTCGGCGGCCTCGATCACTTCGCGCAGAATCGTACCCGATCCCATGAGTTGCACCTTGTGGCCTTTTTCCTCACCCTCATCGAGACAGTAAATGCCCTTGACGATACCCTCTTCCGAACCCTTCGGCATAGCCGGCTGACGGTAGTTTTCATTCATCAGCGAGATGTAATAAAACACGTTTTCCTTCAACTGGTACATGCGCTTGAGGCCGCTGTGGATGATGACAGCGAGTTCGTAGGCAAAGCTGGGGTCATAGGAAATACAGTTGGGGATGGTGCCGGCAACGATCAGGCTGTGGCCGTCCTGATGCTGCAAACCTTCACCGGCGAGCGTGGTGCGCCCGGCGGTGCCGCCCATGAGGAAGCCGCGAACCTGCATGTCGCCAGCCGCCCAGGCCAGGTCTCCGATGCGCTGAAATCCGAACATCGAATAGTAAATGTAAAACGGGATCATGCTGACGCCGTGCGCGCTATAGGCCGAGCCCGCCGCAATCCACGATGACATCGCGCCCGCCTCGTTGATGCCTTCTTCGAGAATCTGTCCCTTGATATCCTCGCGATAATACATCACCTGGTCGGAGTCCATCGGCTCGTAAAGCTGGCCCTTGAATGAATAAATACCCAGTTGCCGAAACATGCCTTCCATGCCGAAAGTCCTGGCCTCGTCCGGCACGATCGGAACAATGTTATTGCCGATATTCTTGTCACGCGCCAGGCTCGAAAGCATGCGTACAAACGCCATGGTGGTCGAGATTTCCCGTTCTCCACTGTCCTTCAACAAGGCATCGAACACCTCGAGCCCGGGGACGATCAGCGGTTCCGCGCTATCGCTGCGAACCGGCATGTAACCACCCAGCTTCTCGCGACTATTTCGCATGTACTTCATTTCCTCGCTGTCTTCGGGAAACCTGTAAAATGGTGTTTCGGAAATGTCGTCATCGCTGATCGGGATGTTGAAACGATCGCGAAATGCCTTGAGTGCATCCTCGCCCATCTTCTTTTGCGAATGCGTGATGTTCTGGCCCTCGCCGGCTTCACCCATGCCATAACCCTTGACCGTCTTGGCGAGGATAACGGTTGGCCGGCCGGTGTATTCGACCGCCTCGGCATAGGCGGCAAATACCTTGTGCGGATCGTGACCGCCGCGATTCAGACGCCAGATATCCTGGTCCGACATATCGGCGACCATTTCGCGGGTTTCGGGATACTTGCCGAAGAAATGCTCGCGCGTGTATGCCCCGCCCTTCGCCTTGCAGGCCTGGTACTCGCCGTCTACGGTTTCTTCCATGAGACGCTGCAAGGCGCCATTATGATCCTTGGCGAGCAGGTGGTCCCAGTAGGAACCCCATACCACTTTTAAAACATTCCAGCCGGCGCCGCGAAACACGGCCTCCAGTTCCTGGATAATCTTGCCGTTACCGCGTACGGGACCATCGAGCCGCTGCAGGTTACAGTTAATGACGAAAATCAGGTTATCGAGTTTTTCGCGCGCCGCCAGCGAAATCGCGCCGAGGGATTCCGGTTCATCCATTTCTCCATCGCCCATGAATGCCCACACCTTGCGGTCCTGCTGCGGCTGGATACCACGGTTTTCGAGATACTTCATGAACCGCGCCTGGTAGATCGCCATTATCGGGCCCAGGCCCATCGATACCGTCGGGAATTGCCAGAAATTCGGCATCAGCCACGGATGCGGATAAGACGACAGGCCGTTTTCGTTGAGCGCCTCCTGGCGAAATGACTTCAGCTGCTCTTCGGAAATGCGCCCTTCGAGGAAGGCGCGAGCGTAGATACCCGGCGCCGAGTGGCCCTGGAAAAAAACCAGATCGCCCTTGTTATCTTCGGTCGGCGCCCTGAAAAAGTGCATGAATCCGACATCGTAGAGCGTCGCAGCAGAGGCAAAGCTGGCAATGTGGCCACCCAGTTCACTCGACCTGCGATTGGCGTGCACCACCATTGCCGCGGCATTCCAGCGAATCACCGAACGGATACTGTGCTCGATTGCCTGATCTCCGGGGATCGGGCGCTGCTGCGGGAGCGGTATGGTATTGACGTAGGCGGTGGTCGCCGAGAACGGCAGATAGACGCCGGAGCGGCGCGTCTTGTCGATCAGGCGCTCGAGCAGAAAATGCGCACGCTGTGGACCCTCGCGTTCCAGCACCGAATCGAGCGATTCTATCCATTCCTGGGTTTCTTCCGGATCAATGTCGGTTTCATCTACCACGCGCGTTGCCTTTACTGTAAATTGGCGGGATTATACAGCAAATTAATTCATAGCCTGTTGCAATTATTATCCTAGAAAACGCAATAGGGCGCGAAAAAGATGTGCAAGCGATTGATTTAGATAGCGTAATGAAAAAATGCGTGGTCACCTTATTGGTGATAAGCACTTTTTTCATATAGCTAAATGAATCAATCGCTTGTGCAGACTTTCGTGATCCTACTGCGTTTTCTAGGATTATTATTAATAACTCTATAAATATTTCATATCGGATAATCGGTACCGATGAATAAATTGACCATCATCAAACCCGACGACTGGCATCTGCACTTACGCGACTCGCCGTACCTGGAAGCGGTCGTGCGCGACAGCGCTCGCCAGTTCGGGCGTGCGATCATCATGCCCAATCTGAATCCACCGGTACGCAGCTGTGCCGATGCGATGGCCTATCGCAAACGTATCATGGCCGCGCTCGCCGACGAAAGTGACTTCGAGCCGCTGATGACCCTGTACCTGACGGATAACACCAGTGTCGAGGATATCCGCGCCGCCAGCAAATCCACCAGCATACACGGCGCCAAACTTTACCCCGCGGGCGCAACCACGAACTCCGATGCCGGGGTTACCGACCTGGCGAAACTCGCGCCCGTGTTCGAGGCGATGCAAGACTCCGGGCTGATGCTGCAGGTGCACGGTGAATCGACCGCGAGCGATGTGGACGTATTCGATCGAGAGAAGGTCTTTATCGATAAAAGCCTGCAGCGTATTCGTGCGGACTACCCCGAACTACGCATCGTTTTTGAACATATCACGACGAAGGAAGCGGTCGACTTCGTGCGCGCCGGCGATGTTAATCTCGCTGCCACGATCACGCCCCATCACCTTTTGATCAATCGCAACGCGATTTTCCAGGGCGGCATTCGGCCGCATCATTACTGCCTGCCGATCGTCAAACGCGAGCATCACCGACGCGCCCTGGTGGAGGCGGCTGTCAGCGGCGAGACGCGTTTCTTCAGTGGCACCGACAGTGCGCCGCACAGCCGCGTCGCCAAGCAATCCGCCTGCGGCTGCGCCGGTATTTACTCGGCCCACAGCGCGCTCGAACTCTATGCCGAGGCCTTCGATGAACTCGGTGACTTTACCCATTTCGAATCCTTCGTGAGTCTCAATGGCGCCCATTTTTACCGGCTACCGCCAAACCGGGATTCGGTAACGCTACAGCGGCTTCAGTGGACTGTTCCGGACTCCTTGCCCTACCCCGAATCCTGCTTGATCCCGTTCCGCGCCGGGGAGACATTAAACTGGAAACTCATCCACGATGACTAACCCGCATATCTCACCGTTTTACGTCGCGATATGCACATGGATATGCAGTAGTAGAGCAATGCAGGAGCAATTGCCGAGGAAATCGGTGAGATATGCGGGCTAATATAACCCCGATGTCGCAGCGGTTTCGCGGCTACCTGCCCGTCGTCGTCGATGTCGAGACCGGCGGATTCAACGAAGCCACCGATGCATTGTTGCAGGTCGCCGCGGTGCTGATCGACATCGATGAACAGGGGCAGTTTTACTGCTGCGACACCGTTTCCTGCCACGTAACGCCGTTTGCCGGCGCCAACCTCGACCCGAAATCGATGGAAGTGAATGGCATCGATGTCGATCACCCCTTCCGCCTCGCAGTCGATGAAAAGCAGGCATTGCCAAAAATTTTCAAACCGGTTCGTGAAGCGATCAAGCAGCACGCCTGCAACAAGGCGATCCTGGTCGGGCACAATGCGCACTTCGATCTCAAGTTCATCAACGCGGCGGCCGCCAGGACCGGCATAAAGCGCAATCCGTTTCACCCCTTCAGTACCTTTGACACGGTAACCCTGGCGGGCCTGGCCTACGGCCAGACGGTGCTCGCGCGCTCGATAAAATCGGCCGGTATGGAATGGGATCCAGAGGAGGCGCATTCGGCGATCTACGATGCCGAAATGACGGCAATGCTGTTTTGCAAGATCGTCAACGAAATCGGATTTGTGCAGCCCTAGCCAGGAAACCTCCGCACAAGTCAGAAACGAATCAGCTGTCCCCCGGCAATAGAATTCATCTATACTTGAATCCACTCCACACGGCCCGCCAACGCTTTGCGCAAAGAAGATATCCCCATAATAGTTGTCGATGACCTGCAGTTCAGTCGCGAGGTGGTTAAATCCGGCCTCGGTAAGTCGGGTTACACGGACATCCGCACCGCCTCTTCGGCGGACGAAGCGCTCTACCTGCTCAACCAGCGGCGCGCGCTCGTGGTGCTCGCGGATTTCTGGATGCCGGGCATGAACGGTCTTGAAATGACCGACCTGATACGCCGCTGGGATGAAAACAACGATCGCTATACCGGCATCGTGCTGCTAACCGCGGAAGACACCGCGTCCAGCATCGTCGTGGCCTTCGATCGCGGCGTCGATGATTTTATTTCCAAATCGGCGAGCCAGTTTGAGCTCGCGGCACGCGTGTTCGGTGCGGGCCGCTACGCTTTCCAGCAAAACAGCTTACGCGAACGCATGCGTCACCTGAGTAACCAGTTCCTCAAAATGAAGCAGAATAGCCTGCAGGATTCGGAAACCAATCTGCCTAATCGTGCCCAGCTCGAAGCGCATATCGAATCGATGATTGAACATTGTAATACGCGCGGCGGCGGATTTGGCTTCGCCCTGATCGAGGTGAGCGCGGGGGACAACGAGCTGCGTCCCGGGACCCTCAAGACCATCGCCAACTCCCTTCAACTTTCGCTGCGCCCGATGGACATGGTCTCGAGGTACAGCATGAGCACCTTCGCGGTTTCAGTACATTATCAGGATCCGCAGGCATTCAGTATCGAACTGTTTGATCGCCTCATCGAAAACATCAGGCGTCACACCAGGCAAACCACCGACCAGGGCAAAACGCTGGGTATTTCCATCGGTGTCTGGCATGGCCACGAATTAGATCCGGTGCCCACGGTTGCCGAAATCGTCGCCCATGCTCACCAGGCGAGCGCACCGATCCACCAATAGGCTCACCAATTATCCCATCACCGGCGCGGCCACCTGAACAAACACCGCCCCAAAAAATCGAAGCCTCGATAGGTAAGGCGAGAACACTTTTAAGGCGCGGGCGCCGTCGAAGGCAACACTTACAAAGGCCTGAAAACGCTTGTAGCTGGAGTGTCCGGTCCGTGCTTCGATGGGGACAGACTGAAGTCTGTCCCCGGGGGTCCGGGGTTCGGGGTTAGCTGGCTTTTTCGAGGGCGGCCGTGGTTATTTTTTCGAGGTCGCCGGAATCGTGCATTTCCAGCGTAATATCGCAACCGCCGATCAATTCCCCATCGACGTACACCTGGGGGAAAGTTGGCCAGTCGGCGAAGCGCGGCAGGTTTTGAAAAATTTCAGGGTCGGCCAATACGTTGACATAAGCAAACTCGATACCCAGGGATTTCAGTGCTTCAGCAGTACGGCTGGAAAAGCCACATTGCGGCAACTGCGGGGTACCCTTCATGTAAATGATGACGGGATAGGTTTCGACTTGCTGTTTAATACGGTCCAGGACGTCCATTCATTACCTCAAAAAATAACCAAGTAAAATACTAAGGTATTATCATAACCATTTTTTTCAATATTGAAAGCACGTTTATGTTGAAATCAGCCACCTTCGAAATACCAGCTCAGGCAATGTGTAAATCACGGCGGCTCCAGTCCCGCTCAGCTATCGATATGCTGCTGCAACCAGTACTCGAGCAGAGCGCTATGCCAGAGCTTGCTGCCGTTGAGCCGTGTAAAATGCTGCTCCGGTTCGGACAGCAGGCGATCGATGTAGCTGCGATTGAACAGGCCCCGCTCGAGACTGCGCTGACTGTTGAGCGTATCCGCCATGAATTGATAAAAATCGCCGCGCACGAATTTTAACGCCGGCATCGGGAAATAACCTTTGGGCCGGTCTATTACCGCGTCGGGAATGCGGCCGCGCGCGATTTCCTTGAGTACGCCCTTGCCGTGGTGCTTCAGCTTCAATTCCACGGGGCAGGAAGCCGCCAGTTCTACCAGCTGATGATCGAGGAAAGGTACGCGCGCCTCCAGGCCCCAGGCCATCGTCATGTTGTCCACCCGTTTGACAGGATCGTCCACGATCAGCGTGGTGATATCAAAACGCAGCACCGCGTCAATAAAACTGTCGGCCTCGTCGGTATGCAAATGTTCCTCGATCAGGTCGGCGGTATAATCCTCGGCATGGTACTGCGCGCTCACGGTTTCGCAAAACTCGTCATGGTCCCGATCGACATAGCGGCTTGCAAAGCGCTCTAGCACCGGGCCCTCGGCCCTCGCCATCTGCTCATACCAGAAATACCCGGCGAATACCTCATCCGCGCCCTGCCCGCTCTGCACCACCTTGACCGACCTCGAGACCTGTTCGGAAAGCAGGTAAAAAGCGACTGCGTCCTGACCGAACATGGGTTCCGCCATGGCCGTGACCGCCTCCGGCAGACGCGTCAGGACCTCGGCATTCGGAATCAGAAATTTTTGATGGTCACTGGAATAACGCGCAGCGACCGGATCGGAGAACTCGAACTCGTTACCGCGTTCTTCCGGCTGATCCTCGAAGCCGATGCTGTAGGTGCGGATATCGCGCTGCCCGGCTTCGGCGAGCAGCGCTACCAGCAGGCTCGAATCGAGCCCTCCCGATAACAGCACGCCGACCGGGACGTCGGCTATCGTCAGGCGCTTTTTCACCGCCTGCATCAGCGCATCGTGGATGGCATTGTTCCAGTCCTGATCTGACATCGCCTCTGCCGGGCGTTTCGCAATCAGTGTCCAGTAACGCTCGACGTCGACCCTGCCTTCGGAACCGACATTCATGTAATGCGCCGGGCGACACTTCCTGATCGACTTGATGAGCGTGCGCGGCGCCGGAATGACGGCGTGCAGGCTTAGCTGGTGGTGTAATCCGACAGCATCGATATCGCTCGCAAACAAGCCCGTGGCAAGCAGCGCCTGCGGGTTCGACGCAAAATAAAATCCCTTTTGCGACTGCGCATAGTAAAGCGGCTTGATGCCCATGCGATCGCGCGCCAGAAACAGGTTCTGTTTTACCGAGTCCCAGATGGCGAAGGCAAACATACCGTGCAGGCGCTCGACGCAGGCGTCTCCCCAACAGGCGTATGCATTTATGATGACTTCGGTATCGCTGTGCGAATTGAAGCGATAACCCTTCTCCAGCAAAACCTCACGCAGTTCCGGGTAGTTGTAAATGGTGCCATTGAATACGATCGTATAGCGTCCGGCGACGTCCTGCATCGGCTGGTGCCCGGCCGGCGACAGGTCGATAATCGCCAGCCGCCGGTGTCCCAGCATCACCGGCCCGTCGAAAAACTCACCCTTGTCGTCGGGCCCGCGCTGTGCAACCCGCTGCGACATCCTGGTGGCGTGGTCAGGGCTGATCGCGCTTGCATCGAAACTCAAAGCACCAAATAAGCCGCACATAAAACCTCACTAGAACCGTAGTTTTTTCACACCGAAACCTTGCCATACAATGCGTTACACCCCTCAGGGAAGGTCCATATACTGCGCCGCCTGTAAAGGGCCGGTGCACACTGTAAATCAGGCCCCGTATTCTAAACGTTTAAAATTCGGAGTCACCAATGAATCCAATTAAATCGATACGGGGGTACGATTGTCTTCGGTTTCGTGCTGGCGTTGGTGCTCACGTTTATTCTGGACGCAAGCGGCACGGTTAATCTGTTGGAATTCTGGGTGTGGATGCACGTGCTGGTCGGCATCACCTGGGTTGAGCTGGTTTACTATTTCAACTTCATACAGATTCCCGGCGTCGCAAAAGCGTTGGCTGAAGCCAACGACGGCGGGGCCTTTTTTCCCGAAAGGCTTGTATTCGCCGAAAATCACTGTATGTTTGAGCGTTTTTTTCACGCAGCCAGCCAATGTCAGACCATATTGTCCACGCCTATCAATCCCTGCCTGTCGAATTCAGTCACGGAGACGGATGCTATCTGTGGGACAAGGAAGGCAATCAGTACCTGGACGCGCTCTGCGGCATATCGGTAACCAGCCTGGGGCACAACTACCCGGCGTTGACCGCGGCCATCCAGCAGCAGGCGGCAACGCTACTGCACACCTCTAATCTGTACTCGATTACCTGGCAGCAAAAGCTGGCCGACCTGCTTTGTGAAAGCGCCGCCATGGATCGGGTATTCTTCGCCAATTCCGGCGCAGAAGCTAACGAGGCGGCCATCAAACTGGCGCGCCTGTACGGTCACCGGCAAGGCATCAGGAATCCACAGATCGTCGTCATGCAGCATGCGTTCCACGGACGCACCATGGCCACGCTCAGCGCGACCGGCAGCCGCAAGGTTCAGGCAGGCTTCGAACCACTGGTCTCCGGCTTCGTGCGTGCGCCCTACAATGACATCGCTTCGCTCAAAGCCATTGCGGAAAATAACCGTAATGTTGTCGCCATCCTGGTGGAGCCGGTGCAGGGAGAGGCCGGAATCGTTATCCCCGACCCGGGCTACCTGGGCGCATTGCGGCGTATCTGCGATGAAAATGGCTGGTTGTTGATGCTCGACGAAATTCAAACCGGCATGGCGCGCAGCGGCAAGATGTTTGCCTGTCAGCATGAGGCGGTGCTGCCCGATGTCATGACCCTGGCCAAGGCGCTGGGCAACGGCGTACCGATCGGCGCCTGTGTTACCCGGGGACACGCCGCCGATGTAATCAAACCCGGCAACCACGGCTCCACCTTTGGCGGAAACCCCCTGGCCTGCCGCGCTGGATATACCGTACTGCAAAGCATGATCGAATCAGGCGTTGCCGAAAACGCGGCGCTGCGCGGCAGGCAGTTGGCCGAAGCTCTGCGCAAGGGGCTGGCAGACACACGGTGTGTCGCCGAAGTTCGTCATCTGGGTTTGCTGCTGGCAATACAGATGAATATCCCCTGTCAGGGTCTAGTTGTGCAAGCGCTGGAACAGGGACTGCTGATCAATGTCACCGCGGAATCGGTTATCCGCCTGTTACCCCCGCTGATCATCAGCGAGACTGAAACCATCGAAATTGCCGATAAGTTAATCGCCTGTATCAACCACTTCACAGAATAACACCATGCCTATGCGTCATTTTTTAAGCGTGCTGGATTTAAACAGCGACGAACACCGGTCATTGATCGCACATGCCATCGATGTCAAACAAAAACTCGGGCAGGGAATTTCGCACAACCCTCTGAGCGGCAAGTTGCTGGCCATGATTTTTGAAAAGTCATCGACGCGAACCCGGGTTTCCTTCGAGGCGGGAATGTACCAGCTTGGCGGGCATGCCATGTTCATGTCGCCGCGCGACAGTCACCTGGGGCGCGGTGAACCCATCGAAGACAGCGCACGCGTTATATCGAGCATGGCGGACGGCATCCTCATACGCACCTTCGGGCATGATCGTATCGAAACCCTGGCGCAGCACTCCTGCGTGCCGGTCATCAACGGCCTCAGCGATCGGTTACACCCCTGCCAGTTGCTGGCCGACATGCAGACCTGGTTCGAGCAGCGCGGCGATATCGCCGGCGCCAGCGTCGCCTGGATCGGCGACGGCAACAATATGTGCCACTCCTACATCAATGCCGCGATACGTTTTGGTTTTGATCTCAGTATCGCCTGCCCGTCCGGCCACGAACCCGATGCCGGTCTGGTGCAAAGCGGCGGTCATCGTATCAGCCTGCATGAATCGGCGTCGGACGCCGCCCGCGGCGCGGATCTGGTGGTCACGGATGTCTGGGCGAGCATGGGTCAGGAACAGGAACAGGAGCAGCGCCTGCAAACCTTCGCCGACTATCAGGTTAACCGGCAGGTCATGCAACAGGCCCATAACGACGCCCTGTTCATGCATTGCCTGCCCGCACACCGTGAAGAAGAAGTCACCACCGAAGTTCTCGAAAGCGCACAATCGGTAGTCTGGCAGGAAGCGGAAAATCGCCTGCATGCGCAGAAAGCGCTGCTCGAGTTTTTGATCGCCGGAGGGCTTTAACCCTAAAATCCTCAGTTGAACCTACTGCGGTCGTCTACGATTCAACTGAGGATTTTAGGTTAACCAGCTCATCACAAGGCCCGGGACCGGCCGGGTTAACCTTCCATAACTTCGAGGCGGTCCCGGCCCCGTTCCTTGGCCAGCTTTAATGCGGCATCGA
Organism: Gammaproteobacteria bacterium; assembly: GCA_024232855.1. Lineage (GTDB taxonomy): Bacteria > Pseudomonadota > Gammaproteobacteria. The sequence goes on from JAAEPH010000056.1 coordinate 57,380, forward strand.
CCCTGACCAGGAGTTCGCGCGAGTAGCTTCCCGGCGCTACCGTCTGGCTACCGAGACCGATGCTCAGTGTGAGGTGGTCGGCACAGGCCGATTTGACGTGTTCAATTTTATCCTGTGCGAATGCCTGCCTGATTCCGAGTGCGATCTCGCGCGCATCCTCGCAGCTGAGGCCCGGCAACAGCAACGCGAACTCGGCGCCGTGCAGGCGCGCCACCATCTGGTTCTTGTGCGATAGCTGCTTGCCGAGAAGACGGGCAAGCTGTTGCAGGTGACGGTCCCCTGCCTCTTGCCCGTAATGGGCATTGAACTCATGGTAGTAATCGATATTCAGCTTGATCAGCGAAACCTGCTCCTGGCTGCCTCGATACTGGCGCCAGATATCTTCCAGCTGCACGCGGAAGGCGCGGTAGTTGGAAACCCCGGTCAATTCGTCGCTGGTCGATATTTTCTCCAGCGCCTTGTTGCTCTGCGAGACCGATTGCAGCAGGCGCTGCAGGTCATCGATCAGGGTTTCATTGTCGTAGCGATAGTAAAGTGCGTCGTTGACCAGTTCATGCATGCGTTTGACGCTGATGAACCCGGCCACCATGAAGAACAGGTAGAGCGAACTGAGCGCATAGGTTGCCGAACTCTGCTGCAAGAACAGCCACAGGGTTACCGGCATCATGATCGTGACCATGTAGCCGATGTAAGCGCGTAACGAGGTCGAAAGATAAGCGATCGCTCCGGCGACCATGATCAGCAGCATCGAATGCAGAATTATCTGCATATTCGTAGTGATATATGGCATCAACAAGGCGGCGCCGCATCCGAGCATCAAGCCCGTCACGACGACACCGACGAGAAAGCGATCGTGCCATTGCTGATACGGGAAATAGCCGCTGTCGCGAATTGCCAGGAACTGGTGCAGCTGCCGAGCACGCACCAGCATGACCAGACACAGGAGCGCGAACCATCCGATCACCCAGTGTTCACGCCCCTGTATCGACAGTTCCACGTAAGCCAGTAACGACGCCACGGCTGATACGAAAAGGGTGATATGCCGGCCCAGGCGAAAGCGCTCATACAGAAAAATCACGAGCTCCTGCTGCTGCAGGTGGTGACTGCTGACTGGCGGGCCTTCGGTATTAATCGTCAAACCCCTGTGTGGTCTATATTAGTTTATTGACCCGGCGACAATATATATTGTCGCCGGGCCAGAACGATTATTATATAGTGCGTTTCGAGTTTAGCGGACAACGGCAGAAATGAGCAATACGCAGGACCATGTACGGTGGTTTCGGGATGCGGCGCCTTATATAAAGGCGCATCGCAAGAAAACCTTTGTCGTCATGATTTCGGACGAGGTGATTTACTCGGAGCGATTCATCGGCCTGGTGCACGATATTGCGCTGCTCAACCATCTCGGTATCAAGCTTGTTATTCTGCACGGCAGCCGCAGCAGCATCGATTCCCATCTCGCCAGCAATAACCTGGAAGCGCATTATCATCAGAACATACGCATTACCGATATCGAATCGCTGCCCTACGTGGTGCAGGCGATCAATGCCGTCAAAACCCACTTAGAGTCGCAACTTTCCACGGGCCTGCCAAATACACCGATGTCCGGTTCGGAAATAGCCCTGGCCAGCGGCAATTTTGTAACCGGCATGCCGCTCGGTGTCATCGACGGCGTCGACATGCAGCATTCCGGCAAAGTACGCTATATCAGGCACGAGGCGATAAAGGAATTGCTCGATCTCAACCACGTGGTGCTGTTGTCAAACCTGGGGTACTCTCGCACCGGCGAAGTTTTCAATTTACCGACCGAGGAACTGGCCGGGGAGGTCGCGCGCGCGCTCAGGGCCGACAAGCTGATTTACATCCATGAAGGCGCGCGCAACGGCGAAAAACAGGCCTCTACCCTGTCGACCGCCGACTGCGAGGCATTGCTGCAACAGCCGGACACGAGCGATGACCTGAAAAGCCTTTTGCACCAGGCAAAGCTGGCGATTCAGGCGCAGGTCAAACGGGTCCACCTCATCGATCAGCAGGTCGATGGCGGTTTGCTGCTGGAACTGTTTACCCGTGACGGCTATGGAACCATGATCACGAACCTGTTTTACGAGGGTAACAGGCCGGCCAGCATAGAGGATATCGGCGGCATCGTCAGCCTCATAGAGCCGCTCGAAAACAGCGGTGTACTGGTGGCCAGATCACGCGAACAAATGGAACTGCAAATCAGGCATTTCCAGGTTATCGAAAAAGACGGCATGATTATCGCCTGCATCGCCTGCATTCCCGATGAAGAAGCAAAGGTTGCCGAAATTGCCTGCCTGGCGGTACACCAGGGCTATCAGCGCACCGGGTTGGCCAGCCAATTACTGCAAATCGCAGAGGATCGGGCGCTGAAACAGGGCGTGAATCGACTTTATACCCTGACGACTCGCACCTCGCACTGGTTTATCGAACACGGTTTCAATGAAGACCGTAACTTCGAGATACCGGCCGCCAAACGCGGTAGCTACAACCCCAAACGAGGTTCGAAGATACTCTTGAAGTCACTAAATGTCTTATGATCTGACCAATTACCTGGTAATAGGCGTCTCCTCGCGCGCACTGTTCGACCTCAGTCTCGAGAACGAAATCTACGAGAATGAAGGCCTGGAGGCCTACTGCCAGTATCAGCTTGAGCATGAAAACGACGTTCTCAAACCCGGCACCGGGTTCGCCCTGATCGAGGCAATGCTCGCCATCAACAACATCGATCCCGGGGTACGCCGCACTGAGGTCGTCATTATTTCTCGAAACTCGGCAGACACCAGTTTGCGCATTTCCAATTCGATCGACGATCACAAGCTCGATATTACGCGCGCCGCCTTCACCGGTGGGGAACCGGTTGCCAAGTACCTGAATGCCTTTGAGGTCGACCTCTTTCTATCCGCGACCGAGGAGGATGTTCAGGCGGCGGTGGAGTCGGATGTTGCGGCTGGCCTGATCTACGACGGCCCCAGCCGCGACCGAAGCGATCCGTTACAACAGATCAGAATTGCCTTCGACGGCGATGCGGTACTTTTTTCCAAGGAGTCGGAAATGATTTACCAGCAACAGGGGCTCGAGGCTTTTATCGACCACGAGCAAAAAAACGCCCAGAAGCCGTTACCCGAAGGCCCCTTCGCAAAACTGCTGAAGACGCTGTCATTTCTACAATTCGACCTCAACAGCAGCAACCGGCAATCCAGTCCGCCCATCCGTACCGCGCTGGTCACCGCCCGCAACAGCCCCGCTCACGAGCGGGTCATCCGCACCCTGCGCACCTGGAAGGTGCGCATCGATGAAACCTTTTTTCTCGGCGGCGTTCCCAAGCACAAGATCCTTGAGTCTTTCTCGCCGCATATCTTTTTCGATGATCAACATCAACATTGCGAAGGGGCATCCCGGGTAGTGCCGACGGCGCGCGTGCCGCACAAGGACTAGCCCCGCATTTCTCACCACCGGATCGACGGCGCGGGACTACTCAATAAAGGTTCTCGGTAGAGTAGGGGCCAGGCGAAACCTGGCCCCCCTCGTCAAACGCAGCATGCGGCTTTCCCGCACTACGCTTTCCTGCTGCCTTCACAATAGAGCTATCGCAAGGGAATTTAGCAGTCAGAGCTGCAACAAGC
>JAAEPH010000057.1 GCA_024232855.1 Gammaproteobacteria bacterium
TATCAATAATCTTGTTGTTGCGCCGCAGGCACTTCATTTCAACTCTCCCTTCACACGAAGTCCGGCCACTTTAACATACCGATTTCAACTCCGGAAGATTGCCCAGATATTGCTTATCTGGTGTGCAATCTAATGTCTGGTCAGGCCATGTCATCGGTTCCGGCAAACCACCGCCCGGTGAATATGGTGTTCCAGAGTTACGCCATTTTCCCGCACCTGAACGTGAAACAGAACATCGGCTATTCCCTGGTCCAGGACAAACTTCCACACGCAGAGTTCGATGCCAAAGTCGGTGAGATGCTGGATCTCATCAAGCTGCCCGGCTACGAAGACCGGGCCTCGCATGAACTTTCAGGTGGCGAGCGTCAGCGTGTTGCCCTGGCGCGAGCGCTGATCAGACGGCCCAAGGTGTTGTTGCTCGATGAACCACTGGGTGCACTGGACAAGAAACCACGCGAAAAGATGCAGCTCGAGCTGCGCGCCTTGCAGCGCTCGGTCGGCATCACCTTCGTGTTTGTGACCCATGATCAGGAAGAAGCCCTGACCATGTCTGATCGTGTCGCGGTCATGTCCGAGGGCCGGTATCTGCAGATCGATACGCCGAACCGATTATACGAGGCGCCACAAAGTCGGGAAGTGGCAGACTTCATCGGTACGATGAATTTCTTCGATGCCCGTGTGCGCGAAATTCTCGATGACAAGGTCGCGATTGATGCCGGCCCTCTGGGTAATCTGACGGCATCACCTGGAAGTTTGGCGTTTTCAACCGGCCAGAGCTCCCTGGTCGCAATTCGTCCGGAAAAAATCACCATTTCCAGCGCCAAACCGGCAAATGGCAATGCCGTGCAAGGGATCATTGACGACACCGCGTACCTGGGGGATAGAAGTCATTTTTATGTGCGCGTCAATGGCGTCGAGAATCCTGTCGCTGTATCGGCCCAGAATGTGGATCAGTCTCATTTGTCCAGTGGAAGCCACCAGGGAGAAATTTGGCTGAACTGGTCGGACGACGCTATTGTGCTGCTAAATGCCGATTGAAGTTCCAGTCGCTATGCCGCAATTGTTGTGTAGAATCATTGCTGTCCCGTTAACTTAATTTTATTTTGGTGTAGCTGGCGAAATACCGGGGAGACAGAGTGATTGGTGTTTTGGGGACATGAATATCAATAGCATTCCCCCGTCATTCCGGCGCAGGGCGGAGCCCAGTGGTTTCAA
>JAAEPH010000058.1 GCA_024232855.1 Gammaproteobacteria bacterium
AATTCATAAATATGCACAATCTCGCTTGTCTATTGATTCCACAAGAAATATATCCTCAGTCGCTCGTAATCACCGATACGAGACTTCTTCGGATATTTCCTTGTGAAATCAATATACTGCGCGATCCTTGCGCATATTTATGAATTCTCCGGGTTAGGTTTCACAGATGCTGGCGAGAAATGCGGGCTAGCTCAGCGGATATAGCTGCGGGAACCACCGCCCTACTACATCTAACGGGAAGCCCAATCGAACGGGCGCGCGTGGCCCCTGAGAAACAAGCAATCCTTTGGAAAGCAATTTTGATAGAATTTCTCGACCTCTACGCTCCTGGTATCCTGTTATCTCAGGCGCTCGCCCGCGCTCCAGTTCGCCAGCAATAAATGCCTCTCTTAAAAGCAACATTGACCGAGGCGGCAACCGGTTTGCAGAGACTTCGTCATCGACATAGAGTTTCATTCGACGTAAGAGCTCACCTGGCTGCAATAATTCCTCCATGAATTCAACTTGATCAATAGCAGTGCTCAAGAAAAAATCGCAGAATCGTTCAAGAGCACTTGCTGACAATGCTCCCCTGCCATCTAAATCGCCTTCACGAGCCGAGTCAGCCTCCATTAGCCTGGATTTATATTCAACCGAGTTACGCGCCAGCCCACGGGACACAGACCAGATACTACAACCTGCCGCACTACGTAACATCATTGAATGAGCCATTAACCTGGCTACACGCCCATTACCATCAAGAAAAGGATGTATCCATAAAAACCGGTGATGTGATGCAGCTATAGCAATAATTGCTTTTGATTTCGGCAAGCGATCAAAATCATAAACTTCTTCAAATCTTTCAAGAAATCTGGTCAATACCTTTGCTGGAGGCGGTACATGAGGGCCAATCTCCACCTCTCCATCACGAAATTCGCCTGGAATTATCCGGGTTCTTCCCCCGGTTTCTGGATTTTCCACCCATAACATTTCTTCCGGTAGTCGCTCACAAAATTCCCGATGTAGCCATTGAATATATTTTAATGATGCGGGTGACTCATCGGGATCACAGCCACGATCGATTAAGCGTTGCACTTCAATATGTGCCCGGGCTTCGCGCTGTAGACTACGCTTACCCTCATCATCTGAATAATGCTCTTCAAGGGCGGCGTCAATGTCTCGTGGGTGAGTATCATGCCCTTCAATGAGGTTTGAATAATAGCAATTCATCGATCTCACCAGATCGCCAATACCTTCGCGCACACCCGGTTGAATCTGGCCCGCCAGATGGTTTGCCCTGGCAACAAGATCAAAAGCCAAATCATCTAACGCAGTAGCCTCGGCACGGGGCATCATGGGTTCCATTGCTGCAATTTTCATAGTGCCGCTAATAATGCCGGTTTTTATGCCGGATTACAATTCTTATAAATCAATTACTTATATAAATAATATGCATAATATTCAATCTAAAATGCCGGTGTATTTGCCCCTATTTATAGACTTTATGAGAATTATTTCGCCTATTACCTGAAGCCGCCTGCCTGATCACCCTCTTTTGAAGTTTTGCATCATAGATTACACGAGAAGACGACGACCCAACCAATGACGTTACCGCGGTAACGTCCAAAGACGAGAAACGGTTCGTGCAACTCCGCGCCGAGGGCGAAGCCAGCCGCTCTGAACTCGAATGCGGGCAGCGTTTTGATTCAACAATTCATTTAATCCCAAGATACTTTCGTTTAGCGAATAAATTTCTAGACAATTAGTTCACTCGAAGGTTATATTGATTTCTAACGAACCTTATAGCCGTCAATAATACAAAAACCAATGGTTCGGTTGCACTCAATAATTAGGCAGATCGAGTAACCGAAAATGAACCTGTCGTCTCGCCAGAAACAGATAATGGATCGCCTTCATGAGACGAATGGCGTGCTTTCGAGCGCCGAGATCACGGCCGCTTTCAACGTTACGGTACAAACCATCCGCAAGGATCTCAATGAATTGAGTGAAATGGGATTGGTGCGTCGGGTTCATGGCGGCATCCGTCTGCCAAGTGACAATCACAATCTTTCTTTCGATAATCGAACCGTTCTCAACCTGTCTTCGAAACAGCGGATTGCGCGCAAAGCGGTCGAGTTGTTCCTTGAAAACACCACCATTTTCCTCGGCATCGGCACCACGCCGCAGCAGGTTGCGCAGGCCCTGATCGATCATCCCGGCCTGACGGTAGTGACCAACAACATCAATGTCGCGTTGACGCTGTGTAACAACCCGAACATCCAGACTTATCTGGCAGGCGGCAGAGTCCGGGCCAATGACCAGGACACGATGGGCTTTGACACCACCGAATTCATGAGCAAGTTCAATATCCAGTATGGTGTTTTTGGCGTAGGCGGCATGAACCAGAAAGGCCAGTTACTCGACTTCACACCCGAGGAGTCGAATATCTCCCGAATTATTATCGAGAACAGCGAGGCAAGCGTGCTTGTGGTCGATCATACCAAGCTCGATCGCTATGCCCCTGTTATCACCGGCGAGTTAGCCGATATCGATTTCCTGGTGATGGATCATATCTCTGAACCGATCAGGCAAATCTGCCAGCAGCGAGACATCGAAATGTTTGAAGTCGGACCTGTACCGGGGCTAGCCCGCATCGCTCACCAGGGGGCGGGATGACGGTTCTCGGCTCCTGCCTACACCGCATTCGTGCATCCCTGCACATCATCGCGCAGGGCTTTGGATTCGCAAGGGATTTTCTGAAGGAGCGGAATAACAGTGCGTATTTCCGACTGAAGAAAATTCCTTGCGAATTCAAAGAACAAGCGAGGGCCCGCCATCCTGGTGAGCGATGCGGGCTAATCGCATGTTAAAGGTCGAAGGACTTACGCGTCGTTATGGCGACATCACGGTGGTTGACGATTTATGCTTTCACGTCAATGAAGGCGAGTTCGTGGCACTGCTCGGCCCTTCGGGTTGCGGCAAGTCTACCTCTTTGAAAATGATCGCTGGCCTGGAAATCCCGGATGCCGGCAGCATAGAACTTGAAGGTAAAGACATAACGCAGATGACGCCAGGGCAACGCAAACTCGCCATGGTGTTCCAGTCCTATGCGCTGTTTCCGCATTTAAAAGTGATCGACAATATCCTGTTCGGCTTGCAGGCCAGAAAGGTGGCCAAAGACGAGCAACAGCGGCGTCTCGACTCGGTGGTTGAACTGGTAGGTTTAAGCGAGCACCTGCAAAAGAAGCCCGGCCAGCTCTCGGGCGGGCAATGCCAGCGAGTCGCGCTGGCAAGAGCCATTGTCGCCGAGGCCAAACTTTGCCTGATGGACGAGCCATTATCCAATCTCGATGCCAAGCTGCGTAACGAAATGCGCTCCGAAATTCGCAGCCTGCAGCAACGGCTCGGCATGTCGGTCATTTATGTAACGCACGATCAGGTGGAGGCCATGAGCATGGCTGACCGGATCGTGCTGATGAACGATGGCAAGATCGAACAGGTTGACGTTCCCGAAGGCCTGTACAACAAGCCAAAAACCGTGTTTACCGCCCAGTTCATCGGCAGCCCTCCGATGAATATTATGCATTTAGCCAACGAGCGCCTGGGTGTGCGCCCGGAGCATATTGCAATTGCCGACGAAGGCCGCCCAGCGCGGGTTATCAGCTGCGATTATCACGGCGCCGACACCGTTGTGTTGGCAGAAATCGGTGAAGCGGAAGACAGGGCAGAAATTATCAAAATACGTTATCCCGGGCATGCGCTCTTTGCAGCCCAACAAGCAATATCGGTTAACTGGCGTCCAGAACACGAACACCATTTCCCGGTAAGCCAATAAAGGCAATCAAGGCCACATACAGTCCATAATGAGGAGACACAAGCCATGAACAAATTCACCAAATACCTGGCAACCGCCGGTATGGCTTCAATTCTCGGGGTCAGCACTCTCGCCAGTGCCGACACCGATTTAACCATGTATTACCCGGTCGCCGTCGGCGGTTCCCTGACCAAAATTGTCGACGGCATGGTCGAGAATTTTGAATCACAGAACCCGGGCATTAACGTCAATGCCATTTATGCCGGTAACTACAATGACGCACGCGTTAAAGCGCTTGCGGCACTGCAAAGCGGCAAGCCGGCACAGCTTTCGGTCATGTTTTCAATCGACGTTCACGCATTACGTAACCTCGATGCGATTGTGGCGTTCGATGACCTCGTCAGCACCGATGCGGAACGCAAGTGGTTAGGCAGCTTCTACCCCGCGCTGATGGAAAACGGCAAGGCCGATGGTAAAACCTGGGGCGTTCCTTTCCAGCGCTCGACCATTGTCATGTACTACAACAAGGACATGTTCCGTGCGGCCGGACTCGATCCTGAAAAGCCACCGACTACCTGGGAAGAGTTTGCCGAGATGGGCAAGAAGCTGGTGAAGAAGGATGGTAGCGGCAATGTCGAGCAATGGGGCGCGATGATTCCGTCGACCGGTTACCCTTACTGGATGTTTGGTGCATTGACCAAACAGAACAGCGAAGTGCTGATGAACCAGGCAGGCACCGAAACCTACTTCGACAACCCCGGCGTAATCGCCGCACTGGAATACTGGCATGATCTCGGCAACAAACACGCCATCATGCCCAGCGGTGTCATCGAGTGGGGCACCTTGCGGCAGAACTTTCTGGATGGCAAGACGGCCATCATGTGGCATTCGACCGGCAACCTGACCACGGTCAAAAACAAGGCCAGCTTTGATTTTGGCGTGGCCAAATTGCCGGGCAACACCGAACTCGGATCGCCAACCGGTGGTGGTAACTTTTACATCTTCAAGAAGTCCTCAGCAGAAGAAAAAGCAGCCTCACTGAAACTGGTGAAGTTCATGACATCTCCAGAGCAGGCAGCGCACTGGTCCAAAGCAACCGGTTACATGGGTGTTGGTCCGAGAGCCTATGAAACTGATACGTTGAAAGCCTATGTCAAAGAATTTCCACCCGCGGCTGTTGCGCGTGATCAATTGACACATGCCACCGCGGAGTTATCCACTCACGAAGCAGGTCGCGTGCGCAAATTCCTCGATGATGCCATCCAGGCGGCACTGACGGGGCAAATGTCCGCAAAAGATGCGATGACAGATGCTCAGAAACAGGCCAAATCAGCGCTGCGTCGCTACCAGTAAAACCCTGGGGCCGGTTCTGCCGGCCCCGATTTTCCGAACCCATCATGCTGAAGCGTTTCAACCTGAAAGCCTGGCTGCTGTTGCTGCCAGCGCTTTCGTTGCTGATTGCATTTACCCATTGGCCGACTCTCAAGTCGTTCTGGCGCAGTGTCACCTGGGCCCGTTCCGATGCCGCACCCGCCAAATTTGTCGGGCTTGAGAATTATGAAATTCTGTTGGACGACCCCGTTTTCTGGCGCGTCATCGAAAATAATTTCTGGTATGCCCTGGGCACTGTTCCAACCTCCATTGCACTCGCGATTGCGATGGCATTGTGGGTAAACAGCAAGATTCGTTTTACCGGTCTGCTACGGCTGGCATTCTTTACACCGACCATCCTGCCGATGATCACGGTCGCCAACATCTGGTTATTCTTTTACAGCCCGAACATCGGTTTATTCAATCAATTGCTTGCACTGATCGGCATCACCGGCCCTAACTGGCTGGGTGATCCGGATATCGCCCTGTCGAGCCTGATGATCATGACGGTGTGGAAAGAAGCCGGGTTCTTCATGATTTTTTACCTCGCCGCCCTGCAAACCCTGAGCCCCGAGTTATTCGACGCGGCAAAGGTCGAGGGTGCCAGCGCCTGGCGCATGTTCCGCAAGATCACCTTTCCACTGTTGATGCCGACGACCCTGTTTGTCCTCATCAACGCCTTACTGAACGCCTTCAAGCTGGTCGACCACCTGTTTATTCTCACCAAGGGCGGGCCGAACAACGCCAGTAATTTGTTGCTGTATTACATCTACGAAACCGCTTTCAGCTTTCTCGACAGCTATTACGCGGCCACGCTGACCGTGGTGATGCTGGTGACGCTCGCGATTGTGGCACTGGTGCAGATGTTGTTCATCGACCGCAGAATTCACTACCGGTAACGCAAATGGATTCAATCTGGTTTCAACGAGTTTCCAAATTTTCAGCCTATGTGCTCGCGATCCTCTGGGTGCTGCCGTTGCTCTATGCCTTCTGGGCCGCCTTCCATCCGCCCGAATTCGCGACGAAGTTCGCATTGTTTGCACCGCTGACCATGGAGAATTTCGTATCCGCCTGGGACCAGGCACCCTTCTTCAGGTACATGCTCAACACCGTCATTATCACCACCATCATCCTGTTCTCGCAGCTGGTGGTTTGCACGCTGGCCGGTTACGCACTGGCGCGCGAAGAGTTTCTCGGCCGCGGGTTTGCGTTTGCGCTGGTGCTCACCCAGCTCATGGTGATGCCGGAAGTATTGATTGTAGAAAACTACCAGACCCTGACCGGCCTGAACCTGGTCGACACACACCTGGGTGTCGGACTGCCCTATCTCGCCAGCGCTTTCGGCATATTCCTGTTGCGGCAGACATTTAAAACCGTGCCACAGGAACTCGAAGATGCCGCCCGCGTCGAAGGCCTTTCGGGCCTGGGCATTATCTGGAAGGTGTTTGTACCCCTCGCGTTTCCGACTTACCTCGCCTTCAGCCTGGTATCCGTCAGCTATCACTGGAACAACTTCCTGTGGCCGCTGGTGGTCACCAACACGGAGGCGAGCCGGCCGTTAACCGTTGGCATGGCGATATTTGGCGCACCGGAATCGGGTGTCGACTGGTCGGTGATATCGGCAGGGACTTTAATCGCGATCGGCCCGCTGCTGATTTTATTTCTCGTCTTCCAGCGTAAATTCATCCAGTCATTCATGCATGCCGGCATCAAGTAAATGCGCATTCTTTCGTGGAACGTGCAATACGGTAAATCGAGTGACGGCAGCACAGATTTATCGCGCAACCTGCAGCACATCAAGTCACTCGGTGATTTCGATGTCATCTGCCTGCAGGAACTGGCCAGAAACATGCCCGAGTATTGCAGGCCTGATCAATCCGATCATTTGCTTATGACCCGGCAATTTTTCAGGGAGCACCAGGCTATCTGGGGCAGCGGCTTCAGCTGGCCAGCAGCGGATGGCGAGAACGACCACCGACAGGAGTTTGGCAACATCAGCCTGGTCAAATCAGGGCTGCTTGATATCAGGGTTCACCCGTTACCGAGCCCGGCGACGCCCGGAAAACCACAGATGCCACGAATCGCCGTTGAGACCGTAGTGGATTCAACGAGGGGACCGATCAGCGTTCTCAACACCCATCTTGCCTATCACGATGACACCGAAAATCAACAACAGGTGGAACATCTAAACCGCCTCGAACAGGAGCGAACCGCGCATCAGCGTGAGCCCAGGCGAGTTGGCAGCGGAACCTACCAGGCAGGATTCCCGGCAACGGCGCGAATGCTGTGTGGCGATTTCAACTTCACGCCTGAAACGCCCCAGTATCGATATCAGCTTGATATGAACTGGGCGGATGCCTGGAAATTGAGCAACCGCGATGAGGCGCATCCACCCACCTGCGGCATTTTTGATGCTGCCCAATGGCCACAGGGCGGACATTGCCGCGATTTTTTCTGGCTAAGCCCCGAGCTTCAAACGCTGCAGCTCAATATCAGTGTGGATACCGACACAAACCTGTCAGACCATCAGCCCGTCATGCTCGAGATATCCATTTGAAACCCGATCCACTCCCCAAAGCTTTTCCCGGTCAGCCGAAAATCGTCTTCACCGATGTCGATGAGACATTAACCTGGCAAGGACGACTGCCGGAAGAAACATTCAGCGCGCTGGCGAAACTACAGCGCGCTGGCATTCGCGTGGTTCCCGTCACCGGCGCCAGCGCCGGCTGGTGCGATTGCATGATTCGCACCTGGCCCATCGATTCCATCATTGGAGAAAACGGGTCTTTTTACATCGACCGCGATGCAGACGGCAGATTGTCTTACACCTATGCACTGGAAGAGTCAGTGCGAGCCGCCAATTGGCAAACATTGCAACAACTGCAGGGCGAAGTGCTAAAAAAATTCCCTTTTGCCCATCAAACGGCCGACCAGGCTTTTCGCACAACCGACATCGCTTTCGACATAAACCAGGACCGCAGGGTCGATCGAGAAGATGCGTTTACCATCGCACAATATTGTCGGGACGCAGGGATGGTAGCGAAGATCAGTTCAATACACATCAATGTCTGGCGTGGCGCCTACAACAAGGCATCGACCGCCGGCCTGTGGATGACGGCCCGGGGTTTCGACAACGCCGATGCGATTTTCAGCGGTGACTCACCCAATGATGACGCCATGTTTTCCAGTTTTCGCCAAACCGTCGGTGTCGCCAACGTGCTGCCTTATATCGACGAGCTTGACTCCCCCCCGATGTATGTGACCGCTCAACCCGGCGGATACGGGTTTGCCGAACTTGCGGCCGCATTACTCAGCGAGTGACATACCGACAACCGGGGTCAGGCCCCGGACGTTCTGCAAAAACTCCAGGCAGTGTTGGGGGCGTGAGAAATGGAAAGTATAAACGCAACACCGTGCACGGAGCAGGCGGGGACGACTGTGGTTCAGGTTTTGGGGCGGTTGCGCTTTTCGCGGTAGAGGATGTAGAGGCCGCTGAGCACTACCAGCGCGGCGCCGAATACGGTCCTCGGGCCGGGGACGTCACCGAACAGGAGATAGCCGAGCAACGTTACCCATAACAGGTAGGAGTATTCGAACGGCGCGATGGTGCTGACAATGGCGATGCGATAGGCCTGGGTAATCGACAATAGCGCGCCCGAGAACACCACACCCGCGACCAGGGCGAGGCCGAGGTCGGACGCTGTCATCGGCGACCAGGGCTGAAACAGGCCGTCCACGATCCCGTTGCCGGGCGCGGGCGCCGGCAGTAAATTCACCGTGAGCGACAGCAGCGAGACCAGCGCGAGAAATACAGTGGTGGTGTAAATTCCCATCGTCATCGCGTGCTCCGACAGGCCGATGCGGCGGTTGATGATCGGAATCGTCGCGTAGCAGAGCGCACTGAACAGCGGAATCGCCGCCTCGATACGAAACAACGACGAGCCGGGGTTCAAAATGATCAGCACCGCGCAAAAACCGACCGTCACCGAAATCCAGCGGTGCACGCCGACCCGCTCCCCCAACAGCAGGCTCGACAATAGGGTCACGAACAGCGGCGCGGTCATGTAAACCGAGCCTGCGTCGGCGAGCGGAACCGTTTTCAGCGCCATGTAATAACTGGTGAAAGCGAAGAACGCGAGCACCCCGCGCAGCATCATCAGGCGGTGCTGCCGACCGATGAGCACGCCGCGTCCGTAGAGCGCGACCGCGAGCGCCACCAGCAACAACAGCACGATGAACGAGCGCAGGGTCAGCACCTCGAGCACCGGGTAACGCTGCGAAAGCTGCTTGATGAGCGAGTCCTGGATCGCGAACAGCAGCAGCGCACCGGTGCAAAACAGGACCCCGGCGACGGGTCGGTGGTGATCGTTCAAGGAATGGCGCCCCGGAATTGTCCGGAATTGTATTTCCGCCAGGCCCTTTTGCTCAATCTGACATTCAAGGCAACTGGAAATGAGTAAACTGTCACCCTGATTCGCCAGGTGCTGTTCCGATCGGTAACCGAAATCCTTCATAAGCAAATGCGGGGCTGATCGTCTCGCTGTCCTTTTCAGAGACGCCTTCACGGCAGGCTATTTCATACCAGCGACTTCTAATATCCTGCTCCATCTCGTCGATGATACTGATCGCTTCCTCCGGCCATAAGCTCCTGTGCCTGTTGGACATCCGGTTCCCGCGGCAATTCTTCATCTCTTATGATCGCATCTGCGAATGACTGGAGCTTTTCAAGCTCCATCGTGCGGTTAAATATTCTTTTCGGCGCCGGCGGTTCCTGATTAAGCCCAAAACTGAGAGCACCCGCACGGTCGTCCGGCGAGTGAAGCAGGTAGTCAAGCTCATCAGGGCCAGGCGAGCCGAAGTGTCGCTCGATAATTCGTCGGCCCCAATGGTCAGGGCTCGCATCACGAAGTGCGCCAAAGATTCCCTTGAGCAATCTTGTCTCATACGTTTTGGTTGTGAGCTTGAGTTCGATTGGGTCTATCGGAACCGCGTCTTCCCGGGCGAGGTAACTCTTGCCGTACACGAAACGACCCGTCGCAATACCGTGACGATCGATATTGCGCTGGAAACGCCCTGCCGTGACAAATTCCGTTTCGCCAGGTAGCGCGATATAAACGAAGCACTCAGAAATCACTGTCCAGTTCCTTTGATTTTTCCGTACTTGCCCGTTCGCGCCACCAGGTCATAGCCAGTCCCTCATCGTCCGCCGCTGGATCGGCCAACTCCTCCATCGGCTCCAGGAGATCATAGACCCAAAGAAGGGCAGTATAGACGGCTACGGCAGTGGTAATCTTCCCTTGCTCAGCATCAGAAACAGCACGGGGACCGGTTCCTATTTTCTGTGCCACATCCTTGATGGTCAGATTGCGACGGAGCCGCGCCGTGCGCAGATTTGCGCCCAGGCGCTTAATCGCTTTTTCGACCGGGTAGGGCGGAGCTTGTGTTAATGTATTTTTGGCACTCATCTGCTCTTAAGGGCTACTTAAATTGGTTAAATTGACCTTAAGAGCATACCAGAAATCGAAAACATAACAATATAAGCTGCCCTTAAGAGCACGCAAAGCAGGAAATATGGTGACAGTTAACTTAATTGAGAGATAAGTTAACTGTCACCATAATTCCACCATAATTCCTAAGCATCCGTGGCGATTAATGCGTACAGGTGCTGCCCCAGTTCCTGCGTCGTTTTCTGCTGGCGCAATCGGTCCAGCGCGCGGTGCAGCCCGGCCTGTTGCTCGCTGTCGAGTTGCTTGATGCGCGCGGACAAATCACCTTCGCTAATCTGAAGTTTATCCCGGTGTGCATGGGTGCGATGGCGCAGCGAGTCAGCCAGGTAGAGAAAACGCCCGAGCACCACGTAAGGGAAGTTGCGGTTCTGGACAGGGCCCTGGTGCGCTTCATAGCCGCCGAGCGGTAATCCCTGCACACGGAAACTGGATATGCGCTCGGCGCCAAGCCAGGCGCTGCCAGCGCCCAGCAGACCGCCGCCCAGGGCGCCCAGCATAAAACTACTGCCAGCCAGTGCCGCGTCTACCACCGCTCCCGTGGTCGCACCTGCCAGCGTGGCGGCCACGGTAAGCTGTTTGCGATTTAGCCCCCACATGATCCACTGCTCGGTATCGAACAGGTTGTCTTCCAGCGGCAGCTCGTCGATCGTGCTTTCCAGGTGGTGATACCGATAAAGGCGCTTCAGTGCCTCGTGATGTTGACGTTCGATCTTGCGCATGTCGTTGAAATACTGGTTCTCCAGCACGCCTTGCAAACCCTCGGCCTGGGATTTGCTGAGCACTTTCTGCGACACCTGGTAGGTGCAAAGCCGGGTTAACGACTCCTCCAACAGGCTGGCCGACCCCTGCAACTGCGTGGCGCGTTGCTTGCGGTACTCATTGACGATGTCCGCCAGTGTCGATTGCCATTCCTCACGGATGTGAGAGAAGGCTTCAAGTATCGCCACGACCTTCTCGAAGTCAGCCTGCATGGCGTTGAACACGCGCACGATCTTGAAATACTGGCCCAGCGCCTGTTGCCAGCCCTGCACATGATCTTCGTTCTCGATTGGGTTGATCAGCGCCATGCTGGCCTGCCCTGTCCAGCGCAGTATTTCCATCTCGGCTTCGTATTCGGCGCCGTAAGGGCGCGAGCCATCGACGACATAGAGTATGGCCGCACCTTCCATGATCGGCTCGAGCAACATGACCTCTTCCGGAAATTGCTGCCGGCACTCTGGATCGGCAATGAATTGCCTGACCGCGTCGTAGCGCCTGTCCGCCGACGGGGCATGTTCCTGCAACCAGGCCAACGCTCTGGACGGACGCTGGAACCCCGGTGTATCCACCAGCGTGTAACCCGCCTCGCCAATTGAAATGTCGTAGCGCTGGGTGTCACGCGTGGTGCCGCTGCGCGGTGAAATGGCAATGTCATCGTTCTGGGCAATGGTGCTGACAATCGAAGACTTGCCCTTGTTTGGGTGGCCAACCACGGCGAACACGGGCTTCATGTAGACTTCTCAAGTAGAAGCACCTGCCAGCCGGCGAGCGTCGCTGCAAAGCGGCGCCATTCATCCAGGTGGGCAAGCGAGGGTTGACGAACGCCCGTGTCGCTCCAGTCCAGCGGCAGAATCAGCTTGTCCGAGTTTGAGTCGAAGTCATTCAAGCGGTCGGCCAGTTCGGCCAGTGGCGGCTCCCAGCTTTTAACCACGACGACTAGTGAATGATTTACTGGCGCATGATCACCTGGCGAGTGCGTCGCGGGTTGGTCCCGCAGGGGACCAAAAGAATGAATCCCGGCGGCGTCACCGAGCCATTGTTGTATGTGCTCATAACAGCCCGGCGATACGTCAGCCCAATCCAGCAGGGTATAAGGCAAGGTGACAGATCGGGCAAGACTGGCCAGCAAATTTTCATCGCCAGCTGCAGCGCCCGACCGAGGCTGCAAATCAGGCACAGTTCGCAGCCTGCCCTGTTGCAGGCGTGCCCGGTATTTCTGCCTGGCCACCAGTAGCATGAGGCTGCGCGGCAGCAGGTTGTAGGCAAGTTGCGTGGCCAGGATATATTTCCACCACAGTCCCACCGCAGGCTGCGATATGCCCGACGAATCGAGCCGGAAATCCCGGGTTTGTTCAATCAGTGCCAGCGAGGCCTGGGCCTCGGGCCAGAAACGCCACGGAATGCCGATTGCCTTTAAGGCGGGGAGCAGGTCGTCCGGTTCAAGCAGCGTGCTACGCCAGACGAAGGTGATGTCACTGCCCAGCAGCAACAGCAGATACAGCAGCAGGCAACCCACCGAGAAACTCACCGCAAGAATCTGCGTCTGGTAAAACAGCCAAAGCTCCCGGCCGTGAGTGAGACCGAGCCGCGACAGGGCCAGGATGAGATGCCGTGGCCACAGGGGAATATCCAGGATCCAGCCCGCCAGGCCCTTGCCGCCACCTTTCACCATTAACAGGATGCTGAGCAGCAAACCCACCACGGGCACAAAGGCAAACAACAGCAGCAGCAACAACAGGTTCACCCGGCCGTCGTCATCGCCGGTCAATACGCCGTAAGCCGCCAGAAAGCCCAGGCACAGGCCCAGCATGCCAAGACCCAGACTCAATTGCTTCAGCGCCGGCTGGTCCGTGTCCTGTTTCACCCGCTGCCTGTTCCCGTTAAAAGGCGGCCATTATATCGAACTCGTGGATTCTGGTGACAGTTAACTCATCTTCGAATCAGGTAAACTGTCATCGTAATTCCTGCTTTATCCTGTATATCCGTTCAACCTAAAATCCTCAGTTGAATCGTAGCGAGGGCGTCTACTGTGCTGAATATCAGGTATTTCTTTCGTTATTTTAGGCGATCGCGTAGTTACTCTACGGGTGAGCTTAAAATAATGAAAAAATGCATGAGATTCAGTGCAGTAGACGACCGCAGTAGATTCAACTGAGGATTTTAGGTTCAATCTCATTCAGGGGTATCTCCTCGTCGACGAGATTTCTGATCCACTCGGGAAGGGGGTGAAAATGGCGTGTCGTTTGACCGTCGATAATTGATACAACCGGAGCAAATGGGTCGTCGCTTCTTGAATTGTCCAGAATCCGAACCTGATCACATAGAGGAATGGCCTTCTTCACATGTGCAAGCGTCCTGGGAATTCGCTGCTCCACCTTTTCGTCAGGTACGTTGTGACCACCTTCGGAAACTCTTTGAGATATCCGCGCCTTATTGAGATCTGTGTGTTCCAGGTGCATTAAAACCAGTATGATCTGATATCCCAGTGCCCTGGCCCGGCCCAGGAAGTCTATTTTGGACGGATGTGAAAACACCGTCTCGAAGCAAAAGCTGTTACCAGCCTGAATCTGCTCTTTGCACATTTGCTCGGCTATTTTGGCGGCATTGTAACTGTTACCCTCGGGGTCATCGGGATAGATTTCGCGGGCGATCTGGTCAGCATTTACAAACGGAGTGTCAAGTGGTTTTAGCATCAACCTGTAAAAAGTACTCTTGCCTGCCCCGTTCCCACCGACGAGGATCCACAATTGCTTCATCAGGAGTCGGACGGAATAAAATCACCATTAACAAACTGCCCGAGCACTACATCCCCTCCAGGACCGACCCGTTCCAAAAGGCCAGGAATGGTTTTACTGGCCTGGTAACGAATGGGTGATTGCTCGGCAATGGCGGATGCCAATTCACCCGATGTACGATCAGCATCAAGCGCTGCAAAGACAGATTCCGGGTCAACATTCACCGATTCCACTTTTTCAACCGTGATGCGAGCAAGGCCTGCTTCGACCGCTAGCAGTATTTCCGGGTCAATGGTTCTGGATACCTTGCGGCCAATATCAGCCCAGTATTCGATTTGTTCGGCAGCACTGCGATGCCAGGCAGATCCGCTAACACGAGCAGATTCCATGAGGTCTTCCTGCAGGCGCACAGGAGAGGCGGCTTTGGGCATAACTGAAACTCCTCTATGGGTAAAGAATGCTCGGATTGTAGCAGAATGCTACAGCTTACACAAAAGCAGTTTGGCCTTTGACGCATCCAGGAATCATACCAGTCACTATCTCCTATATCTTTATGGAGAACACAGGATCAGGTCTTTGGTTTTGCTAACCCGGAAAATTCATAAATATGCGCAAAGATCGCGCAGTATATTGATTTCACAAGGAAATATCCGAAGAAGTCTCGTATCGGTGATTACGAGCGACTGAGGATATATTTCTTGTGGAATCAATAGACAAGCGAGATTGTGCATATTTATGAATTCTCCGGGCTAGGAGCCTGTCGGGTTTAGGGAGAATCTACCGCGGCGATGGGAATTCGGTGAGATATGCCGGCTAGTGAGTCAGCGGCTCAAGTAGTATTTCAATTCGTCGGTTGGCGGCCCGTCCTTCGGCCGTGGTATTGTCAGCAATGGGTTGCGATTCGCCGTAACCAATGATCACGATGCGCGCTACAGCGACGCCAGACTCCGTGAAGAAACGGGACACAGCGCGTCCGCGCCACTCAGCCAGTTGCTGGTTGTAATCCGCTTCGCCGGCATCATCAGTGTGGCCTGAAATTATAATGCGGGTATCGCGATATTCTTCCAGCACCTGGGCAATAGCGTTCAATACGC
>JAAEPH010000059.1 GCA_024232855.1 Gammaproteobacteria bacterium
CACCTTGACTTCCGGCTTGCTAGATCGGCTTTTACATCATTCACAAACGGTTGTGATTGAGGGAAAAGCTTTCGGACGAAAGATGTTATCAAGGATTGAACTGTCGCTCGGAATCTTCCTGTTACGATACCGGCCGGGGCGGTGGCGCGCCGGCTTTTTATTGCCTGGATTTCTAGCCCGGAGAATTCATAAATATCCGCAAACATCGCTCAGTATATTGATTTCACAAGGAAATATCCGAAGAAGTCTCGTGTCTGTGATTCCGAGCGACCGAGGACATATAAATAGAGGAATCAATAGACAAGCGAGATTGTGCATATTTATGAATTTTCCGGGCTAGCATTTGTAGCTCAATTTGGTGGGGGATTTTAAACCGGTGGCTTTAGCGGTTTTTCGCTGTGTTGCTAACACCAGTACCAGAGTGCTGTACAAGGCCTGGAAAGATTCGGGTATGGTGGTAGAGTAGCGTCATGAAATCTTTGCTGACTACGAAAGCGAGTGCGACCGAGGAGTCCCGTGAGGGAAAACTTCATGCGGGGATCTGTGCGGGGGGCGCTGTGAAAGCAGCGTTCCTACCGCGTCTGAGTATCTTTACGGTTCCCGAAGACTGAGATGTTCTACGAATGGCTTAAAATCACGGTCACTGAACAAAAGTGGTATCCGATTATAAATGCAAAAAGTTGCTATCCAGTTGTCCACTGATTTTCGAACAGTGACTCCTTTTTTTCTTAGCTTTCTGTAGTTATCAGCTCCAACCAATGCCAATTGTGGCGTCATAATCTGATAAATCGGTAATTCGATTAGCAACTCCTTTGCAAGCTTGTAGTCTTTATCAGACTTAAATCCCTGAAGCACCTCGGCGAGAACAATGTCACCGATACAAATTGTGTCGGTAGACAAATAGCCCTCCAGGAGCGAGGTCTCTGTGGTCTCAGTGCCATTAAAAAAGTCAATCCAGACACTGGAGTCTACCAGGATCATCTTGTTCTTCTCATCTCAGAAAGATCACCATCCCAGGAGAGCTTCCCCTTGAACTTTCGGATTTTCTCTTGTTTTTTTAATCTGATTAACGTTTTGAGGCCCATTTCAACTGCTTCCTTTTTTGTACTCAAGCCTGTAGCCTTCAACGCATCATCCATGAGCTGATCATCTATAACAATATTGGTTCGCATGGTAGTAAATCAAGAATTACGGAATACACATAATAATGCAAAACAATACACATAACAAACGCATGCTCGTGCCGAGATAAACTCGGAGCCTCGGGCGTATGAATCGATGGTGCGTTCGGCCTTGCCCTGGCGATGCAATGCGTTAACATGTTGCTCATACAGTGAGTTGAATCTAGCTTGTTGTGCTTTGCTCATTGGTAGTTCCTCTAGTAGTCACCGGCGGGGTTGCCTGTGTAGAGGAATTATCCTTGATGAATCAGATATCAGACTATTGCCGCGTAGCGGCTTCGTTCAACAAGCGCATGCAGACAGATCGCCAAACCGCTACGCGGTTCGTCGACCGCTGATGGCAGGCGTTAGCATTCAAAAACGAATATTGACAGTCTATAATCCATTGGATTATACTCGTGGCCATGCAAACTATGTTGAGTTAGCTGAATTCCAAAGAAGATCAGAGAAACTACTCACGGCCTCACAAAGGCAAAGTATTATCAACCACTTAGCTACGCACCCGGCATCTGGCGATGTAATGCAAGGCACAGGCGGCATTCGCAAACTACGTTGGTCTGCTCAAGGCAGGGGTAAAAGTGGTGGTGTGCGAGTCATCTATTACTACCACAATGAGTCCATGCCACTGTTCCTACTAACGTTATTTGGTAAAGGTGAAAAAGCCAACCTTACTAAAAGCGAACGAAATGAATTAACAAAATATACCTCGTTACTTATCAAAAATTACGGTGGCAATTATGAGCAAAGCATTTGACAGTATTAAACAGGGACTCGATGAAGCCCTGGATTTTTCTAAAGACAAAAAAGGAAAAGCCGTTGTACACAAATTTAAGCCTGTTGATGTAAAGAATATTCGCGCTAAAGTTGGTATGTCCCAAAGTGAATTTGCATCTGCTTTTGGTATCAGTGTCAGCACGCTGCGGCATTGGGAACGTGGTGATCGAACACCTCACGGTCCCGCATTGGTTTTGCTTAATGTAGTGGCTAAGGAGCCAAAAATCGTATTAAAGGCATTAAGCAATTGAATGCTAACAACACGCCCTGAGGTGGACCGCCACCCCTAATTCAAGAAAGTACGGCGAATTTCAGAAGAGGTGAATTACGCTTCTTCAAGGCTTCAAGATACTTCGATTCGTCATAAGGCTTATGGTCTTTCCAGCACCTGAAAAACCGGGACAGATTTATTTATCAAAAATAGATCCGTCTCGGTTTAGGTTTACCTAATGGTGCAGGGCACCCTGATCGGCCTGAAAACGTCTGAAAATCCAAACAATCCAGCCGATTTTGCGTTTAATCGAGCGCTGACATTAACGCTGAGCAATAACCTCCCGGTTGCCACTATCAGGTTGCGAACCCTCGGGGACATGCCCCGAGGGTTCGGTTCGTAAGATACCTCACCATGGATAGCCGGCGTCGGTCAGCTGATTTGCAGTTTGAGGAAGCTGCAGTAAATCAGCATTACCGGTATCTGCAGGACCAGGTAAATCGCGTCGGAGACCAGGCGGATACTACCGTCGAGGGCGAACCGGCGGTCGATCCGGCGCGACAGGTAAATGCTCGATTCGCGCGTTACGAAATATGCCAGCAGCATGTAGGCGAAAATCTTCAATGTCGTCGCCAGCGAGGGCAACAGTTGCAACGAAGAACCGGCATCGGCGTACTGCCAGTTGAACACCACCGCAATCGTCAGGATGCTTTGTATCGGCAGCGCAAACACCGGGTGATTGACGAGCGGAATAAAGGATAACAGCAAGCCCGCGAAAAACAGGATATTAAGCAGGTCGTTGAATAACCCCCGCTGGCTCAGCAGCTTCCAGAACTCGACGCTGTTGGAGTTGACGTCGATAACGGGGTAGACCTGGGCAACCACGATCAAAAGTACCACGATGCGTATGATCGGACAGGCGACGTGCTCCAGTATCCATACCGAGGAATCGACTTCGCGCGCATGGTATATCAACCAGAAGCACAGCACGGTGCCGACACCCACGCTGATGACGGTCAGCAGGATTGTCCACAAAAGGTTCACGGTTGCGGGTGATTGTCGCGGCGGCGGTTGTGGCGGCGGGCGGCGCGTTCCTTGATATGCTGCAGGATATGCAGGTGCCAGAGTACCCGTACCAGCACGAATGACGTCAGCGAGGAAATGATCCCAACCACCAGGCAACCGAGCAGAAAAGGTTGCCAGATAGCGGCGAGGCCGTTGAGCAACCAGTTGAAACTGAGTTCGAAATCGAACCCGGTCTCCTCGATATCGAGTATTTCCACCCCTACCAGGTAGCAGAAAAAGTATAGCGGTCCCATGCTGACAGGATTGCTGATCCAGACCAGTGGCACCGCCACCAGGGTATTGACCCGAAACCAGATCGCGCCTACGGCGGCGATCAGCATCTGAAACGGTACCGGGATGAAGGCGCAGAATACCCCCAACGCCACCGCCAGCGAACAGGAGCGGCGATTGATATGCCACAAAGACGGTTCCTGTAAACGCGGACCGAGGAGTTTGATCCAGCGATTTTGGATAATGACGTCAGGATGCGGCAAGAACCTGCGGAAAATCTTCTTTGCCATGATCATTGTATTATCGACACTTATTTCATATTCTGCAAAGAGTTGGATCACATAACAGGGAAACGAGGGCAGGGATTGCATGCCTCAACACGCGCTAGCCATATTAATGGGCGCACTAATTGCGTTTTACGGCAACCGCTTGCCGGATCCTTTCTGGTCGGCCTACGCGCCAGCCTTGCTGTTGCTGGCCTGTTGCTGCTGCCGCTATCGCTTCGTCTTTTTGCTGGCGGCCGCATTTCTGTGGAGTAGCGCGCTACTTCACCATCATCTCTCGCATCGGCTGCTGGATAGCTTCGATAACCGCAGTCTGTTGCTTAGCGGCGTCATCGCGGATATTCCACAGTTGTATCCCGGTCGCATCAACCTGTTCCTGAAGGACTTGCGGATCGATGCTTATCCGGCAGCGATGCCACGCCTGGCGCGGTTTAGCTGGTACCAGAACAAGCGTATCCCGCGAGCGGGTGAGCGCTGGCAGTTCGTTGTCAAGATAAGGCAGCCACGCGGCATGCTCAATCCCGCCGGTTTCGATTACGAAGCCTGGCAATTTGTGCGCGCGATCGACGCGACTGGCTACATCCGCGAGTCAACCCGGAACCGGAGGCTCGAATCCGCATCCGTACTCGACCTGAATTACTGGCGCAGCGGGCTCGCGGCCAACATCGACCGGGACTGCGGGCGCTGCCGCCATCTAGGTTTGATCAAGGCGCTGGCGCTCGGATTTCGCGGCGACATCGGCAACCATAGCAGGCGCCTGTTGCAACACAGCGGTACCGCGCATCTGCTGGCCATTTCCGGGCTTCACATCGGTATGGTATCCCTGATGTTCTACGTTCTCGGCGGTTACGTTTGGCGCCTCGGCATTTATCGATGCGGGCTCAACCGCCGTACGCTGGCATCGCTGTGCGCGCTGCTTGCCGCGCTCGCCTATGCCGCGCTGGCCGGATTCAGCCTGCCGACCCTGCGCGCGCTGCTGATGTTCGCGGTGGTGCTGATTGCACTGCAGTTGAAAAGCAAAATAAACCTGCTGCAGGCGATTGCGCTGGCGCTCGCGCTGATACTGCTTGCCGATCCGCTCACGGTCGGTTCGATATCGCTGTGGCTCTCTTTCGGCGCCTTGATGGTGATTGCCTTCATGCAATTCCGGTTTCCCGCAAAAATGAAAGCCTGGCGGCAATTGCTGGTGTTGCAGGTCTATTTCATCGCATTGTTCGCGCCCGTGGGCGTCCTCATCTTCGGGCAGTTGAATCTGGCGGGGTTGCCTGCCAACCTGGTCGCAATCCCGTTGCTGAGCTTTGTCATCCTGCCGGTGGTACTGGCAGCCTGCCTGTTGTCGGCGCTTGGTCTGGGCGGCGCCTCGCTGCTGTTTGCGATTGCCGATCGGGTACTCGGGTTTTTGCTCGATTATCTCGCCTGGCTAATCGCATCTGGACTGCAATCGCTGGCCGTGTACACCTATCCGCCAATCCTGCTGCTACTGGCGCTTGCTGTCATCGCCATACTGCTATCGCCGCGACTGGCGGGCGCACGTGGTATTGCGGCATTAATCCTTGCAGCGCTGTTGTTGTGGCAGCCCGCGCGACTCGAACACGGCGAGTACGAACTGATTGTGCTCGATATAGGCATGGGTACTTCGCTGTTACTGAAAACCCGCCATCACAGCCTGGTTTACGATTTTGGTCCCGGCGGCCATCGAGGCTTCAACGCGGCCGAGGCGGCCTTGCTGCCAGCGATGCGTCTCGACGGTATCGATGCCGCGGATCTGTACATCGTCAGTCACGTCGATCACGATCACAGCGGGGGATTGTACTCCTTCCTCGGAAATTACCCGCCGGCGCGGCTGCTCAGCGGAACCCCGCGCGAGTTGCGGGCGAAGTTCGAGCTGCCGCACCGGGTTCGCTCCTGTCACGGCTACCCGGACTGGCGCTGGGATGGCGTTTTGTTTCGTTTCCTCGAAACCGGAGCGCCGCCTGGCGACAGCACCAACAATCGCTCCTGCGTACTACAGGTCACTGGTTATCAGCGCGCCCTGCTGCCCGGCGATATCGAAATCGAGCAGGAAACCAGACTGGTCGATGCCTATGGCGACAGGCTTGCCGCTGACATACTGGTGGCGCCGCATCATGGCAGCGGCACCTCGTCGAGTCGGCCTTTTCTACGGCGGGTCAATCCCTCGCATGTTGTCTTTACGGTGGCGCGTAACAATCGCTGGGACTTTCCCGATGCCCTGGTTATCGTGCGTTACCGCGAGCTCGGTTCGCGGCTTTATCGCAGCGACCGCGATGGTGCGGTTACTATCACCAGCCGCAGTGGGGCCGCGGCCGTAAAAAGCGAGCGAAATCCGCCACGGCGCATCTGGCGGCGATGGTAAAAAGCCCGCCGTCACAGTATGATGTGCGGCATTTATTTCTGAGGAAGAAGGCGTGTTCGAACTGGTTCAGGCAGGTGGGTGGCTGATGATTCCGATACTGTTGTGTTCGGTCATCGCCGCGGCAATCATCGTCGAGAGACTATGGACGCTGCGGCAGAAGAAAGTCATCCCGGAAAAGCTGTTAACCGGCATCTGGAACCTGCTCAGCAACGATGTCCTGACCGAGCAGCACATCAGTGAAATCGAAAATGGATCCCCGCTGGGCCGGGTGCTGGCCGCCGGTTTGATCAATCGGCATTTATCGCGCGACCTGATACGCGAAAGCATCGAGGAGAACGGCCGTCACGTGGTGCACGAAATGGAACGCTTCATGAGCACCCTCGGGACCATATCCACGATCGCCCCCTTGCTCGGCCTGCTGGGTACGGTCATCGGCATGATTCGCGTATTTACCGCGATCACCGTAATCGGTATCGGCGATCCGGCGCAACTCGCAGGGGGAATCTCCGAGGCCCTGATTACGACCGCGGCCGGTCTCTCGGTTGCGATTCCGAGCCTCATCTTTCACCGCCACCTGAAACGCAAGATCGACGAGCTGGTGGTCGCGATGGAGCAGGAAGCGATGAAACTGGTCGAGTTTCTGCACGGCGACCGCAAGCTGGCCTGATGCGATGAACTTTCACGGTAAAAATCCCGAAGAAGACGTCAATATTAATTTGACCCCCTTGATCGACGTTGTTTTCCTGCTGTTGATTTTTTTCATGGTGTCGACAACCTTTGACACGACCTCGCAACTGAAGATCAGGTTACCCGAGGCGAGCCGCTCGCAGGTCGCGCAGCCGCCTCAAAAAGTAAACCTGCTGATCGACGCCAAGGGCAATTTTTACGTCAATTCGCGGGAACTCACCAACCGCAAGAGCGCCACCCTGAAAGCGGCGCTGGAGCGCAGTATGACCGATGGCAAGTTACCGATTGTGATACAGTCCGATGCCGCGTCACCGGTGCAATCGCTGGTAACGGCAATGGATGTTGTCGGAAAACTGGGCTTGCCGCAGGTGTCGGTCGCAACCACGCGTCCCATCGAGTAATCGATTATCTCCCGCTATCGAGATCCTGAGCAGTGAAGACGATTGAAGGAAATCTAACCGGCTACAGGGCTTATCGCGCACTGGTATCGCTGGCTTTCGAACACAAGGGGTACTTCGCTCTCGCCGTCATCGGCATGGTTATTTTCGCGGCTTCCGACGCCGCCTTCGCCTACATGATGAAGCCGTTGATGGATGAGGGCTTTATCGATCGCGATCCCACCGTCATCGCCTTTATTCCGGTCGCGATTGTCCTCATTTTCGTCGTCCGCATGATCGCCGTGTTCCTGCGCAGCTATTGCATGGACTTCATCGGCCGCAACGTCATCAACACGCTGCGCGGAATGATGTTCGAAAAGCTGCTGACCCTGACCAGCGACGAGTATGATCAATCGTCGACTTCCTCCATCGTTACCCGTTTTTCCTATGACGTCGAAAAGGTCGCCAAGTCGGTATCTTCGTCGCTGACGGTTTTCATCCAGGATACCCTGCGGATTATCGTCCTGCTCGGCTACATGATCTGGCTCAACTGGCAGTTGACGGCGATATTCCTGGTCGCGGGACCGATCGTGTTTCTGATCGTGGTGCGGATATCGGGTCGTTTCCGCAAGATCAGCAAGAATATTCAGCAATCCATGGGCAATGTCACCCAGATCGCCCAGGAAGTCATCGACGCCAATCGCATCGTCAAAATTTTTGGTGGCGATGATTTCGAACGCAACAAGTTCCGCAAGGTAAACAAGGACAATCTGAGCCTGCATCTGAAAATGTCGGTGGCGCAGTCGGTGAGCATGCCGCTGATTCAGCTCATCGTCGCCATGGCGTTTGCCGCCATCGTCGCTTTCGCTACCTCCGAATCGATGCGCCACGTCATTTCCACGGGTGATTTCGTCTCCTTCATCTTCGCGATGACGATGCTGCTGGCGCCGATGCGCGTACTTTCCTCGGTCAATGCCAATATCCAGAAGGGTATCGCCGCGGGTGAGAGCGTATTCGAATTCACCTCGCGTAAAAGCGAGCACAACGAGGGTGAGCTGGAACTGGGCAGGGCCGAGGGCAGGCTCAGTTTCGAGAACGTGGTGTTGTGTTATCGCCGCAGCGATCAGCGCGTGCTCGACGACATCAGCTTCGAGGTTGAGCCTAACCAGACGGTCGCTATCGTCGGTCGTTCCGGTAGCGGCAAGTCGAGCCTGGTCAACCTGATTCCACGCCTTTACGAATACGATAGCGGCGAAGTACGCCTCGATGGCGAGTGTATCGACGACTATCGTATCTCTGATCTGCGCCGCCAGATCGCCTACGTCGGGCAGGATGTGCGCCTGTTCAACGACTCGATACGAAATAACATCGCCTATGGCATCGCCAATAAGGTCAACGAGGAACAGATCATCGAGGCCGCCAAACAGGCTCATGCCTGGGAGTTTATCGCGGAAATGCCGGACCAGCTCGACACCGAGGTCGGTGAACGCGGCGTTTTACTCTCGGGAGGTCAGCGTCAGCGCATCGCGATCGCACGGGCACTGTTGAAGGATGCGCCGATCCTGATACTGGACGAGGCGACTTCCGCGCTGGATACCGAATCGGAACGCTATATTCAGCACGCTATGGAACACTTGATGGAAAATCGCACCACGCTGGTTATTGCGCACCGGCTTTCGACGATTGAGCACGCCGATCATATCCTGGTCATGGACGAGGGCCAGATCATCGAGCAGGGTACCCATGCGCAGCTGCTCGAAAACGACGGTATTTACTCGAAGCTGCACTCGATGCAGTTTCGTGATCCCAAGGATAGCGTCATGAAAACCAGCACGCGGCCCCGGATTATCCGTTCCTCGGTGCTCAACAAGTCGCTGATGCACAGCTGGATCAACCAGTCTACGCAGCACCGCCAGGGCTGGTGGCTATGGTCGATGAATCCGCTGGCGATACTGTTGGGACCGGTTTCATTGATCTTTTACGCGGCGGCGAGCCTGCGGCGGCTGGGTTACCGACTGAAGCTGTTGAGATCGAAGAAACTTCCGGTGACCACCATCGTCGTCGGTAATATCACCCTGGGCGGAAATGGCAAAACCCCGATCGTCATCGCGCTTTATCAATTGTTACAGGCAAAAGGCTATCGGGTTGGCATCATTACACGCGGTTACAAGAGCGGTCACGAGAAAGTCGTGCAGGTCATAAATGACGGTATGACCAACGCCGCCGTAGGCGACGAAGCGAACATGATGTCTGAAATCTGTCGCTGCCCCATCGGCGTCGGCGCCGACCGGGTTGCCGCCGCAACCCGCATATTGCAACAGTATCCCGATATCGAAATCATCCTGTCCGATGACGGGCTGCAGCACTACAGGCTCAGACGTGATATCGAAATCGCTGTTTGCCGTTACCTGGCGCTCGGAAATGGCCTGATGTTGCCGGCGGGGCCGCTGCGCGAGCCGCGCTCACGCCTGCGGCAGGTCGACATTACCATCAACCGCGATAGCGACCAGATTGTCGAATCGCTGGGCGAGGTCTGGAGCCTGTCGCAGCCCGATATCAAGCGCAATATCAGTGAATTCAACGGCAAACAGGTGCACGCGCTTGCCGGTATCGGTTTCCCCGAAATATTTTTTGCGAGCCTCGCGCAAATGGGAATAGACGCGATCGAGCACGAGTATCCCGATCACCACGAGTTCAGCGCACAGGAATTAAACCTGAAGCCTGAACTTCCGATCCTGGTAACCCACAAGGATGCGGTTAAATTGAAAGCGATTGCGCGTGACAACGTCTGGGTGGTGCCGTTGCATATCGAGCTCGGCAAAGAGTTAAGCAACCAGGTAATACAATTGTTGGAGAACCGTCATCATGGATAAACATTTGCTCGATATACTGGTCGATCCCGTCACCAAGGGACCACTGATTTACGACCGCAAGCGACAGGAGTTGATTTCACGGGCGGCGCGGCTCGCTTACCCGATCCGCGACGGTATCCCGGTGATGTTACCCGAGGAAGCGCGTGAGCTGAGCAGCGACGAGGTCGAGGCGCTCGGTTAGGCGATGGGAGAACAGGTGGTCGAATTCCGGATTGCGATTCCGGCGCGCTACGCCTCGGAGCGTCTGCCCGGCAAACCCCTGCGCAAGATACATGGCAGGGCGATGATCGAATGGGTTTATCGCGCCGCGCAACAGGCTGGCGCCGTCGAAGTCGTCGTCGCCACCGATGACCAGCGAATTGTGGACGAGGTCGAAGGCTTTGGCGGTCGTGCCTGTATGACGGCCGGTTCGCATCGCAGTGGAACCGATCGCATTCTCGAAGTTGCGAAAAAGCTGGCCTGGAGCGATGACGACATTGTCGTCAACCTGCAGGGGGATGAACCCTTGATGCCCGCCGCCAACATTGTTCAGGTCGCCACCAACCTGGTATCCAGCGGCTGCGCGATGGCGACCCTGCACAAGCGGGTCGATGCGCGGCATGCGCGCGATCCGAACCTGGTAAAACTGGTGCATGATCGCCGCGGCCAGGCGCTTTATTTCAGCCGTGCGCCTGTCCCCTTCGATCGCGGCGGCGCCGGCGGACCGTATCTTGGTCATATCGGTATCTACGCCTACCGCGTCGGCTTTATTGAAATCTTTAGCGGGCTAGAACCCTGCGATCTGGAGATCGCCGAGTCGCTCGAACAGTTACGCGCGCTCTGTAATGGCTATCGCATCCACAGCGAACTCGCCCGTGAACTGCCGGGGCCGGGAATCGATACCGAGGCAGACCTGCGCGAGGTTACAAAACTGATGGAGCCGAAAGCGCCGTGAACTACAAGTGGAAGCTGGACAAACGCCTGACCCTGTTCGAGAAGTATTTCCAGCTCGACGAGTACAGCGTCAGCCACGAGTTGTTCGGCGGTGGTTTCAGCCCGGTGTTCACGCGCGAGATATTCGAACGCGGCTCCGTGGTGGCGGTCCTGCCTTACGATTGCGCGCGCGCAAAAGTCGTGCTGATCGAGCAGTTCCGGGCCGGTGCGATCGATGACCCCGACGGTCCCTGGTTAGTCGAATGCGTGGCCGGGGTGATCGAGCCCGGCGAATCGGAACAACAGGTCGCCATGCGTGAATGCGAAGAAGAGGCCGGTTGCAGTATCGAACAGCTGCAAATAATCAGCCACTACTATGTCAGCCCCGGCGGCACCAGCGAGCACTGCAGTCTCTACTGCGGTTTCGTCGATAGCGAGGGCGTTGCCGGAATTCACGGGCTGGCCGATGAAAACGAAGACATTCGCGTCATGGTAGTGGACGTGGAGGAGGCTTATGCCTGGGTGCGTGCAGGCAAGGTCCGTTCATCGGCAACCCTCATCGCGCTGCAATGGCTCGAACTCAACCAGGCGCGTCTCGACCAACAGGTAATAGGCTCCCTGCGCTAATCCACGTGTTGCAATAACGGCTTAAAACGCCGTGTAAATAGCGATCATGCCGACGCTGCTTAGTACGATCGTATAGGGTAGCGCCATCCACAGCATCTTCATGTAAGACAGCCGAATCAGCGGCGCAAGCGCCGACGTCAGCAGAAACAGGAAGGCAGCCTGGCCATTCGGTGTGGCGACACTGGGGAGGTTGGTGCCGGTGTTGATCGCGATCGCGAGAACGTCGAATTGCGCGCGATCGATGATGCCGTTCTCAAGCGCGTCGGCAACCTCGTTGATATACACCGTGGCGACAAACACGTTATCGGAAATCATCGACAGCACCCCGTTGGCGATAAAGAACATGATCGGCTGCAGATCGCGATCCATCCCCAGAACATAAGTGATAACCGGCGTGAACAGATGCTGCTCGTGGATGACCGCGACGATCGCGAAAAACACCACCAGCAGCGCGGTAAAAGGCAGCGCCTCTTCGAAGGCGTGGCCGATACGGTGCTCCTCGACAATTCCGTTAAAGGCGGTCAGCAAGACGATGACCACCAGGCCCACCAGGCCCACCTCGGCGACGTGAAAGGCGAGCGACAGCACCAGGATGACGCCGACCACGGCTTGCACGATCAGGGTCGCGGTCATTCGTTGGCTGCGTTTCGCGTCCTCTTCGGTGTCAAAGTCGGCCAGGGTAGTTGCAACCGAGTCGGGCAGGGTCACCCCGTAGGAAAACAGGCCGGTCTTTTCCAGTAGTACGGAAGTCACCAGGCCCGCCGCGAGCACCGGCATCGTCACCGGCGCCATGCGCAGGAAAAATTCGATGAATTCCCAGTCGGCGCGCTCGGCGATCAGCAGGTTCTGCGGTTCGCCGACCAGGGTACAAACCCCGCCCAGCGCCGTTCCAACCGCGCCGTGCATGATCAGGCTGCGCAGGAAGGAACGGAATTGATTGAGTTCGGCGCGGCGGTCGTGAACGACATCGCTGTCGCTGCTGTGGTCATGTTCCGTTTGGTTGAACTGCTTGCCCGAGGCGACGCGGTGATAGACCGCGTAAAAGCCGATGGCGACCGAAATCAGCACCGCGGTCACGGTCAGAGCGTCGAGGAAGGCACTCAGAAAAGCCGCGGTGAAACTGAACAGAAAAGACAGTAGCGCTTTCGACTTGACCCTTAGCAGTATCTTGGTGAAGGTGAACAGCAGCAGGTCGCGCATGAAATAGATACCGGCGACCATGAACATCAGTAACAGTATCACCTTGAAATTGGCGATCGACTCGTGGTAGACGGCTTCCGGGCTGGCCATGCCAATGGTGACCGCCTCGATGGCAAGCAGCCCGCCGGGTTGCAGGGGGTAACATTTGAGCGCCATCGCCAGCGTAAAAATGAATTCGAGAATCAGTAACCAGCCGGCTACGAAAGGGCTGATGATAAATACGATCGGGTTGATGATGAGGAAAGCGACGATCAGCAGCTTGTACCAGGTGGCGGAGTGCCCCAGGAAGTTCTCGGCCAAAGCCCTACTTAGCGTTACTATCATGAATGAACTCGCCCATATCGGGATTTAATCGAAGCAGATCACCCCGCACCAGCGGGGGCTATTTATGCTAATCCTGCCAGCTGGTAACGAAGAGTGCGGCGCTTATTATCAACAGTGCTATTGAAATTACAAGCAGGCTCTCGGCCATGGTGATATCGAAAAGGATGACCGGGGTATATCCACAGGCGGTTTGCACCTCGAACACCGACGGCAGCCACTTGTCCAGCGCAAACCATTCCGGCATGCCGAGGCTCATGCCGCAGTCCCCGAAGACCCAGCCGCGTTCCACCGCGAGCACCTGCCAGCTGCGCTCGACCAGCCAGGCCATGAGCAGGCTGTTGAGGCCGTGGAAAAACCGCATGGCCATTGCCGATCCGGTAAAGAAAATTGCGACCATGGCGAGCAGCACAAATGCAAACACCGCTATGCGCACGTGAATGCAAAGTACGCAGGGCCATTCACCGAGTACGTACTGGTAGTAAAGCGCACCGCCTTCGAGTGCGATTCCAACCAGTATCAGAATCGCCCAATAGCGGTGTTGCTTGCCTAAATCGACTAAAAACTGCTGCATCTGGATTTCCGTTCAGGTTACCACGGGCATGTCGGCGGCGGCACGTTTGCTGAGCCACTCCGCGCCGCTTTCGGTAATCAGAATGTTTTCTTCGTGAACCATCAGCTTACCGGCCGCAAACTCCATGCCGGGTTCGAGCGTCATTACCATGCCCGCCTGCAACGGGGTGTTATCGGTCGCCGTCAGCGACGGCCATTCGGTGAGTTGAGCGCCGAGGCCGTGTCCCATGCGGCCGACGTCGTTGCCCATGGCGCCGCCCGCTTCGAGTATAGACCACATCGCCTGCCAGACATCGGTGGTGGTGGCGCCGGGTCGCGCCGCGGCTAGCCCGGCGTCGGTGCTGCGGAAAACGGTATCGTAGGCGCGCCGGGCCTTGTCTGATACTTCGCCGAAGGCGTAGTTGCGGTCGAAATCGCAGAAATAGCCGTCATACAGGGTGCCGGTGTCGATGATCATGATGTCGCCGTGCTCGAGAATGCGATCGCTCGGGCCCATGATGATATCGCCGTATCCGTCGTGCCCGGAAGCGGAGACGATGTAGGGGGTGTGATCGGCGCCGCGCCGCAGCAAATCGATACGCATGTCGCGCAGAATCTCGCGTTCGCTCTGACCCGTGCGGATTATTTCCGGCAGGGCATTGAAACTGTCCGAGGCGAGTTCGCAGACGTAGCGTATCTTCTCTATCTCGGCGTCCGACTTGACGCTGCACAGCTGCAGCATCATATCCGCGCAATCGACTACCTCGATACCGCCCAGTTGGTCTTGCAGGTGCTGAAAATCGCGTGCCGGCATGCGCAGGATACTTTCCGTTCCCAGCGTCGCGCCGAGCCGTCCGAAACGCCTGGGCAGTTCCCGGATGGTCGAGATTAGTAGCGAAATGCCGTCGTCCCCGGGCTGCGGCGAGGACCAGCTGCGGATGTCGTCGATCCAGCTGAGCTGCATGCCGGCGACGCCGATCGTCGGAATCACTGCGATAGGCTTGCCATCGAGTGGAATCAGCAGGAACCAGGGCCGCGTCGGGCTGTGCCAGAACTGGGTCAGGAATCCGCTGAAGTAACGCACCTGCGGCTCGGTGGTTAGCAGCAAGGCGTCGATTTCGAGCGCGTGCATGCTGCGTTGTACACGCGCTGTTCGCGCTTCGAATTCGGCCTGGGTAAAACCGCGTGCCGGGGGAGTATCCGTGCTCATTGCGATATCAGCCGTTGGTAGATTTCGGGATCGGTAGCGCCTTCGGTACCAACCACTAAAATACGGCTCGACGCGTCGAGCCCGAGCTTTGCCGACATGTCCGCGTCCTCGCGTGCGACGATGGCGGCGCCGAGACCGGCTACCGCCGATTCACCCGCCTCGACGGGCGGTTCGCCTTGCGCCAGCAAACGCATGCAGGGCGCGACAGCGTCTTCGCTCAAGGTCATGAAGTCGTCGGCGCCCGGCTTGAGAATATCCCAGGCGAGCAACGATACCTCGCCGCAGGAAAGTCCGGCCATCAGGGTTTCGAGATCGCCTTCGACCGCCACCGGCTCACCTTGAGCCGCGGACTGTTGCAGGCAGTTCGCCTGTTCCGGTTCGACCACGATGAAGCGTGGTCGCCGCTCGCCCCACAGTTCCCAGAAGTAGGCGCACACGGCCGCGGCGAGGCCGCCGACGCCGCCCTGGACGAAGACGTGGGTGGGTATGCTGTCGCCCAGTTGCTCGACTATTTCGGCCAGCATGACGGTATAACCGAGCGCGACATCCCGGGGGATAGCGACGTAGCCGGGATAACTGGTGTCGGAGACGATAATGCGGCCGTGGGTGACCGCGTCGCTGTCCGCCTGCCTGACTGAAACGTCATAGTTTCCGTCGACGTGAATGATTTCGGCGCCGAGCGCCTGCATGGCTTGCTCGCGGCCTTCGGAGACGTCGCGATGAGTGTAGATGATGCAGGCGCAGCCAAACATCTGGCACCCCCAGGCGACCGAGCGGCCGTGATTGCCGTCGGTGGCGCAACTGATGACTATGTCCCGCACTGTCGTACGGTACCGACCCGCGAGCAAATCGTCGATGCTGGCGTCGGCGCCGTCGTGTTGCCGAATGCTTTGCTGCAACTGGCGCGCTACCGCGTAGGCGCCGCCCAGCGCCTTGAAACTCTTCAGCCCGAAGCGCTGCGATTCGTCTTTATAATAAATCGCCGCGACCCCGATTTGTGCCGCTAGCTGATCCAGCCGCTGTAGCGGGCTGGGCTGGTAACCCGGCCATTGGCTGATGTTGGCAAATGCCATCGCCGCCTTTTCCAGGCTGGTGATTTCGCGCAAGGCCTCCGGGTAGGCATCGGCGGGGCGAGCGGCGGGATTGGGCAAATGGCTGAGGGTTGCGCAAAGGGTGGACATGGTTCTGTCTTCTATTAACAAGACGTCAAGTTTACTGAAATGCGACCAGGAATAAAGCCGCAACTGGTCCTGTTTCGACCCTCCCCTGAATCAGCCCCGTGCCCTGATCAACCGCCGCGTCAGGCGCGCAGTAAATCGTTGCCGGGATCGTAGGCGGCGTCCATTTCGATGTGGGCGCTGCGGCTGCCGACCGAGGTGTCGATAGTCACTTCGAGACCGGTGCGAATCAGCTCGGGTTTGACATAGGCGAAGGCCAGGCTCTTGCCGATTCGGTGCCCGTAAGCACCTCCGGTGGTCAGGCCGATCAATTCGCCGTTGTGGTAGACCGCCTCGTTGCCGTAACACTCACAGGCTACCTCGTCATCGAACACCAGGTAGGCCAGCTCGATCGCGTAGCCGTCCTGCTGTCGCTGTTTCAGGTTTTCACAACCGATGAAGTCCCGGCTGGTATCGATGAAGCGACCCATGCCGGCCTCAAGGCCGCTGATCTCTTCGGTGAATTCGTTGCCGTAGGCGCGGTACATCTTTTCCATGCGCATCGAGTTGAAGGCGTAGCCGCCGAAGTTGCGGATGCCGTAAGGTTCCGCCTTGCGCCACATCGAGTCGTAAATCGACAGCAACTGGTAGGATGGCATATGCAATTCATAGCCGAGCTCACCGGCGTATGAAACGCGTAATACGCGCACCATGGCGCTGTCGAGCTTGATTTCACGTCCGCATAGCCACGGGAAGGCCTGGTTCGACAGATCTTCCTCGGTCATCTGTTGCAGAATTTCACGCGAATTCGGTCCCGTGATCAGCATCGACGAGACGTCGTCGGTGACGTTGACGATGCTGACATCGAAATCGTCGGCGTTGGCCTGCATCCAGTGCAGGTCCTTGTGCTCCGAACCGATCGCCGACACCAGGTAATAAAGGTTGTCATCGAGTCGCGTGATCGACATTTCGCACATGATGCCGCCACCCGGCGAGTGAAACAGGCTGAGGCCAAGGCGACCGATGCGCGGTAGCCTGTTACAGGAAAGCCGGTCGAGGAAAGCGGTAGCATCCTTGCCGCTGATTTCGTATTTGGCGGCGCCGGAGATATCGATGATGCCGGCGGATTGCTGCACCGCCTTGCATTCCTCGGCGACGACGGTATGCGCTTCGCTGTGCGACCAGCTCAAGCTTTCGTGCCTGACGGCATCGGTCTGAAACCAGAGCGCCTTCTCGTAGCCCTGCACCGCGCCGTGAACCGCGCCGTGCTCGAGCAGGCGCGCGTACAGCGGGCTGGTGCGCATCGGACGGCCATGCGGGCGGTTATCGTTGGGTGCGCCGGTGGCGTACATCGCTTCGTAGGACTCGATCGCCTTGATGGTACAGTACTTGCTTTTGGCCCAGTCGCCGAAGCGGCGCGTATCGAGCGGCGCCATGTTGATTTCGGTCTGGCCATATTTCATCCATTGCGCCATATACTTGCCGATACCGCCCTGGGCGATGCCGATGCTGGCGCCGCACAGGTTCCAGAAGTTGCGCAGCCCGGCGACCGGGCCGGCGAGAATGTTGTCGTCCGGAGTATGCGTGATAGGTCCGTTGACGACTGACTTGACGCCGACTTCCTCGAACCCCGGCGTCAATTCAAAGCAGCGCTGCAGGAACGGCATCAGCACCTCGAGATTCGGCTCGAATAGTTCGCGGTCGAAGGCCCAGTCCATGCCCCCGAGCGCCCAGGGGCGCGAGCCCCACATTTCGTAGGGGCCGACCAGGAAGCCCTTGCCTTCCTGGCGGATATAGGCGCAGCTGTAGGAATCGCGGCAAACCGGGAGTTCAAAATCGAGCGCCTCGATATCCGGGTGGTTTTCGGTCACCAGGTACTGATGCTCGAGGTTGGCCAGCGGCACGTTGATGCCGACCATGGCGCCCACCTCGCGCGCGAAGCAACCGCTGGCGTTGACCACGTGTTCGGCGGTGATGGTGCCGTTTTCGGTGACCACTTCCCATTCACCGCCGCGCAGCTCGTTGATTGCCGTCACCCGGGTATTGCGGTAAATCTCGGCGCCGCTGGCGCGCGCCAGCTTTGACAGCGGCATGACTACCGAGGTCGGGTCGACGTGGCCGTCATTCGGCGTGCTGACGATGGTGCGCGCCTTGTCGAAGTTCATCAGCGGGTTAAGTTTTTGCGCTTCTTCCTTGCTGACGATATTGAATTCGAAACCGATGTTCCTGGCGCGGCTCTCCAGGTTGCGGAACCACTCTTCCTCGACCCGGGTGAAACCCTGGCGGATACTGCCGCACTGGTGAAATACGGATTTCTCACCCGTCTCTTCGGGCAGGATTTCGTTGTAGAGTTTGATCGTGTAGTTGTGGATTTGTGCGACGGTGTGATTGCCGATGAAGTTCGAGCAGAGTCCGGCAGCGTGCCAGGTCGAACCGCTGGTGAGTTCGCCTTTCTCGACCAGCACCACGTCGTTCCAGCCTTCCCTGGTCAAGTGATAGAGCAGGTTAACCCCGAGAGAACCGCCGCCGATGATGACGACCCTGGCATGACTTTTCATATTACTTGTCCCTCTTGAACGGTTGTACTGTCGCCGTCGGTCTCGACTCGGCCGAAGGCTTTGCGTGGTAGAAAGATCC
Source organism: Gammaproteobacteria bacterium (assembly GCA_024232855.1). GTDB lineage: Bacteria > Pseudomonadota > Gammaproteobacteria. The sequence goes on from JAAEPH010000059.1 coordinate 18,674, forward strand.
GGAACTGTTCGCGAATCTGTCGATCGACCTCGTCGCTGACGTGGTCTGGAAAGTAATTCTCCAATATATCCCGCTTGCGTGCCAGCGCCTTTTCCAGCAGCACCGGTTTGCCCCGTTCGGCCCATTCATTGGGGCTGAGGCGGTCGCTCAGGTCCGGGTAGATGTACTCGGTCTGCATCACGTCCAGCGTCTGTCCCGCGTCGAGGTAATGTCCCTTGTTGCCGAGGCAGACGTCCTTGAGTACATCGAATGCCAGGGTTTTCTCATTGACTTCGATGCCGCGAGTGATGCGTAGCGCGGCGCCGAGCACGTCATTGTCCATCAATAGCGATTCGGGGCAGGTGCCGAGCAGGCTCGCGTACATGCCGGCCGACCCGTAAACGATGTTGGCGCCCGAGGCGGCGGTGCAGGACAGGGTATAGGCGCGTTCGGCGCCGCCCTGGAAGTCGGGAAACTTGGCGTCGGTCATGCCGCTTGCGGTGCCGGTCGGCAGGTTGAAGTAGTTGCCCATCTGCGCGCAGGCGGACGATAAAATTGCCTGTTCCGGCGAGCCGCCGCTCATCGCGCCGGTACGCAGGTCCGATACGAACGGCCAGGTGCCGATGATCGCGGGCGCACCGGGCTTGATCGCATTGACGAAAATCAGGCCGCCGAGGCATTCGGCCCAGGCTTGCGCCACGGCGCCGGCGAGGCAGGCGGGTGCGGTGGCGCCGGACTGCCCGGCGGATAGCAGTAACACCGGCATCCCGCCTTCGACCGCCACCTTGATGCAGCCGAGTGCTTCACTGGCGAATTTCATCGGCGGCACCACGTGACAGCAGGAAATGCTCATGAAAGGGCGTTCGCGCCACTTTTCCTCACCTCCGGCGACGAGATGCAGCATCTTCAACGTGTCTTCGAGGTGCCCCGCCTCGGTCCAGCTGGAACCGATATGCTTGGTCGTGCCCATTAGCGCGTTGTAGGCGGTGTTGACGTCCAGGTCGTGGCTATCGGTGATGTCGCGCAGCACGCAGGTGCGCTGGAACATATGGATGTGTTCGCAGTTGTCGACAATACGCGCCATGTCGTAGAGATCCTGGGCGCCGGTCTCGCGATACTCGTTTTTGGCGGGATCGGCAATCATGACCGCGGCGCCGGCGGTAGAAAAATGCACGCGCGAGCCGGAGAGCCGTAAATCGTGTTTCGGGTCCTGTGCGTGCAGGGTCAGGTCGCGTTTGCAGCGGGCGAGCGCATCGTCGACCACGGCGCGCGGAAAGCGCAGGCGCTGGTCTTCGCCGTAGGTGGCGCCAACCGCCAGGCAGGTCTCGATGCAGTGCTCGTTGGCATCGGCGAATCCGACCTCTTCGAGGATGCGATACACCATCGCTTCGATCTGCTCGATATCGGACGGGGTAAGCGGTTTGAACTGGCCCCCGGTTTCGCCGGGCCGAACCGGTTTGAGGTCTTCGGCCAGGCCGGCCCTGCGCAATGCCATTTTTGCCTCGCGGGCGTTGGAGCGTCTTGCCATGCTGACTTACCTCGATGGCCGGTGGAATCCGGGTGTGATGCTGCAGTCGGCATTTTCTGATCAGAATTCGATGGATTCAAGCTATTATTTTTTATAGCATGCATTAGTTTAAGTAATCTATAGGGGACCTGATGGCGCGACGTTTACCACCGCTTAACAGCCTCAAGAGCTTCGAAGTCGCGGGCCGATTGCTCAGCTTTACCGCGGCCGCCCGTGAGCTGAACGTTACCCAGGCGGCGATCAGTCACCAGATCAAGGTGATAGAGGATTTTCTCGGGGTAGCGCTGTTCGATCGTTATCCGCGTCGACTCGCGCTCAGCGAGCAGGGCAAGGCCTTGCTGCCCGAGGTTATCGAGGCTTTCGATCGGGTTTCACAGGCGGTCGCCGCGATCAATCGCGAACAGTACTCGAACGTGCTGAGCGTGCGCCTGGCGCCTTCTTTCGCGGCCAAGTGGCTGTCGCCGCGCTTGAAGTATTTCTGGCTGCAGTACCCGGAAGTCGATCTGCGGCTGTATCACTCCCATGACGCGGTCGATTTCGAGCGTGAAGAAATAGATATTGCGGTGACCTATGGTAAGGGTGACTGGCCCGGCGTGGTCGTGGATAAACTGCTCAGCCTGGATTTCTTTCCGGTTTGCTCCCCGGCCTTCCTGCACAATGACAAACCGTTGAATGATATCAACAACCTGCGTTACTACGCGTTGCTGCACGATGCCAATTACGAATGCTGGCGCGACTGGCTCGAGCTGGCCGGAATCGGCGATATCGAAGCCAATCGGGGTACTGTTATCGACGATACCAACGTATTGATCCAGGCCGCCATCGACGGGCAGGGGATAGCGCTGGGGTCAACCACCTTTGTCGAGGATCTGCTCGAATCGGGGCGTCTGGTCAAACCCTTCGACGTCACCCTGGTGAACGAGTTTGCCTATTACGTGGTGTGTCCCGAGGTGCATCTTAAAAATCCCGCGCTGCGCGCCTTCAAGGAATGGCTACTCAGTCTCGTCGATTGAGGGTAGTATGCGCGCCTTGAAATACGGCGGAGAAAGCCATGAATAGCCCCAACGAGATGCGACAGCACAATCGCAGGTTACGCGCCGCGCTCAAGCCGCAGCAACTCGAGCAGGCCGCGCATGCCCTCGCGGTAAGGATCCTCGCGCTCGATGCTTACCAGCAGGCGCAACGCGTCGCCGCCTATTTCGCGGTCAACGGCGAAATAAGCCTGGATCCGGTTATCGATCCTGCGCTCGCCGCGGGCAAGCAGGTCTACCTGCCGAACCTCGACCGAAAGACCTTGCGTTTTTCGCCTTACTTCCGCGAACAGAAGATGCGCATCAACCGGTTTCATCTGCCGGAGCCGGATGTCGGCGATGAAGAGATGCTGGCGCCCGCACAGCTCGACCTGGTGTTGGCGCCGCTTGTGGTGTTCGACGCGCATCGTAATCGCATCGGCATGGGGGGCGGATACTATGATCGCAGCTTCGCGTTCCGCAAGGATTCGTCTATCGATCGTCCGGTCTTGATCGGCGTCGCCCACGAATTACAGAAAGTCGAGCAAATCATTCCCCAGGACTGGGACGTGCGACTCGACATGATCATCACCGACCAGGCGCTTTATAACTAATGTGGATACCCTCACGGACCGAACCCTCGAAGTGCGGACCGGACACTATCCCTGATGGTAGCTTCGAATGGGGACAGGTTTGAAATCTGTCCCCGAGGGTTGGGCGTTGGGAGAGGCTAGAAGTCGTGCTTGCCGGCAGTGTAGAGGCGGGCGGCTTTTTCCCAGACCGGGCCGGGTGTGCCATCGCCAACCGGTTTGCCGTCGAGCTTGATCACCGGCACGACTTCCTTACTTGAACTCGAAATCCAGATTTCGTCGGCATCCCAGACTTCATCCATGGTGATGACGCGTTCTTCGACCGGGATGCTGCCATCGGCCGCGAGTACCTTGAGCAACAACTGGCGCGTGATACCGGGCAGGATCTGGTTGTCCAGCAGCGGGGTAGCGACGACGCCATCCTTGACGATATAGGCGTTACAGGCGCCGCATTCGGTGAGTTCGTTATTCTGGTTGTAGAGCAGTATTTCGCCATCGCCCCGGACGTGACCCTGCTGGTAATGCATGACATTGCCGAGCAGCGATATCGACTTGATGTTACAGCGATCCCAGCGCATATCGTGACCGGTCGAGCAGGTGTAAGGGTGAATTTTGTCACGTTCCGGAATGGGTGGCGCCGGAATCTCGAAAGCGTAGCCGAACACGGTTGGCTCGATGCCCACGGGATAGGCGTGATGGCGCTTGCTGTCGGCGCCGCGGGTTACGTGCAGGTAAATTCCGAGGTTGCCGCTGCCGTTTTTTTCCATCAGCGACTGGCACAGTTCGCGCCATTTTTCCTCATCCCAGCCGAGCTTGATTTCAATCGCGGCGAGGCCGTCCTGCATGCGCGAGATATGCGGACCGAAACCGACCATCTTGCCGTCATAGGTCGGAATCACTTCATAGATACCGTCGCCGAACAGAAATCCCCGATCCATCGGCGAAATGCGGGCCTCTTCGAGAGGCATGAATTCACCGTTTAGATATGCAATCGTCATAGTTACCTCTGGTGGTTTGAGCGCGCCGCAAAATGGCTCGCAAGTTAAGCAGAAACCGGACTTTCAGAAATAGAGCCACAACCGAAAAATCATTATGCCAGTCAACTCGTGGTTGCTTCCCAGGGTGGTTCTCGCAGAGGCGCAGAGGAGCAGAGAGCGCAGAGATATGCTGTGGTGTGGGTGCCACGGGAATATCTATTCGGCTTGCGATAGCCATTTTATTTCTCCGCGCTCACAGCGCTCCCGGCGCCTCCGCGAGAACCTCTTTGATCAGTCTAATGTTCCTAGACGAATCCACAGGCGTGGCGCAGCTCGCGCAACACCGACTCGCCTTCGTCGACGTTGAGTCCGTCCTCGGTGAGCTGGTTGACGCGGGTAACGCCGTCGACGCTGCCGAGCTCGGAAATGTAACGCAGAATATCGAGCGGCACAATTTCGGCGAGCAAATCGCGCTGGTTCCAGAACGACAGGAATGAAATGATGCCGTAGGCGCCCCAGTTGGAGACGTCGGCGACAATCAGTTCATCACAGGTCGTGGTTGCCGGCACGATGTTGAGGCTTTGCAAGGCTGCCGCGACATTGCCCATGCCGATTTCGTTGCCGCCGTCACCGATGCCGATTGTCGGGCAGTCACTCAGGTTCATGAAGGTATCGAAGCAGGCGGTATATTCACTGATGCTTTCACCGCGCATGTTGTAGTAACCGCCGTCGGCCGCCTGTCCGGGGCGCTCGATCGAAATGATAGCGTCGGGCCGGTAATGTTGTAGCGCTTCGCAGGCTTCGTGCTCACGTCGGTCGTGATCGCCAACCCTGATTTCGTGCATGCGGAAACGCGCCGACAACGCCTGTGAGAGCGGGCGCCCGCAGACGATAGTTGGGGTGGCGCCCAGCTTTTCGAAGGCTTCGTACAGGGCGATGGCGCCGACCGGGCCATCGGTTTCAAAGGTCTTGACCACCGGAAAACCCGTGCCGATCAGGATATTGCCGTTGCAGTGTTGCAGCAGCCGTGCGGCGCGCGCGCAATAACCCGCCTGAAGATGCGGCTGCACCGTTTTCATGCCGCGCGGATTTCGCGCCACCAGGATATCCTCGATAACTTGACTTAGCGCCAGGTCTTCGCTCGTGTTCATGGGTTCAAGCTCGGCAGGGTTGCGGGGTGCAGCGCAGGAATCGCGATTGCGCCAGGCAGTGAATATTGTGTGCCTGTTCGATGCTGATCGACTCGAACTGCACGCGTGAGCCCGGTGACAATTGCGCCAGGCGTGCGCAGTCGAGCGCGATCACCGAACCGATCTTGGGATAGCCGCCGATGGTCTGACGGTCGTTCATCAGCACGATGGGTTGACCGTCGGCGGGAATCTGGATCGCACCCAGGCAGATACCTTCGGACAGCATGCCGACCATGTCGGAATGCACGTTTTCACCCTCGAGACGGAAACCCATGCGATCGCATCGATCGGTGAGACGGTACTCGGAATTGTAAAAGCGCCACTGCTGGATTGGGTCGAAGGCGGCTTGCTGGTATCCCCCAACGACTCGTAGCCTGGCTTCATCGCCATAGCCGGGCCGGTCCGCCTGGTCGAGGCAGTAGTGTTGTGACTGTTTCGCGGCGGCGCAGGGCAGGTGATCGCCGGCCTGTAGTTTGTCGCCGCGCAGTCCTCCTATTTTTTCGCGCAACACGGTTGAACTGCTGCCAAAACTCGGTGCGATGTCGAAACCGCCGCTGACGCCGAGGTAAATCCGCGTACCGGCACTGGCGAAACCGATCTCGAGTTGATCGCCTGCCTGGATGTCGCGGGTTTGCCACTGTTTGATTGCGTCACCGTTGAGCTTGCAGGGGGCGCTTGCGCCGGTGAGGACGAAACTGGTATCGACTTGCGCTTCCAGCAGCAGCCCGCCAAAGCCGACCTCGAGGCAGGTTGCATTGGCGTCGTTTGCGAGCAGGCGATTGGCCCAGTCGAATGCAACGAAATCGAGCGGACCACCGGTGGTCAGGCCGAGCTTGTGCGCACCATAGCGGCCACGATCGTGTAACAGGCTCAACAGCCCCGGCTGCTTGACGATGAAACCGCTCACAGCTCGCCGCCCTGCGCCAGGAACTGTTCCCGGGTGATGGCGTTGAAGCGAATGCGATCACCAACCTTGACCGGCATGCCGGGATTGCGGTTCGGGTCGAACATGCGTGTCGGGCACAGGCCGATCAGGTTCCAGCCGCCGGGCGAAACCGCCGGGTAAACCGCCGTCTGGCGATCGGCAATCGCGACCGCGCCACGCGGGACCTTTTGTCTGGGCGTCGCCAGGCGGGGTGCCGCGATACGCTCGTCGACTTCACCGAGGTAAGCGAAACCGGGCGCAAAACCGATCGCGTAAACGCGGTATTCCTGTTGCTGATGGATATCGATTACGTCTTCGACGCTGATATTGCCGCGCTCGGCGATTATTTCGAGATCCGGGCCGGATTCGAGGCTGTAGTAAACCGGCAGCGTAACCAGTTCGCCCGTGCTCGTGTCGACTCCGTCGAGGTTGGCAAGCGCGTCGCGTAGCTTACGCCTTACCGCGAAAGGCTCACTGCGGTCGAGGTCGAAGATGACCAGTAGCGATGCGTAAGAAGGTACCAGGTCGATGAGACAATCCGCCATGCTGTCGACTATGTTGGTTACCGCGGCCTGGATTTGCGCGGAAACCGTGGCGCTGGCCTGCTCGCCGAAATAGACGATGAACGCGTTCTGACCAGCAATTTCGATTTTCATCGCGGCGATCAGGAGTGAATGATTTTTCGAATTTCTTTGATCGCCGCGATTCCCTCGTCGTTGTCGCCATGCACGCACAGGGTATCGGGCTTCAATTCGAGGGTATCACCACTGACCGAGGTGATCGTGCCCTGCCGGCAGATTTGTTCGACCTGGGCGAGCATCTTCTCACGCGTGTGCACCGCGCCCGCCCTGGCGCGCGAGAGCAGTTTGCCGTCATCGTCGTAACAGCGGTCGGCGAAGGCTTCGAACCAGAGCTCGATGCCGTGATCGGCAGCCTCGTTGCGGTGTTGCTCGGCCTGGGGTGTCGCCTGCAGCATCAGGCGCACCGGCATGTGAAAATCGGCAATCGCCTTCATGATCGGTGCGCGCACGGCATCGCGCGCCATCATGTCGTTATAGAGCGCACCGTGTGGTTTGACATAGGCCAGTTCCAGCCCCTGGATCCTGGCCATGCCCTCGAGCGCAGCGATCTGGTAGTGCATGAAAGCGGATATCTCGTCGGCGGAACAATGCATCGGCCGTCGTCCGAAACCGACCAGGTCCGGGTAAGCCGGATGCGCCCCGACCATGACGCCGTTCTGCCTTGCCATGGCAATCGTCTTCTCCATCACCAGCGGATCGCCGCCGTGAAAGCCACAGGCAATGTTGGCCTGGTCGATATGAGGCATGACTACGTCATCGCGGCCCATTTTCCAGGAACCGTAACTTTCGCCAAGATCGCAATTGAGCATCAACATGGGTAACTCCGCTTACATCACGGCAAGGTGACTGTTGGGTAAGTCCGAAACCAGCATGCAGCCGGGTGAATGGGTTATACAAAAAGGCGGCCGCGCCTGCTCGACAGCAACCTGCGGGGTTACGCCGCAAGCCCAGAACAGCGGTACTTCGCCGCTGCGAATGGTGACCGCATCGCCAAAATCCGGGTCGTTGATATCGCGAATGCCGATGGCATCAGCGTCGCCGAAATGAATCGGCGCGCCGTGTACCGCGGGAAAGCGGGTGCAGATCTGGATTGCGCGAATCGCGTCGACTGGCAGCATGGGGCGCATGCTGACGACCATTTTCCCGGAGAAACGTCCCGCGCTGCTGCAATCGATGTTGGTGCGATACATGGGTACGTTGACGCCCTCGCTGACATTGCGCACTTCGAGGCCATCGGCGATCAGGGCTTCCTCGAAGGAAAACGAACAGCCCAACACGAAGGACACCAGGTCTTCGCGCCACAGATCGCTGATATCGGTAACCTCGTTCACCAGTTCGCCGTTTTCGAAGATGCGGTAGCTGGGAATGTCGCTGCGGATGTCGAGGTCTTCGCCGAGTTTCGGAATTCGATAGTCGCCGGGACTGGAAGCCATGCCGATCAGCGGGCAGGGCCTGGGGTTGGCCTGACAGAACTGCAGAAATTCGTTCGCGTAGTCGGCCGGCAGAATGCACAGGTTGCCCTGTACGTAGCCGGGCGAATAGCCGGAAGTGTTCGACGCGAACTCGCCACTGCGAATCTTGTGGCGGAGTTCCAGGGGTGAGATATCCTGATTCATGGACGCCTAAGATACGGTTGCGGGGGTGCTTTTACAACCGTTTGGCGCGTTCGCGCAGCACGTTTTTCTGAATCTTGCCGGTTGCGGTCTTCGGTAACTCGCCGAACACGACTCTTTTCGGCCGCTTGAAGCGGGCCATGTTGTCGGCGCAGAAATCGATCAGCGCGGCTTCGCTGGCGCTGGCATCGGCTTTCAGTTCGACAAAGGCGCAGGGTACTTCGCCCCACTTGTCGTCGGCGAGCGCGACCACGGCGGCTTCGGCTACCGAGGGATGCCGGTAAAGCACACCCTCGATCTCGACCGAGGAAATGTTTTCACCGCCCGAAATGATGACGTCCTTGGCGCGATCCTTGACCTGGATGTAGCCATCCGGGCAGACCACCGCGATGTCGCCGCTCATGAACCAGCCGTTCTGGAAGGCTTCCTCGGTGGCCTTGTCGTCCTTGAGGTATCCCTTCATCACGGTATTACCGCGAATCACGATTTCACCCATGGTTTCGGCATCCCAGGGCACCGACTTGCCGCGCGCGGGGTCGATGACGTCGACTGCTTCGGTCATCGCGAAACGCACGCCCTGGCGCGCCTTGAGTTCGGCCTGGCGTTCGATCGACTGTTGGTACCAGTCATCCTGCGGCGCCGAGTGCAGGATGTGCCCGTAGGTTTCGGTGAGACCGTAGACGTGCATTACCTCGAAGTTGAACTGGGCCATGCTCTCCAGCACTTTCGCCGGCGGCGGGGCGCCCGCGGTCATCGCGTAAACGGTATGGTCGAATCTTTTCTGTTGTTCCGCCGGCGCCAGCGCGAGCATGTTCAACACGACCGGTGCGCCGCCGAAATGAGTGATGTGGTGTTCTTCGACCAGGTCGAAAAACAGCCTGGGCGCGAATGCGCGAATGCAGACCACGCTGGCGGCGAGCGCGGTCATGGTCCAGGCGTGTCCCCAGCCGTTGCAGTGAAACATCGGCACGGTGTAGAGGTAGCGCGGATGCGGTGGCAGGGCCCAGGAAATAACCGTGCCCATGGTCATCAGGTAGGAGCCGCGATGATGATACACCACGCCCTTGGGATGCCCGGTGGTGCCCGAGGTGTAGCTCAGGGTCAGCGCCTGCCATTCGCTCTCGGGCTTGCGCCACTCGAAGGTGTCGTCGCCGCGGTCGACCAGGTCTTCGTAAAAGCTGAATTCGATGCTGGTGGGTAAAGCGGGTTTCTCGCCGGCATCGGCGTCATCGATAATGATGACTTCGGGTCTTAATTTGCAACTTTGCAGGGCTTCGTCGAGCACCGGCCATAGTTGGCGATCACAGATGAAAACCCTGGATTCGCCGTGATCGATGATATAGGCCACCGTGGCCGCGTCGAGGCGCGTATTTATGGTGTTGAGCACCGCCCCGGCCATCGGGATCGAGAAATGGCTCTCGAACATTTCCGGGGTGTTGAAGGCGAACACCGAGACCGTGTCATTTTTACCGATGCCGCGCGCCGCTAGGCTCGAGGCAATGCGGGTACAGCGATTGCGGGTCTGCGCCCAGGTGTAGCGGCGCTGGTTGTAGATCAGCGACTCGCGCTGCGGATAAATATCGGCGGTGCGTTGCAGAAAGGAAAGCGGAGTCAGGGCGACGAAGTTGGCATCGTTGGCTTCGAGCTGGTCGTATTCAATCGTCATAACACACCTATTTGGGCTTAATTGCGAACGGGCGATCCCGCATCGAGCATGCTGTTGATACGCTCGCGCGTCGCGGCGGTTGCCACCAGCGCCAGGAACGAACGCCGTTCGGCATCGTAAAGATCCTGTTCGCTCCAGAGCGTGCCGGGATCGATGTCGCCGCCGGTCACGATACGCGCCATTTCGGCACCGACGTTGACGTCGTGCGGCGTGAACAGGCCTTTGTCGCGAGAATCCTGCAGCCATTTGACCATTTCCTCGAACAGGGGTCTACCGGGCATGGACAGGGCAGGGCGATCAAACGCCACCTGGCCGTCCCTGTCGTCGATCGCCTTGATGGCCTCGCCGAGAATGCGATCGCGATTGATGACGAAGCGGTCGTGCGTGCGCAACATGGCCTGTTTACGCGCGATAACCGGTGACGTCGCGGTCTTGCCGTAACCGAGATTCATGAATGCCTTCCAGCAGGCCGCGGAGATATCGTTGCCGCATTGCAGTAACTCGATCCAGCGGTACAGGGTTTCCTTGCAACCGCCGCCGCCGGGTACGACGCCGACCATCGATTCGACCAGCCCGGTGACCGAGTTGGCGTGACAGATGACCTGTTTGGCGTGCAACACGACTTCGAAGCCGCCGCCGATAGACATGCCCACCGGCGCGGCAACGACAGGGAAGGCCGCGGTTTGCATGCGATGCACGCTGCGCTGGAAATCGGCGAGGAAGCGATCGAGACCGATCATGTCTTCGCGGCGGAAGAAATCGCGTACCGCCTGCAGGTTGACGCCGCAGGAAAAATGCTGCGCGTCGTTGTGCACGATCAGGCCGCGCAGGGACTCGGTTTCGACCCGGTCGAGGGCGTCATCGAGGATTTGCATCGAGTCCGCATCGAGCGCGTTCGCCTTGCTGTGAAACTCGACCAGCGCGATACCGTCCAGGTCATACCAGCTGGCGACCGCGCAGCTGTTGCGAGGTTGCAGCGTCTGGCGTTTTTCGCTGAAGCGGATGACGCCCTGCGGACGCGATATCGCCTGCCACTCTCCACCTTGCCGACGCGCCTGCAGTTCGCCGTTTTCGACGCGGTAGAAACTCGAGCCCCTGGCTTCGGCGAGAAATCCGGGTACCGGCAGTTGCTCCGCTTCGAGGCGTTCGATGAAGGCGTCGACGCCGATTTCATCGAGCATTTCGAAAGGTCCCTGGACCCAGTTGTAGCCGAGTTTCATGGCGTCATCGATGCCCACCGGATCGTCCCCGACCTCGGGAATCAGCGAGGCGGCGTAGCTCAGCGTGCGCGACAGCACGCGCCATGCGAAGCGGCCGTACAGGCTGTCATCCGCGAGCAGATGCCTGACCCCCTGTTGTTCGGCCTTTTCCGCGAGCGGCAGCTGCAATCGCGGCGCAGCCTGGTACCCGGCGGTTTCGAGGTTGAGAACTTCGCGTCCGGATTCCGCGTCGCGATAAAATCCCTGGCCCTGCTTGTTGCCGGTTTGCCCGTCAGCGATCATTTGCGTCATCAGCGGGATTTTTGCCGCCTCGGCATGAAACGGATCGGCAGGCGGCAGGATATTGACCAGGCTTTGCACCACGTCCGACATCAGGTCGATGCCGATCAGGTCATAGAGTCCGAACACGCCGGTTTTTGGAATACCCATCGGGCGGCCGAAGATGGCGTCGGCCTCGAGCGGGGTCAGGTTGAGCTCGAAAGCGGCCTGCAGGGCGCACTGAATCGCAAAAACGCCGAC
>JAAEPH010000060.1 GCA_024232855.1 Gammaproteobacteria bacterium
AAAAATCGCGCAGTATATTGATTTCACAAGGAAATATCCGAAGAAGTCTCGTATCGGTGATTACGAGCGACTGAGGATATATTTCTTGTGGAATCAATAGACAAGCGAGATTGTGCATATTTATGAATTTTCCGGGTTAGGGCGCGACCCGGTTACCGGTGTGCAAAAACATTCAGATATGGAACAGCTGCGTTTGACAGTTCCCCGGCGGGTCTATACCTATGACCATATGGACTATATCGCCGATTCTCTGATTGCAATCAAGGGACGGGGCCATGAAATAAGAGGCCTTCGCTTTGAATATGAGCCACCTGTACTATGGCATTTTACTGCCCGACTAATTCCCTGCGATTAGATAAAGATAAAGTACCGAGAGGTACTCTCAACTTAGCGAGCAATCGACCTGGCAATATCATCGATTTTGTCTCAGTTTTATTGATGTCGAGGATCTTCTGGCAGCAGGTGACGTACGCCTGTTAGTAAGGATAAATTTCCTTTTGTTGGTTAACTTGACAGTACTTGATCGGCTCCGTTACCGTATCGAACAAAAAGCAAACCAGGCGAGTGCCATGGAACGTATTCTGTACGACTATTTCAGATCTTCGGCCGCGTACCGGGTTCGCATTGCCCTGAATCTCAAGGGGGTGGATGTGACACGCATCGCGGTTAATATATTGCCGGGAATCGATGAACAGCACAGTGAACGCTACCGACAACTAAACCCTCAGGGAAGGGTGCCGTACTACACCGAAGATGATTTCAGACTGGGTCAGTCTCCCGCCATTTTGGAATACCTGGAAGAGCAATATCCTAGCCCGGCATTGTTACCCGAAGGCGCCCGCGAAAAAGCCTATGTACGTCAACTGTCCGCGATCATCGCATGCGATATCCATCCACTCAATAATTTATGCGTACTGGAATATCTGAGAAATGAATTAGCTGCGGATAATAAAACGATCGACAAATGGTACGCACACTGGATTCAGGAGGGGTTTAGGGCCTTCGAGAAAATGTTGACAACAAGCAACGGATCGGGGCTTTTTTGCTTCGGCGATAAACCCACGTTTGCAGATATATGCCTGGTCCCACAGATTTTCAACGCCAGGCGATTTGAAGTTCCGCTCGACACCTTTCCGACTATCGTAAAGATTGGCGCCGAATGCGCAAAACTACCAGCGTTCCAGGCGGCCTCACCAACCGGTTTGAAGAAATGAACTTATTGATATGAAAAAGAGAGCATCTTTTTTCATCACCGGCGGTCCGACGAATCGGTCGAGTCCTGGGCGGTTTGAATCGCTTCGCTCTTCAAACCGAATTGCTTGGCAACCATAGCGTTCTGGACCCACCTGATCCCAGCGGAACGCCGCTTCGCCCGAACTCAGAAGTGAAACGGAACTGCGCCGATGATAGTGTGGGACGCCGGACCGCCCCATATAAAAGTAGGTCATGCCCACAGCGTTCGCAGCGCTCACGGGGCAGGCCCTTGCCAGGCATTATTTCGAAAGCCCCGATCGTTGACTCGATCGGGGCTTTTTTTATGTCCCCCAATAGTGTTTGGCATGGCCCGACCCGACCGGCCAGTTCAATGCTGTGAAAACATTTCGAAAAATGCCGACGGCGAATATACTCTATTGATTTTCGATCGGCTATCCGTGACAGGCGGTTATCGAGATGATTAACATTCGCCACACTACCATTGGCGTCCTGGCGATCCCGGTGACAGCGAATTATCTGCCTGAGATCGTCCGCCAGAGCCCGACGATGGATAGTCACTCGCCCGCATTGGTAAAAACACCGAGTGTCGATGCGACTGATTTTAGACGCAATGAAGTCGATGCCACAGAGGACGGGCGTAACCAGCAGGCAATCCTGGTGCCAGACTCCCTGGTAACCGACAAGTCCGGCGATCCTGTGAAAACGGTATCGATACGAGGATGGCTGGGGAACGAGTTCGGGCAGGGCCTTGCAGGGTTCAGGGTCCATATCAGGCCGACGCTCAGGTTAGCCGGGATAAGCGATGTCTATAGCGTCACCAGCGGTCCCGGTGGCGAGTTCCAGTTTGATGCGATACCCATCGACATGACTTATCGACTGGATGTCGAGGCTTCACAATATTATGCGGGATACACGCTGGATCCTTTCCCGGTGAGCCCAGGCAAACCGGTCACTCGAATAATACTGGACTCGCTCAAATTGGTGGATGTCGATGGCATGATCGTTGACGCTGACGATGCGCCAGTGTCCAATTTTGAATTCTTCGTACAAAACCTGACCGTGGATTTTCCCGGCCGCTGGATCAGAAGCGACGCTTCCGGCTACTTCAGGCTGGATTCGTTTCCGGCCGGGAAGTTGCAGCTGTATACCACGCCGCCCGATATATTCAAGATCGAGGAGCTGATGTTGAGAGACAATGAGTACCGGAACCTGATGCTGGCGATTGACAGGGGTAATTATCATCTTTACGGCTGGGTCAGTGATGAAAACGGCGCACCGCTTGGGCAGGCGAGCATCACCCTGAACTCCGAATTTGGCTACGAGGAATACCTCTCTTTTTCTTACCGTTCCGCCGAGACCGATATCAGCGGGGGGGGGTCTTTTTCGCGCCTGGGAGGACAGGATCACCGCCTCGCCGTCAACGCCGCGGGTTTCCAGCCCGTCGTGCTAGACCATCGCTTTCAATCATTTACCGATACGCTGCGGATCCAGTTACGCCGCCAGTGATTAAATCGGTGAGTGATGCGGATTAGCCCCCGGGTGACTTCGAAGTGTACTGAAGTAGACAGGCGTAAATGGTTGAGAAATTGATCGAACGCGATATCCTGCATAACTCTATAGAGGTGAGCAGGTGACTTTACGTAGTGGCAAAACTGGTTCCGTTTAAAACCGCGCCCCAGACCCGGATGGACCTTAAACGGCGCGCAACCCTGTTGCGAATCTGCCTGGCGGCCTTCATCGAGCTCGGCGAAACCGATCTCGAGGGGCTTGCGATCAAGAAGGTGATGGCAAAAGCCGATTTTGCGTTTAACACCTTCTACAATTATTTCGGTGACCGTGAAACCCTGATGGCCAACATCATCGATGAAATCGTGGTGCCATGGCGCACGCGCCTGCTCAGACGCCAGGGGCCGATCGACGATGAAGCGGTCAAACTTGGATTTCTGATGCGTGGCTGGATTCGCGAGTTTGCGCGCGACAGTCACTTCGCTCGTTTCGTGATGCGTAACGGTGCTTTTATTCACAATGCGGATGCCGAGTCCAATCGCGATGCGCTGGCCTATTTCCAGAGTGGTGCCAGAAAAGGGCTGTTTATACTTTCCCCGGTCGAATCCAAGTACCTGACGCTGGGGGTCCTGACCGCCAGCGCGGCATTGATCATGCGTGAGCGCAGTGACAGTTCGTTGGCGGAAAGGGTGGCCGAACGCACGCTCGTGATGATGGAGGTGGGCGAGCAGCGCGCACGCGAAATCGTCGAACTGGGACTTGTCGAAGTCGAGTCGCTCGATTTTGTCTTCCAGCGGCACCTCGAAGAGGTAAATTCGCGGCTTTAGGATCATAGCCGGGCGGTTTAGACAAAATTGTGGATTGTCATAATTTTTTAAAGGAGCATAATTACGCATCGGCTAACCTCGTTTCCTGTTGGATAACTTAGAAAAAAGAGGAAAGTCGCATGGCAATCGACATAATATACAAGCACAACAATCACCCGGCCATGAGCCAACCAGGAGGAAGTATCATGAAAGCTAGACTCATCGCTGCTGCAGCAATCGCATTATTTGCGACGACCGTGCAGGCGAAAACACTCGTATTCTGTTCCGAGGGCTCGCCCGAGGGATTCACCCCATCGCTGTATACCGCGGGCACGACATTCGATGCGTCGTCGCGTCAGATTTACAACAAGTTGGTCGAATTCGAGATCGGCGCCACCCAGATTATTCCCGGCCTGGCGGACAGCTGGGAGGTTTCCGACGATGGCCTGCAGTATACCTTCAAGCTGCGCAAGGGCGTGAAGTTTCACAGCACCAAGAACTTTACCCCGAGCCGAGATTTCAATGCCGACGACGTGCTTTTTTCGTTCGAGCGCCAGTTTTCCAAGTCGCACCCCTATCACATGGTTTCCGGCGGCAATTACGAATATTTTAACGGCATGTCGATGCCCGACCTGCTCAAGCAGGTTAGCAAGGTTGATGATTACACCGTCAGGTTTACCTTGAAGCGCCCCGAAGCGCCGATGATCGCCAACCTGGCGATGGACTTTGCGTCGATTCACTCGGCCGAATACGCCCAGAAAATGGCCGCCGCCGGCACCATGGATAGTTTCGACCAGAACCCCATTGGTACCGGTCCGTTCAAGATGATTGCCTACCAGAAGGACGCCTTCATTCGCTACAAGGCGCATCCCGAGTTTTTCCGCGGCAAGGCCGCCATCGACGATCTTGTTTTCGCGATCACCCCGGACGCATCGGTTCGTTATCAAAAGCTGAGAGCGGGCGAATGCCATGTCATGCCCTACCCGAACCCGGCCGACATCGAGGCCATGCGCACCGACCCGAAGGTCAACCTGATGAGCCAGGAAGGGCTTAACGTAGGTTATCTCGCCTACAACGTGTTGGTGGCGCCATTCGATAATCCCAGGGTACGCAAGGCGTTAAACAAGGCGATTAACAAGGATGCTATCATCGACGCGGTTTTCCAGGGTGCTGGCAAGGTAGCCAAGAACCCGATCCCGCCGACTATCTGGTCTTACAACGAGGCCACGGTTGACGATGGCTACGATCCGGCCGCCGCCAAGGCCGCGCTCGCCGCCGAAGGTGTCGAGGGCTTGAAAATGAAGGTCTGGGCAATGCCCGTGCAACGTCCTTACAACCCGAACGCGCGCCGCATGGCGGAACTGATTCAGGCCGATTTTTCGAAAGTAGGAGTCGAGGTTGAAATCGTTACCTACGAGTGGGGCGAGTACCTGAAGCGCTCCAAGGCAAAAGATCGTGACGGTGCGGTATTGCTGGGCTGGACCGGGGACAACGGCGACCCGGATAACTTCCTCGCGGTGCTGCTCGGTTGCGACGGTGTCGGCGGCTCCAACCGCGCGCATTGGTGCCACAAACCTTTCGAGGACCTGATCCAGAAAGCGAAACTCGTCTCCGATCCCGCCGAACGCATCCGCCTGTATGAACAGGCGCAGATCGAGTTCAAGAAACAGGCGCCCTGGGCGACCATCGCGCACTCGATCGTATTCAAGCCGGTGCGTAAAGAAGTCACCGGGTTCAAGATCGACCCGTTCGGCGGTCACTCCTTTTACGGGGTGGACCTCAAGTAGGCATAGCTGGCGGAAGACCCCGCCTCGGTGGGGTCTTCTGTTGTCATCCTGACCTGGCCGATTCCCGACAATAGCGGATGTTCAAGTTTTTACTCACAAAGCTGGCGATGATCGTGCCGACCTTTATCGGCGTCACCATCGCTTCGTTCGCATTCATCCGGCTGCTGCCCGGCGACCCGATCCTGTTAATGGCCGGTGAACGCGGCGTAACCCCCGAGCGCCGCGAGGAGCTTGAAGCGATCATGGGATTTGATCGGCTGCTATGGGATCAATATTTTAGTTTCCTCGGCGATCTGCTGCAGGGTGATCTCGGCGTTTCCATCGTCACCAAGGCGCCGGTGCTGGGAGAATTTCTGGCGCGGTTCCCGGCAACCATCGAACTGTCGGTTATCGCGATCATTTTCGCGATTGCCATCGGGCTGCCCGCGGGAGTTATCGCCGCGGTGCGGCGAGGCACGATTTTCGATCATACCGTGATGGGCTGCTCGCTGACCGGCTACTCGATGCCGATTTTCTGGTGGGGCCTGTTACTGATTATTTTCTTTTCCGGAATCCTGGAATGGACACCGGTATCCGGACGAATTTCCTTTTTGTTCTACTTCGAACCGGTCACCGGGTTCATGTTGATCGATTCACTGCTCGCCGATCAGCCCGGCGCTTTCAAATCCGCCGTGTTACACCTGATTTTGCCCGCGGTGGTGCTCGGCACGATCCCGCTCGCGGTGATTGCGCGGCAGACGCGCTCGTCGATGATGGAGGTGCTGAGCGAAGACTACGTACGCACCGCGCGCGCCAAGGGCCTTTCACCACTACGTGTGGTCGGGGTCCATGCGTTGCGCAATGCCTTGATTACGGTGGTTACCGTCATCGGCTTGCAGGTCGGCGTGTTACTGGCCGGGGCCATCCTGACCGAAACCATTTTTGCCTGGCCGGGGATCGGCAAATGGATGATCGATTCCATTTTCCGCCGTGACTACCCCGCGGTGCAGGGTGGCCTGTTATTGATTGCCTCGATCGTAATGATCGTCAATTTGATCGTCGATCTGACTTACGGGCTGATCAACCCGAGCATCCGGCACGAGTAACTGGTGATGGCAACGGCAGCGAAAAACATTCCCGCGGTAGGCACGTTCAAACATAGCCTGTTCGAGTTCTGGAGTTATTTCCGCGAGAACCCGGGCGCGGTCGCGGGCCTGTATTTTATCGTGCTGGTGCTGTTGTTCGCGCTGGGCGCGGATATTATCGCGCCGCACGATCCGATCGAACAAAACCGCGACGCGCTGTTAGTGCCCCCGGTCTGGCAGGAAGGCGGCAGCTGGGACTATATTCTCGGCACCGACGCGGTCGGTCGCGACCTGTTTTCGCGCATCGCCCACGGTGCGCGCTTTTCGCTGTTCATCGGCCTGATGGTGGTTACGCTTTCGATGAGCGCCGGGATCATGCTGGGCCTGCTCGCGGGTTATTTCCGCGGCCGCGTCGAAACCGCGATCATGCGCATCATGGACGTCATCCTGGCCTTCCCCAGCCTGCTGTTGGCTCTCGGACTGGTTGCGATCCTGGGCCCCGCGCTGATCAACGCGATGATCGCGATCGCGATCGTTTTGTTGCCGCATTTCGTGCGCCTGACCCGCTCCAGCGTCATCATCGAGAAAAACAAGGAATATGTCACCGCCAGCCGCCTCGCCGGCGCCGGCCATATGCGCCTGATGACGAACACCATCCTGCCCAACTGCATGGCGCCGCTGATCGTGCAGGCGACCTTGTCCTTTTCGACCGCGATCCTGGATGCGGCGGCGCTCGGCTTTCTCGGTATGGGCGCGCAGCCGCCGATCCCCGAATGGGGCGCGATGCTGGCCGAGGCGCGCGAGTTCATCCTGCGCGCCTGGTGGGTGGTGACCTTCCCGGGACTCGCGATACTGCTCACCGTGTTATCGATCAACCTGATGGGCGACGGTCTTCGCGATGCGCTCGACCCCAAGATGAAGCGTTCGTAATGTCTTTGCTATCGATCAGAAACCTGAGTGTGCGCTTTAAAACCGCGAGCGGCATGTTTACCGCGGTGGAAAATGTATCGCTCGATGTCGAAAAGGGCGAGGTTGTCGCCATTGTCGGTGAATCCGGATCCGGCAAGTCGGTGTCGATGCTGGCGGTGATGGGGTTACTGCCGTGGACCGCGGAAATTACCAGCGATGAGCTCCTCTTCGACGGTATCGACCTGAATTCGCTGTCGCTAAACAAACGCCGCGATCTGAACGGCGGCGAGATGTCGATGATATTCCAGGAACCGATGAGCAGCCTGAATCCCTGTTTTACGGTCGGCGCGCAAATCGATGAAATGATCCGCACCCACCGCAGCGGCACGTCCAAAGAGCGCAAGGAACGCTGCCTCGATCTGCTCGCGCAGGTCGGAATCCCGGATCCCAAAAAGCGCTACAGCGACTACCCGCACCAGATGTCCGGCGGCATGAGCCAGCGTGTCATGATCGCGATGGCGATCGCCTGTTCGCCCAAGTTACTGATCGCCGATGAACCGACCACCGCGCTCGACGTCACCATCCAGGCGCAGATTCTCGACCTGTTGCTGGAACTGCAGGCGGATCACGACATGGGCCTGATTTTGATTACACACGACATGGGCGTGGTCGCGGAGACCGCGCATCGCGTGGCGGTACAATATGCGGGCGAGCAGGTGGAAATGCAGCCGGTGCTGGATCTGTTCGAAAAACCGCGCCACCCGTACACCGCGGCGTTACTGTCCGCGTTGCCGGAAAGGGCGGGTAACGAGGCGCGCCTGCCGACGATTCCCGGGGTGGTGCCGGGTCAGTTCGACCGGCCCGAGGGTTGTTTGTTCAATCCGCGTTGCGCCTACGCGGACGATGTATGCCGGACCACCGAGCCATTCGTGCACGAAGGGGATCCGACCCTGGCCTTATGCCATCACCCGCTTCTCGATAGTGGCGCTTCGGGGGCAGACCAATGAGTGGCGAAGCGATCCTGCGGGCGTATGACCTGACGCGTTATTACGAAACCAAGAAAAGCATGTTCGGAGCGGGTGCCACGGTCAAGGCATTGAACGGCGCATCCTTCGATTTGCACGCCGGCGAGACGCTGGCGATCGTCGGCGAAAGCGGCTGTGGCAAATCGACGCTGGCGCGGGTGCTGACCATGATCGAGCCGCCGACCAGCGGCAGGCTGGAAATCGAAGGCCACGAAATTTCCATGGTCGGCAATAAACCGCCCGGCGAATTGCGTAAACAGGTGCAAATCGTTTTCCAGAATCCATACGGTTCGCTGAATCCGCGCAAGACGATCGCGACGATGCTCGAGGAACCGCTCAAGCTCAACACCGACCTCGACCAGACGCAACGCCGCAGCGCGGCCGAGGAAATGATCGCCAAGGTGGGATTGCGGCCCGAGCATGCCGATCGCTATCCGCACATGTTTTCAGGTGGCCAGCGGCAGCGTATCGCGGTGGCGCGCGCGTTGATGTTGCGCCCGAAAATATTGATTCTTGACGAGCCGGTTTCCGCGCTCGACCTTTCCATCCAGGCGCAGATTCTGAATTTGCTCAGCGACCTGCAGGACGAGTTCGGGCTGGCCTATATTTTTATTTCACACGACCTGTCGGTGGTGCGCCGAATCGCGAAGGACATTATCGTCATGTATTTCGGTAAACCGGTCGAAGTGGGATCCTCGCGGCAGATTTTTTCCCAGCCGAAACACCCCTACACGCAGGCGCTTTTCTCGGCAACACCGGTGGCCGACCCCACGCGACGTAAACAGCATATCCGCCTGAGCGGCGAACCGCCGTCGCCGTTGGCGCCCCCGCCCGGTTGCGCCTTTGCACCCCGTTGCCCGCGCGTGCAGGATAAATGTACGCAACAGGCGCCAGCGCTCGAACCGGTTGACGGAGTTGAAATCGCCTGTTTCTACCCGGTTAGCTAAGAGTCTGCGCCGTAGAAAGTTTCCCGGCTGCGATCGCCCCAATTTCCTCGGCAATTGCTCCGAAACGTCAGACCGCTGCATTGCTCTACCCTGAAGCGCTGCAACGATGGTGGCGGTCACCTTGATAGCGTAATTAGCGACAGTGAAATCAAGCGCCAGGGATTAATAAAAGCATATTTGCTTTACGACGAAGCTCAGTCGCCGTCTCGCGACAGTTACTGCAGTTGTTCATCGCCGGCGAGTTCGATCCCCAATGCGCGCAACTGATTTTCGATCACCGGGTCGCGGCTGCCGAGCCAGCGCTGGTAGAGTGCCAGCACCTCCTCGGTGGTCAGGCGATGTCTGCGCGAGCAGGCGTTTGCCACCATCTCCAGCATGCGGGTAAAGGTGTTGGCCATCTCGGCGAAGATGTGCCGGTTCGATTTGGCGTTGTCGGCCAGATAATCGTAAGCGCTGCCACCCATGCCGATAAAATAGTCCTGCAGAATGCCGTGGCGGGTGAAACGTTCCGGAAATAACGCGCCGAGAAAAAGCGCCAGGTCTCCCAGTTGCTGCAGCATCAGGCAGCGTTCGCGAGCATTGTCGGCCTGAATGGCGTCGCTGTAGAGCAGCGCCAGGGGTCGCAGCGTCATGCATCCATCCTGGTAGGCAAACAGTTCTTCACTGCGACCGAAACGTTCCAGCAGGCTGCCCAGGTACCAGCAGGTATCCTCGTGGGGCGGCGGGCGAAATCGTCTGGCGTAGCGGGTCAGGCGCTTGCTGAAATAAACCGAAAGCGATGTTTCCGTGATCGGCAGTTGCTGCTGTTCAAGGCGCATGGATACCTCCTCGTTGCATACAGTTAGGTTAACTATAGGACTAAAACTCCGGGTTTATCAATGGGATCGGGGTAATTGAGACGTGTATCAACAAGTCAACTAGGCCGCCATTGATCTGAGTCGCCCTGAAAAGCAGAACCTGAGCCGGCTTTACCTGTGTGTGCAATCCGGGCGGCGTTGTGGGCAATCCAGCCAGGATTGTGCCGCTTCCAACGCGCTTGCAACCCGGAACACCCGTTCGTCGTCCAGGTGACGCGCCGTGATCTGGATGCTTGTCGGCAATCCGTTTCCACCCAGGCCCGAAGGTACCGACAGGACCGGAATGCGCCCCAACATGTTAAACGGATGGCACATGCACCATCCGTAGAGGGGGTCGACAGTCTTGCCATTGATCACCACCGCATCGTCCGGGTGCTGGTCGGCGGGAATTTCGTGGTAGCCCAGCGTTGGGCAAATGAAGGCGTAACAATCGGCCATGATTGCGCCTACCTGACGGGACATGCGGGCCTGCATTTCATAAGCCGCGACAAAATCAGTTGCGCTTGTTTTGCCACTGGCATTGGCACAGTAGGTGGCCCAGGGCGTCGCCAGCTCGGGATCCGTGTCGACGAAGCTCTTGATGTAACCATTGAACAGGTGGTCGAGGTAATTTTGCGCGGCGCGGTCCGCATCCTCGCTCCAGCCAAAATCGACCTCGACCAGTTCGGCGCCCAGATCTTTCAAAACGGACAATGTACGCAGGGTATTGGCGCGAACATGTTCATCGACTTCAAAGAAACCCAGGTCCATGGACCAGGCGATTTTTAAACCCTCGATACCTTCGTAATCCGTGGGCAGCACGTACTTCGGCCTTATTGATGCATTGTCCAGCGGATGGGGTCCGCAAAGAATGTTCTGCATCACGGCGGCATCCTTGACGGTGCGGCTCATGGGACCCATGACCGCATACATGTCGAAGGCAAACAGGGTGTTGTCCGGATTCCGTCCATAGGGGGGTTTGAAGCCGACAACGCCGCAACTGGCTGCCGGAATTCGAATTGAACCGCCAATATCGGATCCCGTCGCCAGCGGTGAGCTGCCCACGGCCAGCGAGGCGGCCGATCCTCCCGAAGAGCCACCGCAGGTTATGCCGTGTTTCCAGGGTGTGTGCGTGGTGCCGTGAATTCTGGAATCGGCCGTGGCGCTACAGGAGAACTCCGGAGTCGTGGTTCGGGCATGCACGATGATCCCGGCATCCAGTAAGCGCTGGATAGCGTAGTGGGTTTCGGTACTGACATTGTTTTTCAGATAGAGTGAGCCATTGGTCATGGGCTGTCCCTCGATATCCATCTCATCCTTGATGGCAACCGGCAGGCCTTCAAGCGGGCGAACCGAATCGGGTGCATTGATGTATCTGGCCTCCGCGGCTTTTGCCTGCTCCCTCGCTTTATCAAACCACGTGAATGCGAACGCGTTGACGACCGGTTCGGTTTCCTCGGCCCGTTTGATGAGGGTATCCAGGTATTCGAGCGGCGACAGTGTTCTGTTTTTGAACTTTTTCAGAACTTCGGTGGCGGGGAGATAACAAATCTCCAGATCAGCACAAGACATGACGAGCCCCTCAATTTTTCATGAAGCCTAACGGTTCCCTTTGAACCTGGATCCGACCAGTATAACTGAACGGATCGGTATGTCTTGCGGCAGGGAAATCCGCAAGAGCCATTCGCCATCCCGGCGCGGATATTGGCGCATGGGGTTTTCTCTTTTGTCACACAGGGCTAAACTGTCCCGCTACCGCGGTAACCCCTTGCGTCAATTAATCGAGGACAAAAGCCCTTGCTTCGCATCATCCTGTGGAAAACCGGCTTCGAGTGGGCCCACTTGAAAAGGATTCTGTGGCCCCGGGCGGATCGGAAAATCTATTATTTTGCGTTCGGTGCGAACCTGTCTCGGGATGTACTGGAGCTACGCCGGATCAGGGTCTACGAGACCTTCGATCATGTACTCGAAGATGCCACTTTACAATTTAGCCTGGCCGGGTTTTACAGGGAGCACGGCTACGCATCGGCGGATGCGGCCGAAGGGGGGGTGGTCTACGGCAAGATGTACCTGATACTGGAGCGGGACGCGGTGCGTATGGACTACTTCGAAGGGGTGCCATTTCTGCGTGTGCATGAAAAGGTGTTTGGAAGGGTAAAAGACCAGGACTTCTACTTTTACCGGGCTGTCACCATGCTTGACGGTTTAAAACCGACACTGGAGTATCTCGACTATCTGGTCACAGCTTACCGCGCGATGCCGGATGTTCCTCAAGCCTATATCGAATCCATGGCGGCAACCGAAGTGCTCGAGTTTTTTGTGCCGCAGGATCAGACCGGTGAATTCGTCAGGGATATCAATCGCTGGCCGGTCTTCACGCATCCCCTGCTGGTATTTTACGAAGGTTGCTGTCTGCGGCTGGTTGAATTTCTCTGGAACCGTTCGCTGCTGCAATGGATGATTAAAAAGTAAACTGCCCTCGATTTACTCGGCGGAATATGATTTGCGGGAGTCCTGATGAATCTGGTGTCGCCGTGGTGGATGGGTATAGTATGCGCTACTAGTACTCCTTCAATGAGATATCATAGGATGCAGCCAGTCAGGAAGCAGTTAGCTGCTAGGCGTGCGACCGCAGGACTAGCCGTAGCTAATTCAAGGGAGCACAACAACGCAGAGGGCCTGCCCCATGAGCGGGGTCCAGCCCATGAGCGAAGCGAGTGCTTTGGCTGTAGCGAATGCTTTGGCTGCAGCGAGTGCTTTGGCTGCAGCGAGTGCAGTGGGTCTTCCCTGCGGACTGCGCCTTGCCTTGGCCTATTTGGGACGCTCTGCATCCTATGATATCTCATTGAAGGAGTACCAGATCAGGGTCCGGATATGTGCGACAGCGAGAAACAACTTAATCAACGTGTGGCGAATCCGTTCGGGCAGGTCAGGTTAGGGTATCTGGTAATCGCTTACGCCGCGCTGGCCATCGGCATCGCGGGTGTTTTTTTACCCCTGTTACCTGCCACGCCCTTCCTGTTGATCGCGGTATGGGCAGGAAGCAGGGGCTCGCGGCGGGTTCATGACTGGATTTTTGAGCAACCCCGCTTCGCACGGCTGATAAATGACTGGCGCGAACAGGGGGCGGTTCCGCTCAGTGCGAAGTGGTTGGCGACTATCATGATGGTTGCCAGTTTTCTGACCCTGGCCTGGGGCGGCGCGAACGGATTGCTGCAGCTCGGCATGGGTATTTTTTTCAGCTGTATCGGCGGATTCCTGTGGACGCGGCCGAATCCGCTCCGCTGAATTTTTCGGAAAGGAGGACAATAGTGACGTTTCGAGTTTTATTGCCGATGGCTTTGCTGCTACTGCTTGCCAACTGATGCTTCATCTTTGATGCAAAGAGCAAAATTCGTTCGATTCCACGGGAGTTCCAAGGTAAAGTCGAGCGTAACGATAATCGAGGAAGGGGAGAGCAAGCATGGCGGCAATCGACAAGACCCAGGTGTATCTCGAGCGTTTCATCAACGGTGTCAGGAAACGCAACCCCGGAGAAGGTGAATTCCATCAGGCCGTTTCGGAAGTGGCCGAAACCATATTTCCGTATATTGCCGACAAGCCGATTTACCACAGGATGCAAATCCTGGAACGCATGGCCGAACCCGACCGGGTGGTTATGTTTCGTGTGCCCTGGACCGATGACAAGGGTAATATCCGCAATCAGCGCAGCTATCGCGTGCAGTTCAACAATTCGATCGGTCCTTACAAGGGGGGCTGCGCTTTCATCCCTCGGTCAATTTGAGCGTTCTCAAGTTCCTCGGTTTCGAACAGACTTTCAAAAACAGCCTGACCGGGCTGCCGATGGGCGGCGGCAAGGGTGGCTCGGATTTCAATCCCAAGGGGAAAACCGACAACGAGGTGATGCGTTTTTGCCAGTCATTCATGACCGAACTGCATCGGAATATCGGTGAGGACACCGATATTCCGGCGGGTGATATCGGCGTCGGCGCCCGTGAAATAGGTTTCCTGTTCGGCCAGTACAAGCGCATCGAGAATCGCTTCGTGGGCGTTCTCACCGGTAAGGGAATGGAGTTTGGCGGCAGTAAAATCAGAACCGAGGCAACCGGTTACGGCGCCGTCTATTTCATGCAGAACATGCTCGAGTACAAGGGCGACGGTATTCACGGCAAAACGGTCAGTGTTTCAGGATCGGGGAATGTCGCCAGTTACGCCGTCGAAAAGGTGAATCATCTCGGCGGCAAAGTGGTGACGCTGTCCGATTCCTCGGGGTTTATCCACGACCCGGATGGTATCACCACCGAGAAACTGGACTATGTGCTGGAGCTCAAGAACGTTCGCCGCGGCCGCATCAGCGAGTATGCGGAGGCATTCAAATCCGCGAACTTTCACGAGGGGCGGCCCTGGGGCGTCCCCTGCGATATCGCGTTGCCCTGTGCTACGCAAAATGAAACCAACCGCGAGGATGCCGAAGCCCTGATCAAAAACGGCTGTATCGGCGTTTCCGAAGGGGCCAACATGCCGACGGATCTCGACGGCATCAACGTGTTTCAGGAGGCCGCCATCCTGTATGCACCGAGCAAGGCAGCCAATGCCGGCGGCGTCGCGGTGTCCGGTCTGGAAATGAGTCAGAATAGCGCGCGAATTTCCTGGGACGAGGCGGAACTCGAAAAGCTGCTGCAAACCACCATGCTCAAAATTCACGACAGCTGCGTCGAGTATGGTGAAAAGAACGGCCGAGTCGATTACCTGGCCGGCGCCAACATCGCGGGATTCATCAAGGTCGCCGACGCGATGCTGTCCTTCGGCCACACCTGAAGCGCGGCCGTGCCCGAAGTGTTTTCGCGCGACCTCGGCGGCGATCGAGACCAGGTGGTGGTTGGGTGTTTGCCAGTGTTGAATTGAGATGCGGGAGTCGTTCCTCCCGGTTCACATAGATCTCAAGAGCCTGCCTTCAGTTCTCTTCCGAGCCTACCGCCCGCTGGATCAGCGGCAGCAGGGACTGCGGCAGGCTAACCGCACCCGACAGTGCAAATTGCTGCGCGTCGTGCGACATCTTGTTCCAGGTCTTGTGGATGATATCGACCCATTTTTCCTCGCTGTAATGCGGATGATTGCCGACAAACTCAAGCATGTAGTGCTCGATGAAAACCAGGTCGGTCACGTCTTCCAGTAACTGGGTATCGGCGTTGCCCTTGATATTTTTCTTGGCGACCGCCTTCCACGCGCGTTCAATCTCGGCTTCGTCGAAGCCGGCCCGGCGCATCAGTTCGGCCGCGGTATTGGCCTGAATCTTGTACAAATCCTTGCGCCATTGCAGGTAGCCGATACGACCCTCCGGGTAGGCGTTGCGCGGTGACTTCCAGCGTTCGATATGCTGTGCCCGAATCGCGAGTTTCATGACCTCGTCGGCTTCCGGGTTATAACGCTCCAGCATATCGGACATGCGCTCGGAATAGAGCAACTCCTTGGGCCATTGCTTGCCGCCGGCGTTGGCCTGGTTGGGATCGGCGCTGTTCGCGCTGTCGATCAGGGCGCGAGCGCCTTCGTAACTGGACTGTTTTTCAGACATGCGGGGCTCCGTTTTGTTGCTAGTGCGGTTGGAACAGCACTAGTGGTTGGGGCCCGGCTTGCGACCGCGCAAATGGCTTGGGCGTAGCTGCCCCTGGTCGATGGCGACAATCATCTTGTCCCAGACCTCGATTTCGTGCTCGAGAAATTCGTTACCGACTCTTGAAGCGAGTCCATCGTAAAGAATCCCACCCAGCTGCTCGCGTTCGATGCGCGCCTGCTGACGATACCATTCATTGCGATCGACGATGTCGATGTCGCAAAAACCGGCACGCTGCAGGGCATCCGTATAGGTTTTTGCAGAAGCCAGGCCAAAATCAAGACCCTCGGCGACCAGATATTCCTGCATCTCGGGCGACGCTTGCTCGTCGTAGCCGGCAAGCCAGTCGCTGGCGACAAACCAACCGCCCACCTTGAGCACCCGGTAAACGTCGGCGGCGAGCCTTTGCTTATCATCGATATGAATGATCGAATCCTTGCTGGTAACAATGTCGAAGCTGGCATCATCGAAAGGGAGTGGTCCCGGTTCGACACAGACAAACCTCGTCTGCGCCTCGACCTGGTGTTTTTGTGCGAACAGGTTGCAGCGATCGATCAGCGCCGGATCGATATCGATGCCGGTGACCTGCGCCGCGCCGTGCTGCCGCACCAGGTGTACGTCTATGCCGCCGAGCCCGCAGCCGATGTCGAGCACCGAGCGATCGTCAAGACTGATGCCATCCAGGTAGCGATCCACCTCGTCCACGCCACCCGGTGACATGAAGCCTTCGCCCCAGATCGTTTCAAGCAGGGCCATGAGGTTGTCATCATATTCCTGCGTGGCTTGTTCACTCATTGTTCGCTCTCGTGCGGTGATGGGCTAACTATAAATTTTTGCCTGCCAATATGAAAGCGGGTTTTTGAACCAGTGTGAAAAATCTGATCGACCTTGTCCCTTCGGCTCGCGATAATCAACTGATTAGTTCGACAGGCATTAGACGTGGGTTACTCGATACTGTTCCTGAGCGCTTTCGGCGCTGCCACCATCCTGCCGTTTTCTTCCGAGATCGCCTTCATCGGCATGCTCGAGCAGGGCTATGCGCCATTCTGGGTCTGGTTGGCTGCGACCGCTGGAAATAGTCTGGGGTCGGTTGTTAACTGGATACTGGGGCGATTTCTGACTCGCTTCGAATCGAGGCGCTGGTTCCCGTTCAAACCCGAATCCCTGCAGCGAAGCCAGGCCTGGTTCCAAAAATACGGCGTCTGGAGCCTGTTGTTTGCCTGGTTACCGGTCGGTGGCGATGCGTTGACGTTTATCGCAGGGGTGATGAAGGTCAGGATTGAAGTATTTTTTATCCTCACCGCGATCGGCAAGGGCGCCCGCTACGCGCTGCTGTATTTTCTCTACAGTGGTTTTATCCAGGTGATCTAGCCCACGCCTGGCGAATTTAGTCGGGCGGAAAGCCGATGCCGAGCTCCATCGCCGGGCTGCATTGCTCGAGTACGCGGTCACGATTTTGCCCCATGGCGTTTTTCTCCTCGATAACGATTTCCGAATTGGCGGGAATATCGGAACTGGCGAAATACGATTAGAATATCAGCCCCGTATTCTCATGTCAGAAAGAAAATCCGGGTGGAGACGACTCTGTGACCGTACGTTTGGCGGCAGCGTTATACTGATAATTGTAAAGCAGGTGTAAATCCTGAAAAACGAAATAGAAACGGAGAATTGAATTGAAACCGGTATTGCTAGTACAGGGCGTGAAACAGGTTGACGAAGTGCCGCGATTGAATGAACTGGTCGATCATGCCGAAATCCGGTTCGCGACCTCGATGGAAGAGTTGCAACGGCAATTGCCCGGGGCCGACGTCATGCTGGGCTGGAATTTTCGCGCCGCGAGCCTGCGTGACGCCTGGAGTGCAGCCCGCGATCTGCGCTGGATCCACTGGGCCGGCGCCGGCGTGGATGCGGCCATGTTCGACGAACTGGTCGCCAGCGATGTTCAGTTTACCAATGCCCGCGGCGTGTTCGATAAGCCTATGGCGGAGTGGGTGCTCGGCATGATCATAAGCTTTGCCAAACGATTTCCGCAAACGCTCGTTTACCAGCAACGCTGCGAATGGAACTACCGGCTTTCGGAAATGGTTGCGGGTAAGCGCGCGCTGGTAGTCGGTGTGGGCTCGATCGGCCGCGCGGTTGGACGTTTGCTGGGCGCGGTTGGCATGGAAGTGGAAGCCGTGGGTAGAAGCGTTCGCGATGGCGACCCCGATTTCGGCCATATCCACGCCATCGACGAATTGCGTGACTGCCTGCCGCGCGCCGACTACATCGTTTCGATAACGCCGTTGACGGAGCAGACGCGCGGCCTTTTCGGGGCGGACGAGTTTGCCGCCATGAACACACGCGCGCGCTTTATCAACATCGGCAGGGGTGCGCTGGTCGTCGAGGAAGCCCTGTTGGCGGCACTGCGGGATGGTGCTATCGCAGGCGCGGCGCTGGATGTGTTCGTGGAAGAGCCGTTGCCGCCGCAGAGTCCTTTCTGGAACGCGCCCAACTGCCTGGTGTCTCCGCACATTTCCGGTGATTTTGTGGAATTCGAGACCGTGATGGCCGACCAGTTTATCGATAACTGGAAGCGTTTCGTGTCGGGCCAACCGCTCGCCAATGTCGTCGACAAACGTCTCGGCTTTGTCGCGAGCGCGCCCTGATTGCCGGGTCGTCGCGGCCTGACCGAGGCAGGGCCCGATGGTCAACTGGTCGCAGAGCTTGCCGAAAGCCGGGATGCGAGCGCCGATGCTTCGACCTGGAACTTCAAGCTGCGCAAGGGCGTTGAATTCCATATCGGCAAGAGCATGACTTCGGAAGACGTGGTAGCCTCGCGGCTAATTTCTATAGCTATCCGGCAGCGCGTAACTGTCGCCCAGAAACTCGCCAAACACCTCGGCCACCCGGGGATGGTTGACCGGTTCACCGGTCTCGTCGATCAGCAGGTTCTGTTCCGATACGTAAGCCTCGTAGGCATTCGATTCGTTTTCGGCCAGGAGGTGGTAAAACGGCTGGTTTTTACGCGGCCGGATATCTTCGGGAATCGACAACCACCATTCCTCGGCGTTGCTGAATTCAGGGTCAACATCGACGATGACACCGCGAAAGTCATAGAGGCGATGCTTGACCACCTGGCCAATTGTAAACTGTGTATTGGTAACGCTCATTCTACAGGTATAGTTGCAAAGCCGATTATATCAATCTTTAAACTAGAAAACGCAGTAGGGCGCGAAAAAGATGTGCACCAAAAGTAGGCGCCATGAGGCGAGCGATTGATTTAGCCCGGAGAATTCATAAATATGCGCAAAAATCGCGCAGTATATTGATTTCACAAGGAAATATCCGAAGAAGTCTCGTATCGGTG
>JAAEPH010000061.1 GCA_024232855.1 Gammaproteobacteria bacterium
AGTCATTGAAATATATAATATACCGAGCGCCAGCTCGACATTATTTCTGGTACTCACAAATCTACTCGCCTAAAGTCGCCCCTTTGCTCCGATCCTGATATCGAGGGAGCTGTTTTACCCACTAATTTTTCCGAAGAGCCAAAAAAATAGGAGGGGTTGTTCCAGGCGCTTCCGCTCGGCACGGGGCATTATGTCGCCGAGTGGATTGCGGATGAACTTTTCTAATTCCCAAAAGTTTAGGTGGTATCATAATGCGGACTTACCCGTGCTTGAGGAGCAATCCATGTCGCAAACCAGACCTTTAATCGATACTTTAAAGCAGGAACTCAGAAAGCAACGCATCACTTACAAACAGGTCTCAGTGGCTTTGGACCTGTCGGAAACCAGCATCAAGCGCCTCTTTTCGGAAGAGGCTTTTTCAATCAAGCGCCTTGAAAAAGTCTGCGCGCTGCTACACCTGGATTTCAGTGATCTGGTTCATTTGATGGAAAAGAATATAGAGCTGACAACCCGGTTGACCCATGAACAGGAGCAAGAACTGGTTTCTGACGTCAAGTTGCTGCTGGTCGCAATGCTGTTGATGAACAAGCTTCAATTCGCCGAAATCATCCACATCTACGACATTTCCGAATTCGAATGCATACAAATACTGGCGCGACTGGATCGTATGAAGATGATTGAATTGCAGCCTGGCAATCGCGTGAAGCTGATGATGGCGCAGAACTTCGAGTGGATAGCGAACGGTCCCATTCAGCAGTTTTTTGAAAGCAGGGTGCAGCTAGAATTTCTCGATTCCTCCTTCAATGGGGCGGGTGAGTGCAGGGTTTTTGCATCGGGCATGATTTCGCGCAATGCAAACACCGAAATAATCAAGAAAATGCAACATTTGGCCAAGGAGTTGAGCGATATGAACATCGAATCTGAATCGCTGCCGTTGGAACAACGTTTCGGCACCAGCCTGATGATGGCAATCCGGCCGTGGGAAATTGACGTTTTCACGGAATTACGCCGCGTCCCGGATAACAGGGTGTTCGGATAAGACCGATTTTGTACCGCTCATACTGCCTGGGCCGCGCATAGATGATCAAGATACTGACCTATAACATCCACAAGGGATTCGATCGTTACAACCGTGACTTCGTGTTACATAAAATCAAGGATCACCTGCAAAATGCCGAGGTCGACGTGGTATTGCTGCAGGAGATACAGGGACGCCACTTCCACCATGAGAACAAGATTTTATCCTGGCCCGACGTCAGCCAGTTTGAATTCCTCGCCGACAGCATCTGGCCACACTACGCTTACGGCAAAAATGCAATCTACCGCAAGGGTCACCATGGCAATGCCATATTAAGCAAGTTCAACATCGCCGAATGGAATAATCTCAATCTGTCCCGCTTCCAGCGCGCCAGTCGCAGCCTGCTGCACGGTCGGCTGGAACTGCCCGACTCAAACTCTCACGTGCATTTACTCTGCGTACACCTCGATTTGCTTGGATTCGAACGCAAGCGTCAGATTCGCGAGCTGAAATCCTACATCGACAGCAGCATCGACAGCTCTGAACCGATCATACTCGGCGGAGATTTCAACGACTGGCACGGTGGACTCGGCAAGTCGCTGGAGTCGCAGCTGGGTATGCGCGAGGCATTCCGCCAGATTCATGGAAGCTATGCCAAAACCTTCCCGTCGAACCGGCCAATGTTGCGCATGGACAGGATTTATTTTCGTGGTGTCGATTTGATTGAATCGGGATGCCTCGAGCGACAGCCCTGGAACGAACTTTCGGATCATTTACCCCTGTATGCCCATTTCGAGCTCGAGTGAGTATGACGGCGAAAGTCAGCAGCCAGTTGTTTTTTACTCCGCATGAGTACTTCAGCGGCCTGATCGACGATATCTATCGAGCCCAACGGCAGATCAGGATGGAAACCTATATTTTTAATCAGGACGAGACCGGCGAATCAGTCCTGAACGCGCTTGAAAACGCCATCGCCAGGGGGGTTAGCCTGCAGTTACTGATCGATGGCGTCGGCTCCTACCGTGATGCCGGCATTATTGCCGAACGGCTCAGGTCGCCGATTAGTGAAGTGCGTGTCTTCCATCCTTTGCCCTGGGATTTTTCCCTGTACCGGCGTGCCCTCTACGCGGGGCGTTGGTACTCCCGGCTTTTCTACCTGGTCGCGTCGATCAATCATCGCGATCATCGAAAGCTGTGCCTGATCGACGCGCAAATTGCGTGGTTGGGCAGCTACAACATTACCTCCGACCATGCCAATCCGGAATCACGCGACGCCGACGACTACTGGCACGATACTGGCCTGCGCGTAACCGGTTCGGTGGTATCTTCGCTGGCCGCCAATTTCAACCGGGTCTGGCATCGCAAAATCGATAGTATAAGTGCGCGATCACGCCGCTTTCTGGCCAGCGAGGCAATCGCGCAGCGGCGCCAATCTCGCCTGCAATTGATGAAGGTGCTTGAAAATGCGAGGCAGTGTATCTACGTCACCAACGCCTATTTCAATCCCTCGAACCAGATCCTGAAAATGCTCAAACGCAAGGCCGGGGAGGGGATTTCAGTGAAGTTGATCGTACCGGCGCGATCCGATATTTTTTTCTTTCCATGGTTATCGCGCAGCTTTTACGTCGACCTGCTGCAAGCCAATATCCGTGTTTTCGAGTATGGCCACCGGGTCCTGCATTCGAAGACCATGATTATCGACGATTGTGTGCTGATCGGTAGCACCAACCTGAACTATCGCAGCCTGTTTCATGATCTCGAACTCGATCTGCTGTCCGCCGATGCAGGTATTGTCGCGCGGATGGAACGGCGCTTCGCTGACGATATTCAAGCCAGCTCTGAAATTTCACTGCGCGACCGGCAGCAACATCCCTGGCTACTCAGGTTGCTCGGACTGTTGTCCCGCTTCTTGCGTTACTGGCTATAATCAAGGCAATCCCTGCGTAATCCGTAACTGGCTATTGACGGGCGGCCAGGATGCCCGACTGGTGCTCTAAACAGGAAATAAGTTACATTAAACAGGTTAAGTAACTCATTGAATTTATTGCATTAAATAGTAAGCAATTTAAACTGGAAACACTGGCGGCTTAAACATATTCCTGATATAACAGTAGCTTATGAACACAGCCGAGACCATCCGCCTGGTGAACGACGCCGGCTTTGACGATGCCCTGATTTTTATCGCCAGTCACCTGATTCAGCCGTTTGTCGCCTGGAACATTCCACGCGAAGCGAGCCACAGGGAACTTGCGCTGTCGCGGCATTACCGATTCGAGGTCCGGAACTACCTGGTTCGCTACATCTTCCCGGTGTTGCTGCTGGTGATCATTCTCGCTGCATGTGGAATTATCTGAAGTGCCTGAAATCAAACGCAGCGCCCTGATGCCATACCCCGCCCGGGTCATGTACGACATCGTCAACGACGTGCAATGCTATCCGGAATTTCTGCCCTGGTGCGGCGACGTCAAGGTTCACCACGAAGACAGTTGTTCGATGGAGGCGGCCATCCTGATGCAGGCCGCCGGTTTGAATCACTGGTTCAAGACACACAATGCCATGGTGCCCGGCGAGTCCATTGAAATTGCCCTGCTGGAAGGACCGTTCAGCCAGCTTGAAGGAAGCTGGAATTTCACTTCACTCAATGGTGATGGTTGTAAAATCGAACTGATGCTCAAGTATGAGGTTAAACATAACCTCGCGGCTGCCATTATTGCGCCCGCATTTTCACGCATAGCGAACACGATGGTAGAGTCGTTTTGTAACCGTGCCGGAGATTTGCATGAAAGATAAAACTCTGATTGAAATTGCCTACGCTACTCCGCAGAAGCAGCTTATCCTCGAACACGAAATCGAGGCCGGCAGCCTGGCTCGCGAAGCGGTCCGAAGCTGTGGTATCGGTCAGCATTTCCCGGAGATCGATCTGGAAAGCTGCGATATTGGAGTCTTTGGTAAGACGGTTGCCGATGATTACGCGTTGAACGATGGCGATCGCATCGAGATATACAGGCCCTTGATTGCAGACCCCAAAGAGGTGCGCCGGCAGCGCGCCGCCAGGGGATTAAGAATGAAAAAAGAAGGGGGGGCGATCAACCCGGATTGAGCGATCCCTCGATCCCGGACAGTAGATCATCCTTGAAAAGGAGCGTCATGTGGCGCATCTCGATATTTCCGTCTTTACCGGTTTTATAGTAGTAGATGTAGTACCACCGATTCGGATGGTAGAGGTCGTCAACGGCGGGCGAGCCGAGCAGGAATTGAACCTGGTTGCGCGACATGCCGATCTCGAGCTGGTCGACCAGCTCGGCGTCGATTCGATTGCCCTGGGGGACGTCTATTCGATACACGCAGCCCGAGAATGTTACAATGAGGGCTCCAGCAACAAGGATTGAACGTAAAGGTCTGAATTTCATTATGCGGATATTTGCAATCGAGGGCGCGATAATACTGTTCCGCTGGAATTGCTGCAAACATTGCGAGAACTTTCTATGGAAACAACCGATATAAAAAATGCCGGGTTAAAAGTCACCTTACCGCGCATGAAAATTCTGCAACTGCTGGAAGCCTCGGTCGATCGCCACCTCAAGGCGGAAGACATCTATAAAATCCTGCTCGATTCCGGCGAAGAGATCGCACTTGCAACGGTGTACAGGGTCCTGACGCAGTTTGAAACCGCCGGCCTGGTGACGCGCCAGCATTTTGACGGCGGGCATGCGGTTTTCGAAATTAATGATGGTGATCATCACGATCACCTGGTGGATATTTCGACCGGCAAGGTCGTCGAGTTTTACGACGAAGCCATCGAGCAACGCCAGAAAGAGATCGCGGCCAGTTACAATTTCACCATTTCAGAGCACACCATGGTGCTCTACGGCTATTTCAACAAAAACAAGTAGACCCGGCCAGCCCGCATATCTCACCAAATGATCCACGACGCAGGACTATTCAACCTAAAATCCTCAGTTGAATCGTAGCGAGGGCGTCTAATGTGCTGAATATCAGGTATTTCTTTCGTTATTTTGGGCGATCGCGTAGTCACTCTACGGGTGAGCTTAAAATAATGAAAAAATGCATGAGATTCAGTGCAGTAGACGACCGCAGTAGATTCAACTGAGGATTTTAGGTTCAATAAAGGTTCTCGGTAGAGTAGGGGCCAGGTTTCGCCTGGCCCCTACTCTACCGAGAATCTCCCCAGGGAAACGTCGGCGGGCTAGTCGCCGCTTGCAATCATTTCGCTCGCATGCGCCCGGGTTTGCTCGGTAATTGTGACACCACCGAGCATTCGCGCGACTTCTTCGAGACGTTCATCATCGCCCAGCGCGAGTACCGCGGTGGAGGTCTGGCTGTGCCGGCTTGTTTTTTCGACGCGGAAATGGTGATGTGCCTGTGAAGCGACCTGGGGCAGGTGGGTGACGCAAAGCACCTGTCGTTCTCGGCCCAGCAGGCGCAGTTTTTTACCCACGATCTCGGCTACTCCACCACCGACCCCACTATCGACCTCGTCGAAAATCAGCGTCGGGATCTGTGATGATTCGCTCATGATGACCTGTATCGCCAGGCTGATACGCGACAGTTCGCCGCCCGAGGCTACTCTTGCGAGGGGCTTCGGCGCATGACCCGGGTTCGCGCTAACCAGGTAACGAATCTCGTCGATGCCATGCGCGGCAGGTGCGCTGGCGCCGTCGATGTCGATAACGAAACTGCCGCCCTCCATCCCCAGTTCCTGCATTACCCGTGTAATCTGCTCGGACAGGATGGCCGCGGTCTGTTGGCGTTTACGCGATAACTCGCCTGCACTGAACAGGTAATCATCGCGCAGTCTGTCGAGATCCGCTTGTATGGTTTCGATATCGAAACTGCCGCCCTGCAGGTCCTCCAGCTCGCGATTGAGTCGATCGGTTAGCCCGGTGATTTGTGTCATTTCGACGCGGTGTTTGCGCGCCAGGTTCTGGGCGGTCGCGATCCGCTGGTTAATCGTCTCCAGGCGCGCGCCGTCGAGTTCGATGCCGTCGCGGTAACTTCGCAGCTCCGAGCTGGCTTCCTGTACCTGTATCAGGGCGGCACTGATCAATTCATGGCTGGCAGCAAGCGCATTGTCGGTTTCGACCAGATTTTCCAGCTGCTGTGCGCACAGACTCAGCGCCGATTGAATATTATGCTCCTCATCGTCGTATAACTGAGCCAGCACTGCGCCGCTGCCATCGAGCAGGCGGCCGGCGTTGGAGAGGCGTTTATACTCGTCCTGCAAGGCTTCAAACTCACCCACACCCAGGCTCAACTGGTTTAGCTCTTCGCAGTAAAGGCCCAGCAGATCGATGCGTTGTTCGCGCTCCCGAGTGCCGGACTGCGCCTCATCCAGACGCCGCTGCAGAGACTGGTAGGCGTCGAATTTATGCCGTACTTCCTCAAGCAGGGCGGGTTCGCCGAGTAAGGCATCGAGCAGTTGCCGCTGTACCTGGGGAAGTTGCAGTGACTGATGATCGTGCTGGCCATGAATATCGAGCAGCCGGTCGCAAAGCGCTCGCAGCTGCATCAAGGTTGCGTTGCATCCATTGATAAAGGCTCTGCTGCGGCCGTTAGCGTGCAACACCCGCCGCAGGACACACTCGCCCTCGGCCTCCATTTCGTGTTGCGCGAGCCAGTCGTGGGCCGAAGCGGAGTCCCGCAATTTGAAACAGACGCTGATTTCCGCCTTTTCACAACCGCTGCGAACGCTATCGCTCTCGGCACGATCACCGGCGACGAGCTTGATGGCATCCAGCAAGATCGATTTTCCGGCCCCGGTTTCGCCGGTCAACACGCTCATGCCGGTGTTGAACTCGAGCTGCACCGAATCGATGATGGCAAAGTTTCTGATCTGGATCGTTTCGAGCATTAGTGCTGTTTCAGCCTGACCCACAGGGGCGCTGAACCGTAATTATGAGGTTGAAACCGCACTAGTAACTCGTGCTCCAGTAGAGCTTGGCTCGCAGAACACTGAAATAATCGTAATCTTCCGGATGAAGTAGTGTCAACGGCTTCGGGTAGCGGGTTATCCGCACCCGGTTTTCACTGCTCACCCGGGTCGTCGAATGCCCGTCATAACTCACCTTTGCCATCATTGAATCCCGGCCCAGGCGAACTTCGATCGGCTGGTCCGCCGGCAACACGATTGGGCGGTTACTCAGCGTGTGCGGGCAGATGGGTACGATTGCGAGCGTATTCAGTGAAGGGTGCATGATCGGACCGCCGCCGGATAAGGCATAGGCGGTCGAACCGGTCGGGGTCGTGACGATAACGCCGTCGGAACGCTGAATATGGATCAGTTCGCCGCCGCTGGAAATCTCGTATTCGATCATGCTGGCAGATTCGTAGCTGTGCAAAATGATGTCGTTGAGCGCGACATTGGTGCCGAGGAGTTCATCCTCCCGGTAAAACTCGCCCTGGATTAGAAAACGCTCCTCGACGCGGTAGCGACCTTCCATCACGGCATCCAGGTAAGATTCGAAACGATCGAAGGAGACATCGGCAAGAAAGCCGAGGCGGCCCAGGTTGATGCCGAGCAGGGGTGTATCGAAATCTACCAGCGCGCGCGCCGTGGTCAGCATCGTACCGTCGCCGCCGAGAGAAATCACCAGGTCTGCCTCGCTGACCAGTTGCTGCATTGAAATCGGCGACAGATCCGCTATCGGCTGGTCGAAATCAAGACAGTGCACCAACACCCTGGCGTGACGGGTGAGGACGGTGACAACCTGCTGGATGTTTTGCTGGCGCGACTGCATGTCGCTGCGCACCACCAGGCCAATTGATTTGAAGCTTGCAGACATTTACCCGACTCTTGTCCGTGATTCCTTGATTTCAGAAGGTTTAGTATATAGCTTGTGTTTCACTGTTATAAATATGCCGCTAAACTATCGTGCATCAACAATATATCAGACCCGATGACTGAAAAATACGAACTTGATGAGCGTGCCCAGCTTTTGCTAAAGCAATTGATCAACTCGTACACGCGCGATGCGCAACCGGTTGGTTCCAGGCACCTGGCCGAACTTTCAGGCCTCGATGTCAGTTCGGCGACGATCCGCAATATCATGGCAAAACTCGAGGATATGGGGCTGGTGGATTCACCGCATACCTCCGCGGGGCGCGTTCCAACCGAGGCGGGTTACCGGTTTTTCATCGATAGCCTGCTGGAGACCGACAACCTGGAGGCTTCCGCGCACCATATCATTTCGAGCAGCTTCAGTTCCGACAAAACCTCGAGCGACCTCATCCACAGCGCCAGTAGTATTCTCTCGCGGGTGACCCAACTGGCCGGTATCGTCAGCCTGACTCATACCGCCCCGGCGGAAGTGAGACATATCGAATTCATGACGCTGAGCGATCGGCGCGTGCTGGTCATCCTCGTCATCAACAAGGACGACGTGCACAACAAGGTGATCCACGTGGAGCGTGACTACAGCGATCTGGAACTACAACAGGCGGCGCAAACCCTGAGCCATTACCTGATCGGGCGCAGTTTCGAAAATGCTCGTCAGCTACTGCTGGAAGAACTCTCCGAGTTACGTAGCGACGTCAATTCAATCATGGAAACGGTACTCGATGCGATGCAGGAAGTCTGCAATCTAAGCGTGCATGACGACCTGCTGACATGCGGTGAATCCAACCTGCTGCATTACGCTGAACTTACTGATATCAATAAGTTACGTGACCTTTTTAATGTCTTTAATGAAAAAACCGACCTGTTGAAGCTACTCGACGGATGCACCTCGGCCAAGGGTGTAGAAATCTTTATCGGTAGCGAATCGGGCTTCTCGGTATTGCGAGACTGCAGCATCATTGGCGCACCCTATCAGGTCAAGGGCGAGATCGTCGGCGTGCTGGGCGTGATCGGACCGACGCGTATTGCCTACGAACAGGTGATTCCGGTTGTCGACATTACGGCAAAATTATTAACTTCCGCCTTGAATAGTCAGAAATAATCCTTAAATTGTAGCCCACCCGAAGCATGGCCGACTGTAGACGGCTGTTAACCGATTCAAACACAGTTAATTCGTACCAAGCGGAGCAGTAAATGTCCCCACAACAAAATAATGTCGAGACCGACGAAGAGCATACCCTCGCGACTGAAGCCGAGGAAACGGCGCATCTTGAGGATGTAGTGCCCACGGCCAGTGAGTCCGACGAGGACTCTGACGAGCCGATCGAGGAACAGCTCGAAAAGGCTCAGGCGACAATAAAGGATTACTGGGAGCAGATGATGCGACTGCGCGCCGAAATCGAGAACAATCGCAAGCGCGCGGAGCGCGATGTCGAAAATGCACATAAGTATGCGCTGAAGCATTTTGTCGAAAACCTGTTGCCCATCGTCGATAGCATGGAAATGGGACAGGTAGCCGCTAACGCCGACAACGCCACACTGGAAAGTATCCGGGAAGGCTCCGAGTTGACCATGAGCATGTTCATTCAGGTCATGCAGAAAAGCGGGCTGGAAGCGATCGATCCGCTGGGCGAAAAGTTTGATCCCGAAAAGCACCAGGCCATCAGCATGCTCGAGGTCGAGGCCGCGGAATCCGGCAGCGTCATTGAGGTCATGCAGAAAGGTTTTATGCTGAACGATCGCCTGATCAGGCCAGCCATGGTTGTGGTTGCCAAATAAACCCTGCCAAATAAACCCTGCCAAATAATCTATCAAATAATACCGGAATTACCTTGAAAGCGGTAAATATACCCCTACATCGGGTGTAAGTTTTACTTTAGAACAGTTTTTGGAGCATAAACATGGGCAGAATCATAGGCATAGACCTTGGTACCACGAATTCCTGCGTGGCGGTAATGGAGGGCGGTAAGCCCAGGATTATCGAAAACGCGGAGGGCGATCGTACCACCCCTTCAATCGTCGCATTTGGCGCCGAAGAAGAAGTACTGGTGGGTCAGCCGGCAAAACGCCAGGCCGTCACCAACCCCAACGACACGCTTTACGCGGTCAAGCGTCTCATCGGACGCCGTTTCGACGAGTCCGCGGTACAGAAGGACATAGACCTGGTTCCTTATAAAATTTTCAAGGCCGACAATGGCGATGCCTGGGTCGAAGCCAAGGGCAAGAAAATGGCTCCGCCGGAGATTTCGGCGCGGGTACTGCAGAAAATGAAGAAAACCGCTGAGGATTACCTCGGTGAAGAAGTTACCGAGGCAGTCGTCACGGTACCGGCCTATTTCAACGATTCACAGCGCCAGGCAACCAAGGACGCGGGTAAGATTGCCGGCCTGGTAGTCAAGCGCATCATCAACGAGCCAACCGCGGCGGCTCTCGCCTACGGTATGGACAAATCAACCGGCGACAAGAAAATCGCGGTCTACGATCTCGGTGGCGGTACTTTCGATATTTCGATTATCGAGGTCGCCGAAGTCGATGGCGAGCACCAGTTCGAAGTGCTTTCGACCAATGGCGATACCTTTCTTGGCGGTGAAGATTTCGACATGCGCCTCATCGATTACCTGGCCGATGCCTTCAAGAAGGAGCAGGGCATGGACCTGCGCGGCGACCCGCTGGCAATGCAGCGTCTCAAGGAAGCCGCCGAAAAAGCGAAAATCGAACTGTCTTCGAGTCAGCAGACCGATGTCAACCTGCCGTACATTACCGCGGACGCATCCGGACCCAAGCACCTCAATTTGAAAATCACCCGCGCCAAGCTCGAATCGCTGGTTGATGACCTGATTGCTCGCACCATCGATCCGCTCAAGGTGGCCATCGACGATGCCGAATTATCGGTATCTGAAATCGATGACATCATTCTCGTCGGCGGTCAGACGCGCATGCCGAAGGTGCAGGAAGTCGTCAAGAATTTCTTCGGCAAGGAACCGCGTCGCGACGTCAATCCCGATGAAGCGGTAGCCAGCGGCGCCGCTATCCAGGGCGGCGTACTCGGTGGGGACGTGAAAAATGTGCTGCTGCTCGACGTAACCCCGCTGTCACTGGGTATCGAAACCCTCGGCGGAGTGATGACCAA
This sequence comes from Gammaproteobacteria bacterium, assembly GCA_024232855.1. Classification (GTDB taxonomy): domain Bacteria; phylum Pseudomonadota; class Gammaproteobacteria. The sequence goes on from JAAEPH010000061.1 coordinate 11,005, forward strand.
GTTGATCGAAAAGAACACCACGATCCCGACCAAGGCATCGCAGACCTTCTCTACCGCTGAAGACAACCAGACCGCTGTCACCGTGCACGTGATGCAGGGCGAGCGCGAAGTCGCAACCGCCAACAAGTCGCTGGGACGCTTTGACCTGTCGGATATACCGCCGGCATCTCGCGGCGTGCCGCAGATCGAAGTCACCTTCGACATCGACGCTAACGGTATCCTCAACGTTTCGGCGAAGGACAAGGCGACCGGCAAGGAACAGAAGATCGTGATCAAGGCTTCCAGTGGACTCTCCGACGATGAAGTCGATGCGATGATCAAGGATGCCGAGGCGCATGCCGAGGAAGATCGCAAGCATCGTGAAACCGTCGAAGTCCGTAACCAGGCCGACGCGATGATACACTCGGCCGAGAAGTCGCTTACCGACCTGAGTGACCAGGTTGAAGACGATGACAAGGCCAGCATCGAATCCGCGATTGCGGATCTGAAACAGGCCCTGGAAGGTTCGGACAAGGATGATATTGAAGGCAAGACCCAGGCGTTGGCGATGGCTTCCAGCAAACTCGCTGAAAAAGCTTATTCGGCGAATGCAGGCGAAGGTGGTCCCGAGCCCGTCGATGCCAATGCATCGGCGCAAGCAGACGCTAACGACGATGTTGTCGATGCCGAGTTTGAAGAAGTAAAAGAAGACGATAAAAAATAGCGGTTCTGTTGTAACCGCCGCAAACCTGGTGCGATTTATCGCGCCAGTTTTTTGCTGTTTATAAGATTAAGAATCAATGTCAAAACGCGACTACTACGAAGTTCTCGAGGTTTCAAATAGCGCGCCGGACGCCGAAATCAAGAAGGCGTTCCGTCGCCTGGCGATGAAGTATCATCCCGATCGTAATCCTGACGATACCCAGGCGGAAGCGAACTTCAAGGAAGCCAAGGAGGCTTTCGAGGTTCTTTCCAATGCCAACAAGCGAGCCGCATACGATCAATTCGGTCATGCCGGGGTCGATCAGTCCGCCGGCGCGGGAGGCTTCGGCGGCGGTGGCTTTGGCGATGCTTTCAGTGACATCTTCGGTGACATCTTCGGCGGCGGCGGTCGTTCGCGTGTGCGCAAGGGCGCCGATCTGCAATACAACCTGGAACTAAGCCTGGAAGACGCGGTCAGCGGCACCACCGTCAAGATCCGTGTACCAACCTTAAAGCACTGCACCTCCTGTTCCGGTACCGGTGCAAAAGCTGGTTCTTCGCCCGAAACCTGCGATACCTGCGGCGGTCACGGCCAGGTTCGCATGCAACAGGGCTTCTTCTCGGTCCAGCAGACCTGCCCAAACTGCCGTGGTAAGGGCACTATCATCAGCAATCCCTGCAACAGCTGTCACGGCGCCGGACGCGTCAAGGAGCATAAATCGCTGTCGGTGGAAGTACCGGGTGGCGTCGATACCGGTGATCGCATACGTTTGTCCGGCGAGGGCGAAGTCGGCGAAAGCGGGGCGCCGCCGGGAGACCTGTTCGTCCAGGTACATGTCAAACCCCACCCGATTTTCGAACGCGACAACGCCGACCTGTACTGCGAGGTACCCGTTAGCATCGTTCTCGCGGCGCTCGGTGGTGAGATCGAAGTGCCCAGCCTGTTGGGCAGGTTGAATCTCAAGATTCCCGCGGGCACCCAGTCCCACAAGCTGTTTCGCATGCGCGCCAAGGGCATCAAGCCGGTGCGCGGCGGCCCGGTCGGGGATTTAATATGCCGCATTGTGGTTGAAACCCCTGTAAAATTAAATTCCGAGCAAAAGGAATTACTCGAAAAATTCGGGCAATCGATGGGCAAGGCGGCAAAAAAACACAGCCCCAACGAAAATTCCTGGATCGACAACGTAAAGAAATTCTTTGAAGATATGAAGTCCTGACCGGGGAGGTCTCGAATGATGCGAATCGCAGTCGCCGGCGCAGCTGGCCGCATGGGTAGAAATCTTGTTCTGGCCTGCAGCGAAACCGACGATATCGAGCTAACTCTGGCGCTTGAGCGCGAGCAAAACCCGGCACTGGGCAGCGATAGCGGTATGCTGGCAGGGATTGCGGGGAACGGAATCCCGGTTGTCGATCGCCTCGACCCCGAGGCTTTCGAAGTTCTCATCGATTTCACCCATCCCAGCGCTACCACGGACCACGTCGACTTTTGCCGCCAGCACGGTAAGAAAATGGTTATTGGTACCACCGGTTGCGATGCTGAACTCGAACGCAAACTGAATGACGCCGGCGCAGAAATCGCGATTCTGTATGCACCCAACATGAGCGTTGGCGTCAACCTCTGCCTCAAACTGTTGCAGACCGCGGCCACGGTGCTCGGTGACAGTGTCGACATCGAGGTAATCGAGGCACACCATCGCCACAAGGTCGATGCGCCTTCGGGTACCGCATTGAAAATGGGTCAGGTGGTGGCCGACGCACTGGGTCGTGATCTAGCTGACTGCGCCGTTTACGGGCGCGAGGGCCAGACCGGTGCCAGAGCGCGCAATACCATCGGCTTTGAAAGCATCCGCGCCGGGGATATCGTCGGCGAACACACGGTCTTGTTCGCAGCGGAAGGCGAACGCATCGAAATCACCCACAAGGCTTCCAGTCGCATGACCTTTGCCCATGGTGCGATGCGCGCCTGTCGCTGGATTGAACGGCGCGAAAGGGGCCTGTTCGGTATGCAGGACGTGCTCGACATAAAGTGAATCTACTTTAAATAACTTATATAACTATCTGTAATTAAAGTAAATTAAATCAAATTTTGCGCATGGTCACCAGTTCTTCGGAACTGGTGGGATGTATCGCCACGGTATCGTCGAAATCTCTCTTGCAGGCGCCCATGCGAATGGCGACCGCAAATCCCTGCAACATTTCGTCGACCGCGGGACCGATCATGTGGCAGCCGATCACTTTTTCTTCTGCGTCGAGGCAAACCAGCTTCATCGCGGTGGGAATATCGTGCCCGCTGATGGAATTGTACATCGCGGTGAATCTCGTCTGATAGACGCGTACACGATCGCCATACTCGGCTCGCGCCGCTTCCTCGGTTGCGCCGATGGTGGCGACAGGCGGGTGGCTGAAGACAACCGTCGGGACTAACTCATAGTCCAGATGACGATCGCTCTGCTGATCGTAGAGGCGATCGGCCAGGCGTCTGCCTGCCGCAATCGCGACCGGGGTGAGCGGGGCACGCCCCGTGATATCTCCGAGCGCGAAAATATTGGGCTGGTTGGTACGCTGGTACAGGTCGGTTTCCACATATCCCCGCGAGGTCGTCGCAACCCCGGCATTTTCAAGCTTCAGGGTTTCCAGCTCGGGACTGCGACCGATCGCGTAAATCACCTGGTCGACGTCTTCGAGCCCGACACCATGATTGTCTTCCAGGTCGAGGCTGCCCGATTCACTGCGCGTGATTGCAATCAGCTGGCATTGCATGCGCAGCTCGATTCCGGATTGTGCGAGGCGCTCCAGCAGTGTTGACTGCAGCAGGCCGTCAAATTTAGCCAGCACATGCTGTTTACGTAAAAACATTGTCACCTGGCTGCCGAGCGCGTTCAAAACACCGGCGAGCTCCACCGCGATGTAACCGGAACCGGCGATGGCGACCCTGGCCGGTTGCTGTTGCAGCGCGAAAAAGCCGTCCGATGTTATTGCGTGCTCGATGCCGGGAACATCGGGCAGGGTCGGCCGCGTCCCGGTGGCAATGACAATGTCACGGGCGCTGTAGTGCCTAGCCCCCACCGCGAGCGTGTTGGCATCGACGAAGCTGGCCTCGCCCTCGATCTCGTCGATTCCGAGTTTCTGGAGGTGCCCGTGATACCAGCTGTTGATGCCGTCGATATATTGCTCACGTTTGGCGACCAGTCGGGACCAGTCGAAACCATTACGGGTGAGGTCGTAACCGTAACCCCCGGCGTCTTCTATCATGTCCGCCAGGTTGGCCCCGAACCACATGATCTTCTTCGGCACGCAGCCGACATTGACGCAGGTGCCGCCCACCCTGCCGCGCTCGATGATGGCGCAACGTTGGCCATAACTTGCGGCGCGCTCGACAACAGAAAGGCCGCCGCTACCGGCGCCAAGGGCAATCAGGTCGTAATCGAATTCGTCAGTCATGTTGTTTTCCAGCCTTAATCGGTCCGCACTGTAGCAGCTTTATGAAGATTACTTCACTCATTGATGGGGTGCTGTAAGCGCTTTCGGACAAAGGCTCAAGTTAAAAGTTCAACGAAGTCCCGCCGTACAGTTTACCTTCCCTTTCCTCGGGGCTATAACCATAGTTCAGAAACAGGTCGGTCTTGACGAAGGACTCTATCTTCCAGCGAAAGCCCGTGCCCATCGTATAGCGAAGATCGGTGAAGTCAACGTCGTTGAGGTTATCGTAAACATTACCGATATCGACGAAAAGGGTATGCGCGATTGCCGGCTTTTTCCTATAGGAGAATACATACTCGAGATTGCTAAACCACCGCGCATCGCCACGCTCATCGACGCCCTCGAGGCCACGCATGTTCGAGCTGTCGCCGATGCCGTAGTTCAGGTAGTCAATCGGCCTGCCGATAGCATCCGCGCTTATTCCGGCCATCGACGCCTGTTGCGCGGACGCGGGCGCGAAAACGCAAGGTAGCAACAACCACAGCAAGCCGTGGAACAGGTGAAGGCTAAATCGCATTTATTATTCTTGTGGGCCCCACAGAATTCGATCGAGACTATCGTCTGTTTCGACTTCGATGATTTTCAAACCGTCGAAGCGTACGCCCTCCTGTTTCAGCAACTGCGCCTGCTCTCGATAAGCACTGGAACCGACTTCGAAGGCCAGGGTGCGATTTGAACGCACCACGCGAAACCAGGGCAGGGGTTCCGGAGAACGACCCAGCGCGGCGCCTACCATTCTGGAATAACGTGGAAAACCCGCGACCCTGGCCACCTCCCCGTATCCCATCACCCGCCCCGCCGGGATCGATGCGACAACCCGCCATACGTGGTGATCAAATTTGTTCTGGAATCGGCTCATGGCGCGAGTTTACTATTGGTTAGGGCCGCTGCAAAGGAAAGGCCGACATTGATGTTGTCGAGATTATAATAATCAGAAGTTATACTAGCCCGCATGTCTCATATTACATTTCATGATGAAAGTTCTATATGGATGTTCGCCAGCTACAATCGCTGATCAAGTTGATCGATTGCAACTTCAGCGTCACCAGGACGGCCGATGAGTTGTTCGTCGTGCAATCGGCCGTATCCCAGCATCTGAAAAAGCTGGAAGACGAACTTGAGGCCGATTTATTCATACGCAAGGGCAAGCGCCTGATCGGCCTGACCGAAATCGGCGAGCTTGTTTCCGCGCATGCGCGCATGGCCCTGGCGTCGGTTAACAGCATTCATGCGATTGGCCGGGATTACATCAATCAGGGCGACGGGATTTTACGCATCGGTACTACCCATACCCAGGCGCGCTACGTTCTGCCTCCGGTGATCAAGGCATTTAACCAGGCCTACCCGCAGGTAGAGGTGCAAATCCACCAGGGCACCCCGAGGCAGTTGGTGCAATGGGCAGCTAACGATGAGCTCGATTTTTCAATCTGCACCGAGGCGCTCGCCGATTCGAAAAAATTAACCAATATTCCCTGCTACAAGTGGAACCGCAGCCTGATCACCCTGGCCGATCATCCACTGCAGCAACTCGAGGATTTGACGCTGGAGGATTTGTGCCAGTACCCGCTGATTACCTATGTCTATGGATTTACCGGGCGAGGTCATTTCAGCGAGACATTCCGTGAGGCCGGCCTTGTGCCGCACGTGGTGCTGAGCGCCGCCGACACCGACATCATTCGCACTTACGTACTCGAAGAGATGGGAATCGGCATCATCGCCAGCATGGCGCTGGACGAGCCCGATGGTATTACTCGCAATCGCGACGTCAGCCACCTGTTTCCGTGGGAAGTAACGCGTATCGCCTATCTTAACGACAAGTACCTGCGTCACTACGAGCAAACTTTCATCGACCTGTTTCTGGACTACGTGGCAAAATCCGATGACGGCAAAATCAGCCGGATTTAGCGAACTGGATAGTGTTACATTACTTTAAGTGCATGTAATAACTAACTGATTTAATTAGTGAATATCTGATAGGACCGCGATTTTACTTGGTGATTGCAGGCCGGTTCTCGCTACCGGCGTACCCGGCACTCGGGCATCCTGTCCTCGAGCGAAGCGAAGCAATCTTCAAACGACATGCCAAACTTCAGGAGATTGCTTCGCTGCGCTCGCAATGACGAAAGGGCCTGTCCGTCGAACAGGCCGTCACAAGGCTGGTTATTAGTGAGGCTCGCGTTTACCGAGCAGCACCAGGCGGCGTACCTCGGAAACGGCGACGCTGATGGTCGGAAAGTCACAGCTGCGCATCGCGCTGAATTCATTGATGATGCTGTCGTAACGCTCGAGCGCAACGGCATTTTGTTTCTCCCAGATGGCCATTGCCTTGGCGGTATGGCGCTTGTTATCGACGCATTGCAGTACCAGCTCGGTGAGGTCGTGCTGGTTGGCGTGCAGATCGTTGCGCAGGTTGAGAGTGGCGAGATGATTCCAGTGATTGCGCACGATGGTTTCCGAAATCGCATCCCTGATCCAGTGCAACTGCAGGCGCTCGGATATGGCATAAAACAGCCTGGCCACGCTTTCGATATCGCAGGCCAGGGTCGACTTCACCTCGATAATATCGAAGGCAGACGCCAGCGTGGTCTTGTCGACCAGCTCCTGCGCTAACGCGACAGGCAGGCGAAACTTGACGAAGCGTCGCCGGGTCGCCAGGTAATTCTTGCGGGATTTACCGATGATGGCGCTCGAAATCACGCCCAGCAGGGCCTGTGTATCGGACTTGTAACGCTCGATCATTTCGCTGACGTTGAAATCCGATGGCTGATGGCGTAGCAACCAGCTGATCGAGCGCTCCAGCAGCCCGCTGACCGCCTGGAAACTTTCAAAACGATCAGTCTCATGGACGACGTTGTCCAGTCTTTCGAGCTTGCGCCAGGTATCGTAAAGACCAAATACTTCGACGCAGACCACGTAAGCCTTGGCGATGTCCTCGATGGTCGAACCGGTTTCCTCGCGGATGCGGGAACCAAAGCCGATGCCGATATTGTTGGCAATCTGGTTGCTCAGAATGGTGGCGATAATTTCCTTGCGCAATGGGTGCTGCAGAATTTCAGCGGCAAAGCGTTTGCGGATCAATCGCGGGAAATAGCCGAGTAATAAGGCGTCGTAACAATCCTCCGTCAACGAAGACGCGCCGAGCAGGGCATTCTTGTAAGTCAGCTTGCTGTAAGACAGCAGTATCGACAGCTCGGGTCGCGTCAGCCCCTGGTTCTTGGCGATTCGATCGGTAATTTGCTTATCACTGGGCAGCTGTTCAAGCCTGCGATTCATGATTTTTTCCGTTTCCAGGTGACGCATGAAACGGGCATGTTGGTACATTCGCTGCGCCGCGTGCCGTTCGATGCTGTCGATAATCTGCGTCTGCCGGTAGTTGTTGAACAGGCATTTCTGCGCTACTTCGTCGGTCATATCGACCAGCAGCTGATTGCGCTCATCGGCACTCAGTTGCCCTGACTTGACCAGTTGCGATAACAGGATCTTGATATTGACTTCCTTGTCAGAGCAGTTGACACCAGCCGAGTTATCGATGGAGTCGGTATAGATCAAACCACCGGCCTGGGCGTACTCGACGCGTCCGCGTTGGGTGATCCCGAGGTTACCGCCTTCGCCAATGGCCTTTGCGCGTATCTGCCTGCCATTGATGCGAATGGCATCATTACTCTTATCGGAGACATCGGTATCGGTTTCGGCGCCGGCCTTGAAATAAGTTCCGATTCCGCCGTTCCAGATCAGGTCGACCGGCGCCTTGAGGAGATAGACGATCAACTCGTTCGGCGTCAGGTGTTCTTCTTTACAACCGAGTAACTGCCGGATCTCGGGGCTCAGATCGATCCGCTTGGCACTGCGTGAAAATACGCCGCCGCCGTTGCTGATCAACTTCTTGTCATAGTCATTCCAGGTGGAACGACTGAGTTCGAACATGCGCCGCCGTTCGCGTTCACTTTTTTTGATGTCGGGGTTCGGGTCGATGAAGATATGCATGTGATTGAAGGCCGCGACCAGCTGAATGCAGGGCGAAAGCAGCATACCGTTGCCAAAAACGTCGCCCGACATATCGCCGATGCCGACAACGCTGAAGGGTTCCTTCTGGATGTTCCTGCCGAGCCCGCGAAAATGTCTTTTTACCGATTCCCAGGCGCCACGCGCGGTAATGCCCATTTTCTTGTGGTCATACCCCTGCGAACCTCCCGATGCAAATGCATCGTCCAACCAGAAATCATGCGCCTGCGCGAGGCCGTTGGCGACATCTGAAAACGCCGCGGTGCCCTTGTCCGCCGCGACCACCAGGTAGGGATCGACCTGGTCGTGAACACGCGTGTGCGGGGGTTGCACGATGTCGTCGCCGACGCGGTTGTCAGTCAACTCCAGCAGCGCGTTGATATACAGCGAGTAACAGGCCTGCACTTCGCCATAGGTTTCGGAGGCGGGCAGGTGCGAGATCTGCTTGGTGATAAATCCACCTTTGGATCCGGACGGGACGATGACCGCGTTTTTAACCATTTGCGCCTTCATCAGGCCCAATACCTCGGTGCGATAATCCTCGCGCCGGTCTGACCAGCGTATTCCGCCGCGTGCGACGAGGCCACCACGCAGGTGTATGCCTTCGAAGCGGGCCGCGTAGACAAATATCTCGAATTGAGGGGCCGGTTTCGGCAGATTTTCGATGCGCCGTGAATCGAGCTTGAAACTGATATGCCCGCTGTCGCCGCGATTCTGCTGAAAATAATTGGTGCGTACCGTGGCCTCGATCAGGTTGAGCATGTGCATGTATATAAGATCGTGATCCAGCGATTTGATATCGTGCAGCTTTTCACGCAGCTGCTGGAAAATCTCGAGATGAGAATCCTGATCAAGCGCGTCGGGGTTGAATTTGCGCAGAAATCCGCGCACCAGTAAAAGCGTGATTTCAGGGTAACTGTTGAGTGTCTCGATAATGTACTCGCGACTGTGCGGAAAACGTATCTGCTGCAGGTAGGCGGTATAGGCGCGCAATAGCTGGATATTCTCGGCCTTGATACAGGCGCTGAACAGTAAATGGTTGAAATCGTCGTTCTCGCTGCGCCGATTCCAGATGCTGTCGAACAGTTCGCTGAAGAAAAGCGGAATCTTCCGTGGATCGACGTCGCAGATATTTTTGCCGTGCTCCAGGGTGAAGTGATTGATCCAGTAATTGCGATTGCGCAGGCGGATACGATAGGGCCGGCCGATAAGCACTTCCAGTCCCATCGACTCGAGCATCGGCATGGATTGCGAAAGCGGGATCGAATCCTTCAGGTTGAACAGCTTGATCGAATAGTTCTTCGGGTCGCGTGAGATTTTCACCAGGCGCGCCTGGCTCCGGTTACGGGTATTGATCGACGCCAGTACCTCCAGGTCGGAGATCGCGTCGGCAACCGAAAAATCCTCCTGGTAATTCACGGAAAAAGTGTCTTCGCTGACCTTCAACTTGCCCAGCGCGGGATCGGAGTCGATTTGCCGAAATAACTGTGCGTACCATTTGTTCATGTCCCAGGCCCTTGATGATCGAATTATCGGAATTGCTGCGATTTATCCCGGAAATTTGTGAATTTTCCGGGTTACATATTTGGAATTTAGCCGACTCTATATGATCGACTCGAAATCGACAACCGTCATTTTTTAAACTGGGGATATTATATGCACTGGCGCCGCTAACGGTCTTCAGGTTCGTCGGCTGCCGGCCATAGGCGGCTAACCGATAACGCGGTAAAACTTGTCGTGGTGGCAGGCCGGGCAGGGTGGGATCTGGGCAGCGGCGGACAGGCGTATGACTTCACCGCATTTGCTGCAACTTAAACTGCCGGCATTGCAGACTTCGCCGCTTCGATACAGGCTGGCCTGGTGATCCTCGTTTTCAAAGGCGCGGAAATCCAGCCAGGCCTTGTCCGCCGCGCGCGCAATCATGTCGATAAAGCGATCTTCCACCACTGCCAGGTCAAAGCTTAACCAGTCCTTCAATTCCTTTTTTTGCTGGTTTATCGCCTGGTTCGCCTTTTGCATGTCGCGCTTCAGCGTGGCCCCCAGGCCCTCGGCTTCCTCCTGGGTCAACGTGTACACTTCGCGTGCAAGCTGCTGCGCATTGTGCACCATTTCGTCGATGGTCGGCGCCAGCGCTTCCTCGGCCTTGTGCACCGATTCGCTGACGTTTTCCACCATGTGTTCGAAGGCGGCTACCAGTTTTTCGCGGTCGTTAATTTCCATGAATCCATTAATAGCGCATAATGCCGGGTCGCACAAGTTAGCCTGTGAATTCGATGACACAGATCAAAGACATCCCTGCTCAGGGCGAGGTTCTGAAGTGGTGGTCGCGCCTGTCGCCACTGCCTGGCGGAGCAAGAATGTTCAGCCTGGCGCTCGGTATGATCGCGCCATACAGCGCCACTATCGGCGCCCGCGTCGAAGACCTCGGGCCGGGCTATGCGCGTGTAAGCGTCAGAGATCGACGCAGGCTGCGCAATCATTTGCATTCGATACACGCGATCGCGCTGCTCAATCTCGGTGAACTTGCGACCGGGCTTGCGGTACTGTCGACGATATCGGCTGACATGCGCGGCATTCTCGTCGATATCCATGCGGACTATCTCAAAAAGGCGCGCGGCAAGCTGACCGCGACTGCCGAATTCGAGCTTCCCGAGCCGCTGCTCGACAATACCTCCTGCGAGGTGGAAGCGCAGCTGAAAGACCAGGGCGGTGAAACCGTAACGCGGGTGCGGGCGACCTGGCTCATCGGATACAAAACGCAGTGACGCGGGAGATGCCACCGGCCGCAAGGGTCTTTTGTGCACAGCTCGGTATACGTTATCCGGTCATCGGCGGCGCCATGTACCCCTGCAGCAATCCGCAGCTTAGCGCGGCCGTATCCGAGGCCGGCGGCATCGGCATACTGCAGCCGATGGCGTTGACCTACGTTCACGGCCACGAGTATCGAGCCGGGATTCGCCTGATGCGCATGTTGACCGATAAGCCGATCGGGATGAACGCCCTGATCGAAAAGTCCTCAAAAAAATATCAACGGCGCATGTCCGAGTGGATCGATATCGCGCTCGATGAAGGAATCCGTTTTTTCGTTACCTCGCTGGGCAAGCCGGACTGGGTGGTTGCCCGGGTTCATGCCGCCGGAGGCCTGGTTTATCACGACGTCACCGAACTCAAGTGGGCGCGCATCGGCCTCGACTGCGGCGCCGACGGGTTAATCTGTGTCAACCGGCGTGCCGGCGGTCACGCCGGGCAACAATCGATGCAGCAGCTTTACCTGGAACTGCATGAACTGGGAGTCCCGCTGGTTTGCGCCGGTGGCATCGGTGAAAGCCGCGAATTCTGGCAGGCGCTGGAACATGGCTATGCCGCCTGTCAGCTTGGCACGCGTTTCATCGCCAGCGAGGAATGTCGCGCCAGTGTCGCCTACAAGCAGGCGATCATCGATGCCGGTGAGGCGGACATCGTCTTGTCCGAACGCGTTACCGGCATTCCGGTTTCGGTCATCAATACCGATTTCATCAAGCGTAGCGGTACGCGCCTGGGCAGGTTTTCTCGCTGGATGTTGGCGGGCAAACGCAGCAGGCACTGGATGCGGCTGTTTTATGGCTTGAAATCAATCTGGCAATTGAAGTATTCGTCGCTGGATGAAAGCGGTGACAAGGACTACTGGCAGGCCGGTAAGAGTGTATCCACCATCGACCGTATCGAGAGTTGCGAATCGATCATGCGGCAATTGATGACCGGGGGCGACTGATAAGGTGCAATCGACGCTCTACTATGTCCACGACCCGATGTGTAGCTGGTGCTGGGGTTTCGAACCCACGCGAGCGCAACTGTTCGCGGCGCTCGCCGGCCGTATCCGGATCCGGCGTATGGTTGGAGGACTCGCCCCCGATTCCGACGCGCCGATGGTCGAAGGCATGCGCCTGGGGTTGCAACAAACCTGGCGCCGCATCGAGCAAGTCATTCCGGGCACCCGGTTCAACTTCGACTTCTGGGAAAAATGCGCGCCGCGGCGTTCAACCTATCCCGCCAATCGTGCAGTTATCGCGGCAAGGGGGCAGGGTGAGGAGTACGATCCACTTCTGACCGCCAGAATCCAGCGCGCCTATTACCTGGAGGCCAGAAACCCTTCCGATAATGAAACCCTGGTAGCGCTGGCCGCGGATATCGGCCTTGATGTCGAGCGCTTCAGTGCGGACCTGCTAGCCGAGGCCACGCAGCGGAGCCTGCTTGCGGAAATTCAAAGTTCGCGCGCCATGGGGATCGACAGTTTTCCGAGCCTCGCCGTCGAAAACGCCGGCAGATTGACGCATCTCGGCCTGAACTACACCGATGCCGACGCCATGCTGCGTCAGATCGAAGCGTCTATGGAGTAGGGCAGGTCCAGGTTCTGGATTTTCGTTTCAGGCTGTTTCAGCAGGTGCAGACTACCCGCCTCGGCGTCGGCGATCCGTGCGATGTAAAGGCAGTGACAAACGCCATCCTGATCCAGTTCGGCATCAACCACCATACCGCTGCCATCGGCTTCGGATTTGCCTTCGCTCACCAGTTCATCGCCGGCTACCGGCAGCTCATCGGTATCGAGTTGCGCCAGGAACATGCGCCGCTTCAGTTTTCCGAGGTATTGCATGCGCGCGACGATTTCCTGACCGGGATAACAACCCTTCCTGAAACTGACCCCGTCGAGGAAGCCGAGATTAGCCATTTGCAACACGAACTCCTCGCTGGTGTCCGGGTAGATGGCTGGAATGCCGGACTTGATTTCGGAAAGTCGCCAGGCGCCGAACCGGGCAACCTGTAATTGGCTGGCGAAGACTTTCCAGAGTTTTATCGCCTCGTCGGCGGACAGGCACATCAGCAGGAAGCGTCGTTGTTCGCCGAGGGGTTCCAGTTGCAGCGAAATCACCGAGTCATTTTGCAGCACACTGCCTGAATCGTCCGGTAACAGGGTATGTTCGAGTACCTCCGCCCTGTCGGTTTGCAGGAGGAAACGCATGAAATAATCGCTGGCATCGGCCAGCGTAACCTCGGCCCCTACGACGTAGCGGTAGAGCCTTTCGAGCAGGGGCAGTACCATCGAGCGGGTCGTCACCAGGATATAACCATTGCTGATCTGGATGATGCGAAAGATGCCGACCAATCGACCCTTGGGGGTCGAGTAGGAACTCAGCTGGTAGCTTGATTCGCCGATAAAATCGAGGTCATTACTGAGCTGGTTTTGCAGGAAATAATGTGCGTCCGCGCCATTGACCAGGATCAGGCCCAGTTCATCGGCGGCACAGATGAAGTCCGCCGTCGCCCGCGCCACGCTTATTTTCCCCGGAAATGCTTGCCACCGATTCATTTTTTCTTGCTCTGTTGCTGGATAGCCCAGTCGATATGGTGCTGGACGAATGCGCTGTGTCGTGCGTAATCGTTTTTCAAAGTTTCTATTATATGTGGATCGTACGCCGCGTTTCCAAGCGCGATGACAATATTGCGCATCCAGCATTGGTAGCCGATGCGTCGGATCGCGGAACCCTCCATTTTTTTCAGGAAATCACTTTCCGACCAGCGATAACATTCCATTAGCGAAATTCGATCGAGCCCGTGGCGCGGTTGAAAATCGGCTTCGTCGCTGTAGCGGGCAAAGCGATTCCAGGGGCAGACCAGCTGGCAATCGTCACAACCGTAAATGCGGTTACCGATGGCCGCGCGAAACTCCGCCGGAATCGCCGAGCGATGCTCGATAGTCAGGTAGGATATGCAGCGTCTTGCGTCGACCAGGTAAGGCTCGACGATGGCGGCGGTAGGGCAGATGTCGATGCAACTGCGGCAGCGGCCACAGTGATTGCCCAGTGGCGCATCCACTTCCAGTTTCATATCGGTGTAGATTTCGCCGAGGAAAAACCAGGAGCCGTGTTCGCGATGCAGGAGATTGCTGTGCTTCCCTTGCCAGCCGATTCCGGCCTTTGCGGCCAGCGCTTTTTCCAGTACCGGGGCACTGTCGGTAAACACCCGGTAACCCATATTGCCGCAGACATCGGTGATTTTGTCGGCAAATTTCTGCAGGCGCCTGCGCATCAGTTTGTGGTAGTCGCGCCCGAGTGCGTAACGCGACAGGTAAGCCAGGTTGTCGTGGCCGAGCAACTGCAGCGGGTCCCGCCGCTCCTTGACCAGGTAGTCGAGACGCACACAGATAATCGACAGGGTATCGGGCAGCAGTTCGGCCGGATGCAGGCGTTTGTCAATATTACGCGCCATATACCTCATTTCGCCGTGGTAATTACGCGCAATCCATTGCGTGTAGTTCGCATGCTGCGTATCCAGCCTGGTATCGGTAATGCCGATTTGCTGGAAGCCGAGGTCGAGCCCGATTTGCTTGATGGTGTTTGACGTTGGCAATGAATTTTTGTGCCGACTGAGCGGTTTATTCGCGCACACGCGGGTGCATCTTTTCTCGCGACTGGTACAATATCGCATTTTCTTCAAAGCTGATATGTCTATCTACCTTGCAATCGCATTGGGCGGTTCCCTTGGCGCGGTATCGCGTTACTGGATGGCGTCGTCGACCTATCAGTGGCTTGGCCTGGGGTTTCCCTACGGCACCTTCGCGGTAAATCTGCTGGGCTCGCTGGCGATGGGTTTCCTGTGGGTGTTACTGCTGCATCGATTCCAGGTCAGCGAGGAAATCAGGTTGGGCCTGCTGGTCGGTTTCCTCGGTTCATTCACGACTTTTTCAACCTTCGCGCTGGACGTACTGCATCTCACCGGTAGTGATGAAGTACTAAGAGCGATTCTCTATGTGGTGCTGAGCGTGCTGTTATGCATCTTCGGCGCCTGGGTTGGCCTGATGGCCGCAAAACAACTGATTTAATTATGCTTGATTCCAAACTGTTACGTAGCGACCTCGAAAGCGTGGTCGAGAAACTCAAGGTTAAAAACTTCGTCTTCGATGTAGACGCATTCCGCGAACTCGAGGAGCAACGCAAAGTCCTGCAGGTATCGACGCAGGAACTGCAGAGTGAACGCAATACCCGTTCGCGTGCGATTGGCGCGGCCAAGGCCGGTGGTGAGAATATTCAACCCCTGCTGGACGAGGTCGCCAGCCTTGGCGATAAACTCAAATCGGCCGAGAGCGAACTCGGCGGCTTGCAAATGAAGCTTGACGAGTTGCTGCAGGGCGTGCCAAATGTTCCTCACGACTCGGTACCCGCCGGCGATAGCGAGGATGACAATATCGAGGTATCGCATTGGGGCGAACCACCTGGCTTTGATTTTGAAGTCCGCGATCACATCGATCTGGGCGAGGCGCTCGGTGGAATGGATTTCGAACGCGCCGCCCGGATCTCCGGATCCAGGTTTGTGACCATGACCGGCCCGCTGGTAACGCTGCAACGGGCGTTGATACAGTTCATGATAAATCAGCACGTGCAGGAACATGGCTACACCGAAGCCTACGCGCCCTACCTGGTTAACGAAGCGACCCTCTTCGGCACCGGCCAGATGCCCAAGTTCAAGCAGGATTTGTTTCACATCGAATCGGAGAATCACGATCTGTACCTGATTCCGACCGCCGAGGTGCCGGTTACCAATTTTGTTGCCGATAGCATTCTCGAGGCCGAACAGCTGCCGCTCAAGTTCGTTGCTCATACCCCCTGCTTTCGATCCGAGGCGGGTTCTTACGGCCGTGATACGCGTGGCATGATTCGTCAACATCAGTTCGAAAAAGTCGAGCTGGTTCATATTTCGAAGCCGGATGATTCAATGGCGGCGCTGGAGAACTTGACCGGTCACGCGGAAACTATTCTGCAACTGCTCGGGCTCGCTTATCGCAAGGTTATTCTGTGCGGCGGCGATCTGGGATTTACGTCGACCAAGACATATGACCTGGAGGTCTGGCTGCCCGGGCAGAATACCTATCGCGAAATCTCATCCTGTAGCAATATGACCGACTTCCAGGCGCGCCGCATGAAAGCCCGCTGGCGTAACCCGGAAACGGGTAAACCCGAACTGGTGCATACCTTGAACGGCTCAGGTCTCGCCATAGGTCGAACCCTGATCGCTATCATGGAAAACTACCAGCAGGCCGATGGCAGTATCAGGATTCCCGAGCCATTGCAGCCTTACCTGCACGGCATGACTGAAATTCGGGGTTAATGGGCTATACTTTGCAGGAATACGGCGAATCCGGAATCCCAAATGAAATTGTTCGCGAAACTCATGCTGGCGGCGTTGGTCCTGGCCTTACTGTTACCATTCACGATTTTAAAGGATGATCAGGGTAAAACCCTGATGAGTTTTTCGGACATCGGGCTGCCCGATTTTAACTTGCCTGGCATGTCCAGCTTCAGCAGCAACAAACTGACGCCATCCGGCAGTGGGCTCGGCGGCAAGGATATTTTCTATAGGTGGTATGACGCCGATGGCAACGTGCAATTTACAACGGAACCTCCACCCGATGGCATCGAGTACACGGTAAAAGGCTACGATCCCAACGCCAACGTGATCCGGGCCGTAAAAATGCCGGCGGGTGAAACCGCGGCGAATGAGCCCGCGGCGAATGAGCCCGCCCCCACCGGAGAAACTGCCAACGCGCCGCCAGAGATGAATCCCTACGACACGGAAAGTACTAAAAAACTCTTTGAAGATACCAAAAATATAGAGAAACTACTGAATCAGCGACTCGAAGACCAGAATTCCAACCTTAACCAATAAGAGACATCGAACATGAAATTAACCACTTTGATTTTACTATCCCTGCTCAGCTTCAGCGTGAGTGCGGCCGAAAAATCTGCCTTTATCAACTCCAAGGAACTATTCGAAAAATCACCACAGGCGATGGCCGCAAGCGCACAGTTGAAGGAACAGTTTGGCGAGCGCGAACAAAGCCTGCGCAAGTTGGCCGAGGGTATTCAACAGATGGAGAAAACCTACCAGACCGACAGCGCGATCATGAGCGACGATCAGAAGCGCAAGGCTGAAGACAATATCGTTCAGAACAAGCGTCGATTTCAGTTTGAGCAACAATCACTGAAGGAAGATCTGCAGTCAAAACAGCGCGAGTTGTTACAGGGCGTGCAGGCCGCGATCAAGGTCGTGATTCATGCCTATGGAAAGGAGAACGGCTATGACTTCATTTTTACCGAAACTAGCATCGCCTACGCCAGCGAGGCCGTCGACATCACTGAAGCCATTCTTCTGGAACTGAAAAAATAATCCTTTCCTGGCTTGCCGCCCAAACCATGGCTTTTACG
>JAAEPH010000062.1 GCA_024232855.1 Gammaproteobacteria bacterium
CCCCTGTCCATTAGCTCTGGGGCAGCTACTATGTGTTCAGGCAGCTCGAGCTTAAGATCCAGATCAGTTCGGTCAGGACTCGGATGCAAAGGAGGACTCGATCCACGAGGCTATAGAGCACAGTCGCGCCATGGCACATCGCAATTCAGCACGGCGCAGCACAGCACTGATTTCGGCACGGTACATCAAGGTCGATGCACTCAGCATTGCAACTTGGCACGTTCCTTGGCACGTTCCGTGGGGCGTCCTTTGGCGAGTCCCCCTGGCACGTCGCGTCGCGCGTCCCCTGGCACATCCCGTGGCACATCCGTTGGCACGTTCCGTAGCGCGTCCCTTTGGCACGTCCCGCGGTGCGACCCCATGGCACGTCCCCTGGCACGTCGCCTGGCGCATCCCTTGGGACGTTTCGCGGCGCGTCCTCCTGGCATGTCCCCCTGTCCATTAGCTCTGGGGCAGCTACTATGTGTTCAGGCAGCTCGAGCTTAAGATCCAGATCAGTTCGGTCAGGACTCGGATGCAAAGGAGGACTCGATCCACGAGGCTATAGAGC
>JAAEPH010000063.1 GCA_024232855.1 Gammaproteobacteria bacterium
AAAAAAAGCGGGCGGCGTTCCGCTGGTCACCTTATTGGTGATAAGCACTTTTTTCATATAGCTAGTGATGCGGCATACCGATGAATCAATCGCTCGCCTAAAGCGCCTACTTTTGGTGTGCAGACTTTCGTGATCCTACTGTGTTTTCTAGGTTCAAACAAACGATGAGTCGCACCGGTCTCGACATGTTAATCGGGCTGCATTTTGGCCCGAATCGCCTCGCCTTCCTGGCCCCAGAATTCCGCCCAGCGCGCCAGTAACTGCAGGCCCTGGCGTTGTTGCGTCTTGTCGCCGGCCTCGATGCCTATCCGGTAGTTCTCGACACCGGCGACGAAGTAGCGCTGAAAATTCTTGCCCAGACGCAAATCCAGCCGATCGAGAGATTCGCGCTCGACCTGAAATGCCAGTTTCAACCCCTGGTCGAGCATGGCCAGGGCCGCGCTCAGCGCAGCCTCGTCCAGCTCGCTGGATTGCAATTGCCGCCCGCCGGCATCGACCTGTTTCAGCGCCTCGACGAAATAGTATTTCTGGCTGTCGGAAATGAGCGGATCTTCCGACGACGGTGAGCATGCCAGCAACTGGATTGACAGCAGCACCAGCAGCAGGCGCATTGCAAGCGCGCGGCAGTGACACCGGTTCATCGTTTACCGGCGATTCGCATCCGCAGCGCGTTCAGCTTGATAAAGCCCTCGGCATCTTTTTGATCGTAGGCGCCGCGATCGTCTTCGAAGGTGACGATGGCTTCGTCGAACAGGCTGTTGCTGGCGGACTTGCGGCCGACCACGCTGATCGCGCCCTTGAACAACTTGATACGGACTTCACCGTTGACCGTCACCTGCGAGGCGTCGATCATCTGCTGCAGCATCTCACGCTCCGGGCTCCACCAGTAGCCGTTGTAGATGATGTGCGCGTAGCGCGGCATCAACTCATCCTTGAGGTGCGCAACTTCGCGGTCCAGCGTAATCGATTCGATCGCACGATGCGCCTTGAGTATGATGCTGCCACCCGGTGTTTCGTAACAACCGCGTGATTTCATACCGACGTAACGATTCTCGACGATATCGAGGCGCCCTACCCCGTGCGCGCCGCCAAGCTCGTTGAGGCGGGTCAGCACCTGTGCCGGGCTCATGCGTTCACCATCGATGGAGACGATGTCGCCTTTCTCAAAGCCAATCTCTATGTAAAGCGGCTGATCGGGGGCGTCTTGCGGTGATACCGAGCGCAGCCACATCTCGTCGTTGGCTTCGAACCACGGATCTTCGAGTTCCCCGCCTTCGTAGGAGATGTGCAGCAGGTTGGCGTCCATCGAATAGGGAGACTTGTTGTGTTTCTTTTCGATCTCGATACCCGCGGCATCGGCGTATTCGAGCAGATTTTCGCGTGAATTCAGATTCCATTCGCGCCACGGCGCAATCACGCGGATATCGGGATTGAGCGCATAGGCGCCAAGCTCGAAGCGAACCTGGTCATTGCCTTTCCCGGTAGCGCCGTGCGAGACCGCATCGGCGCCGGTTTCGGCGGCGATCTCGATCAGGCGCTTGGCGATCAACGGACGCGCAATCGAGGTGCCGAGCAGGTACTCGCCTTCATAAACCGTGTTAGCGCGAAACATCGGATAGACAAAGTCACGCACGAATTCCTCTTGCAGGTCTTCGATGTAGATTTCCCTGACGCCGTATTTTTCGGCCTTGCGGCGCGCCGGCTCGAGTTCTTCTCCCTGGCCGATATCGGCGGTAAAGGTGACCACCTCGCATTCGTATTCGTCCTCCAGCCACTTGAGGATTACCGAGGTATCGAGACCGCCGGAGTAAGCCAGCACTACTTTGTTTACCGATGAGTTGCTCATGTTGTTCCTGTCCCGTTCCGGCCGTGGAAACACGACCACAAAAAGGGGGGTATTGTCTTTAGAATTTACACAAAAATCCAGCCTATTCACCCCTCAGCCAATATATGCCGTATTCAGCTGACGGGTGAATGAGCGTATAATGCCGGGATCAAACTCGGAGGACTGGACATGTCAGATCCCGGATTCAAAGTATACGCCATGGAACTGGGGCCCATGGAAAATTTCGTATACCTGGTCGAGGATGGCGCCAGTCGTCGTTGCGCGGTCGTGGATCCAGCCTGGGAGGTCGATCAGATTGTGAACCGCGCAGCTCAGCTGGATCTCAATATCACCGATATCCTGCTAACCCACAGCCATCACGATCACATTAACGGTATCGAAGGCCTGCTCAATCACGTCAGCGCCGAAATACACCTGCTCAAGCCCGAATACGAATTCTGGCAGCATGAGCTCGACAAACCCAGCCTGCATCACGGTGGCGACGATTTACAACTCGGTGATACCACCATCAAGATTCTGCATACGCCTGGACACACGCCGGGTTCGGCCTGTTACCAGCTGGGTAACGAAATCATCACCGGTGACACCCTGTTCGTCTTCGGCTGTGGCCGCTGCGATCTCAACGGCGGCAGTCCTGAAGACATGTTTGTCACCCTCAGGAACATGAAGGAGCGCTTACCCGAGGATATGCTGATCCATCCGGGGCACAATTATTCGGTGAAGCCAACCGCCACGCTGGGGGAGCAGATCAACGGCAATCCTTTCATGCATTACGACGATTCCGGCAGTTTCGTCAATTACCGCTTGCACGTGCATGACAAAACACGCGATGAACCCTATGCATCCGTGAGCAAACAACAACTCAAAATCGCCAACCTGCTGTAGGCCAACTAATCCAGGCCTATTTAATCAAGCCAATCTCATCACGGAATACAATCGCATGTCTAAACGACCATTGGCCTTATCCGGCTACCTGCTGATCGCCATTATGCTCGGCGCCTGCGCATCCACTCCCACGGTGGTGGCTGTGCCGGATACCCAACCCGGCGACCAGATACAGGATGAGTATCTGCTCGGCAAGTGGTGTACCAACCGCGAAGAGACCGCAACTTCGAACCGGGCGGCCGGATTCAGTGGATTGCTCAATGTACGCCCGGTGTTCTGGCGCTTCGGCTCAGAGGGCAAATGGGATGCATCGACGTCAGGCTTTATTTACCAGTCCATTGGCAGCTGGCAAATCGACGGCCTGAACAATATGAAATTCTCAAGAAAAGGAATGGAGCCGAAATCGTACCAGGCGAGTTTTAAAAACATCGAAGACAGCCCCAATCTCTATTTAACCGACGACAAGGGACAGTTCACCGTACTGTCACGCTGCAAATAGCCAAACGCCAGGGTTAGGTACGAAACCGCGTTTCATTTCGGCTCCTGTAGATAGTCGATAATCTGGCCCAGGTTCTCGACCCGGATATCCGTATACTCCGACCAGTCGACGTTACCGCGGGTATCCAGGTGCACCGTCGCCACGCCGGCGCCCTTGCCGGCTTCGAGATCGTAGAGGTAATCACCGACCATCACGGTATCGTCGGCATCGGCCTGCCAGAAACTGAGCAGCTGTATGATGCCGTCGGGTGACGGCTTGGGAATACAGGCGTCGCGGTCGAGAATGTGCTCCAGCGGGAAAAAGTGATCGATCGCACAGGCCCGCAGGGTCTGTTTGACGACGGGCATGGTATTGCGCGTCAGTATCGCCAGCTGCCGGCCATGGTCATGCAGGTTCTGCAGTAGCTCGGCGGCCCCCTGCATCAGCGACGCCTTACCGGCGTAGTAGAATTCGAGTTCATTGAGCACTTCCCATAGCGGCGCCGCCCGCGCCGGCGGCATTGCCTGTAATGCCTCCAGGATGGGGGCTTCCGGCGCCAGCCCGAGTTCGCGGCGCATGTGCTCAAAATCATGCGCGCTCACGGTCAGGGTGCCGTCGAGATCGAATATCCAGTGACGGCGCAGTTGCAACAATTTGGGATCAGGCACGAAGGGCACGGCTTTATCGACTTCTTGGGGAATGGCTGGATTCATTGTAGTATCACGTCCCTACAATTTAACACAGGAAACGGTGATGACGATCAGGGTCGGGGACAAATTTCCCACCTCGAACCTGCAGCTTATGGGCTGCGACAGCGTAAAGGCAACTCGCAGCGACAAATTCAAGGTCAGCGACGCGCTGATCGTACTTTCCAGTCTCTGAAGCCTGGCCGCCATGTCCGATATCAACGCACCCAGTGAGTTTGTCGATGCCGCCTATCATCTCGAAGACGACGATATGGTCGAGTTTTACCGCAAATGGGCGGCGGATTACGACCATGAAATGCTCGACAAACTCGGCTATACGTCGCCCGCCAGCCTGGCGTCGATACTCATCGAACAGCTGCCGGATACCGCTTCGACAATTCTCGATCTCGGTTGTGGCACCGGTCTAACCTGCCGTCTGCTGGCCGAGCGTGGATACAGCCGGCTCGACGGAGTCGACATTTCCACGGAAATGCTGCAAGTCGCACGTGAACGCGGCATCTACCGGCACTTGCTGACCGGCGATCTCAACGACCCCCTGGAACGCGAATCCGACAGCTACGACGGGGTTGTTTCGTCGGGAACCTTCACCCACGGCCATGTCGGCCCCGAGCCGTTGGACGAAGTGTTCCGGGTCCTCAAGCCCGGCGGTATTCTTGCCTGCACCGTGCACGTGGATCTATGGGAAACGAAGGGATTCGAAGCCAAGTTCACAGCTCTCGTCAATCAGGGCATCGCCAGCCTGATCAGCAAGGATGAGGGCAGCTACTACCGCGACGGGCCTATCGAGGGCTGGTTCTGTGTTTATAAAAAGACGCCTGGCTGACATCTTCCAGCCTGAATATTGCACCAGTATCCCGGAATCTGTGATACGGCATCCCGACGTAGGACAGATGCGTCTGAACGCCGGTCTGGACCTCAAGCCATAGCTTAAGCTATGGCTTGAGCCATGCAGGGAGCGGCGAAGACCAGGTTCAGGCGTATCTGGACAAGGCAGAGCCGGGATAGGGCTCGGGTCGGCGACAAACGGTACTTTTGTTCCCATCTGCGAATCTGCCAGTTTTTCCTATCGTTCAAATAGATAGATCTAGGCCCGAGACCGAGTGGTGCAATATTCAGGCTAACAACACGAAATGATCGAGCAGACTGGTGACATAGGAACCCGCCGGCAGGCTTAGCTCCAGCCGCAGGGTAGCTGCAGCGGCGTCGTATTCGAAGTCGAATGAATCGGCGCCGACGCGCAGGGGGCGCATCTGCAACTTGCTGCCGTGGCGATCCAGGCATTCGGTAATTTCGCCGTAGCGCGCAAACATCCGCTGCTCGATATCGAGTGCCTGTGCGGACATCAGGTTGCGTCCCTCGCCATACAGGCTGGCGCAGCTCGAGATGTCCATGCGCCGATATCGGGCGATCAACTCGGCATCGGGCTTTTCGCTAAAAATCGAATGACTGCCGCGCAACATGAAAACATCGCCATCGAGCGGATCCCGCCAGTGGCCAAGCCCGATGCGTTGCGCGAGGATCTGGTTGAACAGGTGACTGCGCAGGGACGACAGGTACAGGCTCTTGCGCGAACGCGGCAGCCTGCGCTTTCCCAGCCGGATTAGCGCCTGGCGGACATTGTCCTGCTGACGCCCGAATCGTTGCCGGCCGAAGTAATTGGCAAAGCCGTGCCGTGCCACGCTTTCAATCTGTTGCCGGGTTTCATCCGGGAGCACATCGAGCCGGCGCAGGCAGACGCGAAACCGGTTGCCGCGGTGGGTTCCCGGGCGCAGTTTTTTATTATGGCGAAGCTGTCGCAAAATCCGGTAGCCGTCACCGCTGCCCACCGTAATCGGTGAAGCCTTACCAGGCAGGTGCAGGCTTAGCCACTGCCGCGTCAACGCGTGTTTGTCCTTGAGCCCGCTATGGCTGAACAGGGACGGGTTCAGCGCATGCTCACGCGCGAGACGTTCGATCAATTCCAGGGTGCCGAGCCCGCTTTTTTCGACCCATATAAAATGGTGTTCACCGTCACCGCTGGGCTCGAAGCCGAGATCTTCCTCGACTTCAAAGTCGTCTGGCGCCGATTTGAAGACCGCGCTGCTGGTGGCCGCGCCGTAGGGAAAGATCAGCTCCTGCGACATCAGACGCGGGCTTTCTCGGCAACCTGGTTACGCAGGTAGTTAATGCCGACCAAGCTCGCTTCGACAGCAAGATTGCGGCGCGCTGCCGAGGCGGCCAGTTTCAGCAGCGAGCGCGCGTCGGGTAACAGTTCGCTGTATATCGGCAACTCCACGCGGGCGCGCAATTCGGCAAGCCAGCCATGCCCCGCCCCGGATTCGAGATCGGCATCGATGCGAATATCATCGAGCCCGCCAAGCCGTTCGCTGCCGAGCAGTTGTGCACAGCCTTCTTCGTCACGCCGATATACAGCCCAGTAAATCTCATTCATGCGCGCGTCGAGCGCGGCCAGCGTATTGGCGTAGGCATAGCGGTCCAGGCTGACCTGCGCGAGCGTCGCCAACGTCGAAACCGGCAGCAGCGGGATGCCCAACCCGATGCCGATACCCTGCGCTTGCGCGGCGGCAATACGAATGCCGGTAAAAGCACCCGGGCCGTTGGCAAAGGCGCAATGCGTAAGCAGGGATTTTTCCACACCGGATTCGCTCAACACGCCCTCCATCATTTGCGGCAACAGGCGGGTATGCTGGCGCGGGGCGACTTCGAAGCGGGCGAAAACTTCGCCATCCTCGCGTAGCAGCGCGGCGGAACAGGCTTCGGTAGAGCTGTCGAGGGCGAGAATATTCACGCGCCTATGATAGAGGAAATCCGGGGACAGTATATCTATTTGATGAAGGTTTTCAGCGCCGAGAGGTCTTTATCCTAGAAAACGCAGTAGGATCACGAAAGTCTGAACTCACTGCAACTTCTGACTCTGCAAGACCGTTAAGCGCCGGAGCCCGCGCAAGCGTTCCCTGCCGTAACGACGGTAGACATGATCCGCTTCCATGCGATCCAGGATGAAGGTCAAGTCCAGCGCTGGCGGAGCATCTGGGCAAATTCGATCCACGCAATTCCGGCCTCTGAGCGACCGAGCGCCGGGCTAGTCTACCTTGCAGACTCGCTAACGCGGAAAAGCAGTATTAGTCGAGTTCGTCGATTACCAGTCTGGCGTCATTCGACAGAGGATGGTTCGGATTTTCATCGACGAACAGCTGCATCGCGGCCAGTGACTGCTGCGTCTGACCCAGTCCGGCCAGGCTGATACTTTTACCAAACAGGGCGTTTGGCCGCAGTGGGCTTTGCTCGTATTCATCGAGGAAACCGTCGAAGGATTTAACCGCCGATTCGAGCTCGCCGCGATCCATCTTGATCTGCGCCAGGCTGAACTTCTCCAACTCCGCCTGGAATTTTTCATCCTGGGTCAGGTCGTTCTTCCAGTAGGGATTGAGCAGGGTATCGGTGGATTCCGCGCCGCGTATACCGGCGGTATAGACCATGTCGCTGTTAGCGGACTCCTTGGAGCTGGGGTTGAGCGACTTGAGGCGCGCCCA
>JAAEPH010000064.1 GCA_024232855.1 Gammaproteobacteria bacterium
TATCATTAATCATTTTTATCTCTTCATGTAGGTATACATAAAATTAATATATAATAGGCGCCCGCATAAATGGGTAAATGCACGCGATGAGCGATCGCCGACTCAAGGTTTTCCATACCGTTGCCAGATTGCTGAGTTTCACCAAAGCCGCCGAAGAGTTGCATATGACCCAACCGGCAGTAACCTTCCAGGTGCGCCAGCTCGAGGAATACTTTAATACCCGCCTGTTTGATCGCACGCATAACAAGGTCAATCTGACCCCCGCCGGGGAACGCGTTTCCGAGTTTGCCGAACGCATATTTGATTTGTACTCGGAGATGGAAAGCAGCGTGCGCGACCTGACCGGTGAAATCAGCGGTGCACTGACCATCGGTGCGAGCACTACCATCGCCGAGTACATGCTGCCGGCTCTGCTCGGCGAATTTAAAAACCGTTATCCCGATATCAACCTGCGGCTCAAGGTTTCCAACTCCGAGGGGATCGTGTCGATGGTTGAACACAATGTCATCGATCTCGGAGTTGTCGAGTCGCCGGTCAGCAACAGGAACCTGATCGTCGAAGTCTGTCATGACGATCAACTGGTGGTGGTCGCCGCTCCCGATCACGACCTGGTGAAGCGTGGCGGCAAGGTCACGGCCAGCGACATCGTCAAGTATCCTTTTGTCATCCGTGAAGAAGGTTCGGGCACGCGTGATGTGATCATGCAGTACCTGATGGAAGCAAAGGTCAGCCTCGGCGACATGAACATCTGCCTGGAACTCGGCAGCCCGGAAGCGATCAAGGGCGCGGTCGAGGCCGGCATGGGGATTACCATTATTTCGCGTTCGATAATCGGCAAGGAACTGAAGTTGAACACGCTCGCCGAACTGCAACTCGATCCACCATTGAGCCGCCCCTTTTCCTTTGTTCGCCAGCGGCAGAAGTTCAGGGTTACGGTAATGGAAAAACTGCTTGAGTTTGCCCAGGCATATTTTAAAAATAACGCTTAGTTTGTGTTCTGACCCGATGGACTATTCTTCACATCATGCTTGATATTCTGCAGCACTGGTATCGCCGCCATTTCACCGATCCGCAGACGGTAATTTTCGCTTTTATTCTGATTGTCGGCGCGCTCCTGATTTTCATTCTGAATGCGCACTTGATGCCCATTCTGGTGGCAATCATCATTGCTTACCTGGCGGAAGGCATGGTGATTCTGCTGAAGCGCATCAATCTGGGCCGGACCGTGTCCGCGAGCTTTGTCACCGCGTTGATGGTTACCGCGATATTACTGGCGCTTTTCGTGCTGTTGCCATTGTTGTCAAGGCAGGTTAGCGACCTGTTCAGGGAAATGCCGGACATGTTGGCCAAGGGGCAACAGTTACTGCTGCGGCTTCCCGAAGAATATCCCGGTTATGTTTCCGCCCAGCAGATCGAAGAAGTGCTGACCCTGGCGCGCACTGAACTGGCTTCGATGGGGCAGCGCGTGGTGAGCCTGTCGTTATCGTCGGTGGTTGGAGCCATCACCTTTCTGGTCTACCTGATCCTGTTGCCCCTGATGGTTTTCTTTTTTCTCAAGGACAAGGATTTGATTCTTGGCTGGCTCGCCGATTTCCTGCCAGAGGAGCGTCGCCTGTTACGCACCGTGTGGGCCGAACTCGATATCAAGATCGCCAGTTATGTGCGCGGTAAGGTGATTGAAGTGTTGATCATCTGGTCTGCGAGCTACGTTGCATTCGCATTGATGGGGCTAAACTTTGCCATGCTGCTAAGTCTGGCGGTCGGTCTCTCGGTCATCATTCCCTACGTTGGCGCAACCGTGGTGACGATACCGGTCGCACTGATCGCTTTTTTTCAGTGGGGTTTTACCGGCGAATTTGGCTGGCTGATGGCAATCTACGCTTTCATCCAGTTTCTCGATGGCAATCTGTTGGTGCCGTTGCTGTTTTCAGAGGTGGTGAACCTGCACCCGGTAGCGATTATTGTCGCGGTAGTATTCTTTGGCAGCCTGTGGGGGGTGTGGGGAGTATTCTTCGCGATTCCGTTGGCAACCCTGATACAGGCTATTATCAAGGCCTGGCCCGCGGGCGAGGTTGAAATCGAGAAAGCGGCAGACTAAGTCCGGGCGAAATGACGGGCCAGCGTTTTTCCAAATCGAACGCATTAACCCGTTGTTGCCTCCAGGTCGCGGCGAGCGCCTGGTGAAGTAAATTGCCCGCAGGTACAGGAATCACTTCAAAACGGATGATTTTCTTTATAACATACGCCCCTTGATTAGCCATGGGCAGGCAGAGGTATTCCATGTTTAAAGGCAGCATAGTGGCATTGGTGACACCAATGCTGGGCAATGGAGACGTCGATTTTCCACAACTCGAAGCGTTGATCGATTTCCATGTCCGGGAAGGCACGCAGGCGTTGGTAATAGCCGGCACCACCGGAGAGTCCGCGACCTTGAGTCCCGCGGAACATTGCGATCTATTGCAGAAAAGCTATGAAATAATCAATCAGCGCTTACCCATGATTGCAGGTACCGGAGCCAATTCAACCGCGGAAGCCATCGAGCTCACCAACTGCGCCAAATCCAGCCGCGCCGAGGCGGCCCTTCTGGTCTCTCCGTATTACAACAAGCCCACGCAAAAGGGCCTGGTATTACACCATCAAGCCATTGCGGATGCAGTCGATATTCCGCAGATTCTTTACAACGTGCCGGGACGTACCGCCTGTGACATGCAGGCCGACACCGTCGCCGAGCTATCCAGGGTCGCTAACATTGTCGGCATCAAGGAGGCTACCGGCAGCATGGAGCGACTCGCCGATATCAAGCGCCAGGTGCGCGATGATTTTTCACTGTTAACCGGCGATGATTCGACTACCTGTGAATTTATCCTCAACGGCGGTCATGGCGCGATTTCGGTCACCGCCAATGTAGTGCCGGCAAAAATGGCCAATATGTGCCAGCTCGCACTTCAGGGTAAGGCTGCCGAGGCGCGCGCCGCCGACGCCGAAATCGCGGAACTGCACCGCCTGCTGTTTATCGAGTCGAACCCGATACCGGTTAAATGGGCCGTTTCGCAAATGGGTTACGGAGAACTGAATCTGCGGCTACCGATGACGGTACTCGATGAAAAATACCAGCAACCTCTCAGGCAGGCTCTCCAGGCCTGTGACGCCCTGTGAAGTTTTTCCGAAAAACATTGCTGCTGGTCGTGCTGGCGTTGCTGACTGCCTGCGAAAGCGGCCTGGATAAGCGTTACCTGGATGTATCGCTGGATCAGCCGCTGGAGTTACCGCCGGATCTTTCGGAGTTCGAGAGTGAGTCCAGTTTCGAGTTGCCCAGGGCTTTTGGGGGCGATGGTCAAACGGACGGAGACAAGGTACCGGTGCTGGCGAAGGTCGACTCGGTGAAGTTGCAGGGCAGCGCCGACCTTTATTGGCTCAGTGTTGATGGAACGGTCGAAGACCTGTATCAGGTGGTAAAGAACTTCTGGGCTTCGGAGGGGTATGGGCTGGTGGTCGACGAACCGATTATCGGCATCATGGAGACCGAGTGGATTTATACGGAAGAAGGCGGCGAGTATAAAAGTGAATCCTGGTTCGCGAATTTGTTTGACTCCGAAGACCTGTCGGCCACCCAGGATCAGTTCAGAACCCGGCTCGAGCGCGATGGCTCGGGCCTGGGAAGTCGAATTTACATCGCTCACCGCGGTACCGAGTATGTGCATGAAGTTCA
This sequence comes from Gammaproteobacteria bacterium, assembly GCA_024232855.1. Classification (GTDB taxonomy): domain Bacteria; phylum Pseudomonadota; class Gammaproteobacteria. Next base: position 3,710 of record JAAEPH010000064.1, read on the forward strand.
GATAGGTGATCGTGATACGGAAGACGATTATGACAACGAATGGCGGCATCGTCAGTCCGAACCCGAGCTTGAAGTGGAAATGCTGTCACGCCTGATGATTTACTTTGGTCTGCAACAGGCGGCGGTCGACGGCCAGGTGGAGCGGGCCGGTCTGTACAAACCACGTGCCAGCATGCAGGTCGATGCCGAAGAGCAGTCGCCTTTTCTGATTCTGAAGGATCCCTACCAAATTGCCTGGAACCGGGTCTATCATGTCATCGAGCAAATGAATCTGGAAATAGATATCGCCGATTTCAAGAGCGGATTTTCTGAAGTAGGCGTGATTTCCGTCAAGTCCAATGTAGTTGCTAGCGCGGAGGATAGCGGCTTCTTTTCGTTTGGTTCTTCCGAAGAGGAAACGATGCGCGATTTCGTGCTGGTCCTGTCCGAGGTAAGCCACGAGTTAACCCGGGTGATAATCGAAGACGAGAAGGGCCAGTTTGATACCACACCCGAAGGCGCTGAATTTCTTGCGCTATTACTAGAGCAGCTTAAATAGCCGGTATGCGTATCGCGTCATTGGGGAGCGGCAGCAGGGGCAACGCAACCCTGGTTCAGCATCGCGATACCACCTTGCTGATCGACAATGGATTCTCGTTGCGAAAGTTTATGCAGCGGCTGGATCGATTCGAGATTGAGCCCGACTCCATTGATGCCGTGTTACTGACCCACGAACACGGTGACCACAGTGGCGGGGTTGCACGCCTTTGTGCGAACTACTCCATACCACTGTGGACCGCCGTCGGAACCGCCCGTGCGGTGCTGATCGCGGGGTTCGATTATCATCGGCTGGTGGCTGGCCAGGCGATCACTTTTGGTCAAATTGAAGTCTTGCCGGTGACCGTGCCGCATGACGCCAACGAACCCCTGCAGTTCATCTTTCACCAGATAGACAATGGCAAACGCCTGGGCATTTTAACCGATACCGGTCACGTAACACGGCATATCGTCGACGCTTTCAGCTGTCTCGACGCTCTGTTGCTGGAGTTTAACTACGATGCCGAAATGTTGACTTCGGGACCTTACCCGGAAAGTCTGAAACAGCGAGTCGGCGGTAGTCATGGCCACCTGTCTAACCAGCAATCGCTGGAATTTTTGCGTCGCATCGATACCAGTAGCCTGAGTTGCCTGATTGCGGCGCATATTTCCGAGAAAAACAACACTACCGCGATTGTTGACAGCCTGATTCGACAACTGGATGAAGTACCGGCTCCGGTTGTCGCCGACCAGGAAATCGGTTTCGACTGGATTTCGATCTAACCTGCTATCTCACCGCTTTCCTGTTGCCGACGGCATGGAGGTTCTCGGTAGAGTAGGGGCCAGGTTTCGCCTGGCCCCTACTCTACCGAGAACCTCTCCAGGGAAGCGCCCGCAGGCAAGGCCGCGAGGCCAGTGTTCAGGCTTTGTCCTTGTCGAACTCGATCAGCGCATAAGCCGAGTGATTGTGAATCGATTCGAAATTTTCCGATTCGAGAATGTACTGGCGAACACGGTCGTCCTTGTTGAGTTCGCCCGCGATATCACGCACCATGTCTTCGACGAATTTCGGGTTGTCGTAGGCGCGTTCGGTTACGTACTTTTCATCCGGGCGTTTTAGCAGGCCGTATAATTCGCAGGAAGCCTGCTTCTCGACGATATCGATCAATTCCTCGATCCAGATAAAACCGCTGGTCCTGGCATTAACCGTCACGTGGGAACGCTGATTGTGCGCGCCGTAATCGGAAATGGACTTCGAGCAGGGGCACAGGCTGGTAACCGGTATCTGCACCTTGATGCGCGTACTGGTGACCCCGTCATTGATTTCGCCGATTAGCGACACTTCGTAGTCGAGTAGTGACTCGACCCCGGAAATCGGGGCTTTCTTGTTCACGAAGTAAGGGAAACTCATTTCAATATAGCCCGATTCCGCTTCCAGCAGCTCGGCCATCTGCAGCAGCATCTCGTTGAAGGAGGTATAGGATATTTCCTTCTCGTGGTCATTGAGAATCGTTACGAAGCGCGACATGTGCGTGCCTTTGAACTGGTGTGGCAGGAAGACGAACATGCTGAAGGTTGCGATGGTATGTTGTTGCCCGTCGGAACGATCCTTGACAATGACAGGATGACGGATGTCCTTGATGCCGACTTTGTTAATGGCGAGCTTACGCGTATCCGTCGACCCCTGTACATCGGGGATAGTCATAACCGCTTCGCTGGCTGCTTCTCCATTCATTCTCTGATCCTGTTACAAACCTGGTGCCTGGCAGCTAGTGCCGCGGGTGTAAAAGAGGAGTCGCGCAGCTTCCGCACCAATAACCAAGTAAAAAGGTCGGTTATTATACTGTGCAAGCGCGCTCAGGCAAATGCTCCAATCGGCGAATTATCCCATTAACTAAAGCGGATAGCGATAACAAAACAGCTAGCCCCCCTGGTGAGATATGCGGGCTAGCATAGCAATACCAGGACGAGGGCTGTTTATCGAATTGCCGGCTAGCAACCCGGAAGTTGGCGAAATCGATGAATTCGCCGTTTGGCTGAACCGGCGCGGGGATGCCGGTTACAGGGTGTTATGTAGATCTACTGTTATTATCGTTAATTAAGCGGGGGAGACGTCTTCGGCCTGCGGGCCCTTGGCGCCATCGGTTGCTTTCATGGTTACAGCCTGACCCTGCTGAAGCGTCTTGTGACCTTCGCCCTGGATGGCGCTGTAATGAACGAAAACGTCTTTTCCACCCTCTTGTGAAATAAAACCATAGCCTTTGGTATCGTTAAACCACTTAACAGTGCCGGTTACTGTTTCTGACATGACATTACTCTGTAGCTTGTTGATATTAACTTGTTGATAATTTAGGCGAATTCAGAATTCGACGAAAACTATTGTAGGGTAAAGCCTGGGTGGACGCCATTATTTAACCCGGATAAGCCACGGAATTCCGTTAAGAACTAGCGTTAAAACGACAATTTTGACGATTTTTTCGACTAGCCGCTCAGGCCCTGGTGAAATCCACGATCGATTTTTGAATCGAAGCGGGGTCTAATCCGTACTCTTCCAGCACCTGTTCACGACTGCCCTGCGATGGAAAAACATCGCCCAGACCGAGGCGTAACAGGGGCGTACCGACCTGTTCGTTGTTCAGGTACTCGAGCACCGCGGAACCGGCGCCACCGACCAGGCAGGCGTCTTCGAGGGTAATCAGAAAATCATGTTCACTTGCGAGGGTCGTAATCATGGCCTCATCGAGCGGTTTGATAAAGCGCATGTTGACCAGGCTCAGATCGAGTTCCTCGGCGATAGTTTCGGCTATGCCATAGAGGCTGCCAAAAACCAGTAGCGCGCTGCGCTTACCCTTGCGTGTCTGCACGGCCTTGCCGATTTCGACCACCTCGTCGATGTCGACGGCCGCGGGTTGCATGACATCGTCACGCGGGTAACGCACCATGGCCGGACCGGAGTACTGATACGCGGTGTTGAGTAACCTGAACATCTCTTCGCCGTTCGCTGGATCCATCATAATGACACCGGGTATGCAACGGCTGAAGGCGATATCAAAGTTACCCGTGTGGGTTGCACCGTCAGCGCCAACGATACCGGCCCGGTCGATCGCAAAGGTAACGTCCAGCCCCTGCACCGCGACGTCGTGAATGAACTGGTCATAGGCGCGTTGCAGGAAAGTCGAGTAGATCGCAACCACCGGCTTGAGCCCTTCGCAGGCCATGCCGGCGCCCAGGGTTACCGCATGTTGCTCGGCGATACCGACATCGTGGTAGTGCTCGGGTAACTTCTCTGAAAACCTGACCAGTCCCGAACCCTCGCGCATTGCCGGCGTGATTGCGTGCAGTCTGGGATCCTGATGGCCCATGGCGACGAGCCAGTCTGAAAAGATGCTGGTGTAGGATTGCATGCCGGGTTTGCTCGAGGATGTGACGTCGCCGCTCTCAAGGTCAAAGGGTCCGATGCCGTGGAACTTGCAGGCGTCCGCCTCGGCCGGAGGGTAGCCCTTGCCCTTGCGTGTCACGATGTGCAGCATTCTGGGTCCGGACAACTGCTGCAGGTTATGAATCAGGGACAGCAAATCGGCCAGGTTGTGCCCGTCTATGGGGCCGAAATAGTTGAATCCCAGTTCCTCGAACAGGGTTCCCGGCGTCACCATACCCTTGACGTGCTCCTCGGCGCGCCTGGCGATCTCCCTGGCGCTCGGAATTCGCCCCAGTACCTTTTTACTGCCGGAGCGCAGGCTTGAATAAATTTTTCCGGACCAGATGCTCGACAGGTATTTCGACATGGCGCCGACGTTGGGTGAGATAGACATCTCGTTATCGTTGAGTATGACGAGTAGGTCGTCGTCGATTGCGCCGCCGTGATTGAGCGCTTCGTAGGCCATGCCGGCCGTCATGCCGCCGTCACCAATGATGGCTACCGTCTTGCTGTCGAGTCCCTGCGCCTTGGCGCCAATCGCCATCCCCAGGGCCGCGCTGATTGAAGTGCTTGAATGCCCGGCGCCAAAATGGTCATACTCCGATTCCCCGATTTTGGGGAACCCGGAAAGCCCGCCTCGTTGTCTTAATCCGGCCATCTGCTCACGTCTTCCGGTTAGAATCTTATGCGGGTAACACTGGTGGCCGACGTCCCAGATCAGTCGATCCCGTGGCGTATCGAAGAGATAATGCAGCGCGATCGTGATTTCGATCGACCCCAGGCCGGAGGCGAGGTGGCCGCCGGTCTTCGACAGGCTATGCAGTAGAAAAGCGCGCAGCTCGTCGGCCAGCTCCGGCAACTCGCTTTGGTCGAGCCCGCGCAGGTCGTCCGGGCTGTCGATACGCGACAGTATCGGGAATGATTGGTCAGTGTTATTCAAGGGATTGCTATCCGGCATGACGCCTCGTTTAATGTGTTCGCTGCACGAACCAGGCCGAAATATACCTTAAAATATCCGCCTCCTCAGCAAATATCGAAAGTGCCAGCAGGGCTTGTTGATGTAATTCCTGGGCTTTTTCCTGTGATTCCTTGAGACCGATGATGGATGGAAAGGTCGGTTTATTGCGCGCGCTGTCGGATCCCTGAGGCTTACCCATGGTGGCGGTATCCGCAGTGACATCGAGAATATCGTCCTGTATCTGGAACGACAGGCCTATGCATTTGGCGTAGGAATCGAGCGCCTTGAACTCGGTTTCGCCGAGATTGCTCGCGCTTAGCGCGGACAATTGAATGCAGGTACGAATCAGGGCCCCGGTCTTATGAATGTGCATGGTTTCAAGCTCGGCTATGTTGAGGCTTTTACCGACTGCCGCGAGATCGATGGCCTGGCCCCCGGCCATGCCTCGCGACCCGGAAAACATGGCCAGGTTTTCGATCATTTTGAGCCGCGCCCCATCATCGGCCACCATCTTTGGATCGTGGCTGATGATGTAAAACGCCAGCGCCTGCAGTGCATCGCCGGCGAGAATCGCGCTGGCTTCGTCGAACTGGCGGTGACAGGTGGGCCGGCCACGCCGCAGATCATCGTCATCCATTGCCGGTAAGTCGTCGTGAATCAGCGAATAGGCGTGGATTATTTCGACGGCGCAGGCGGCGCCGTCGACCTTTTCGAGGTCGACGCCAAGCGCGGACGCGGTGGCGTAAACCAGGATCGGGCGCACGCGCTTGCCCGGGGCAAGCACCGAGTAGCGCATTGCCTGGTGTAAACGCATCGGGTTAATCGAGTCCGGCTGTAGCCAGTAATCGAGGGCGTTGTCTACTCTCTGCTGGAACTGTGCAATGAGAGTCTCGAAGGCCTGGTCATCAATTCTCATCAAGGTCTTCGAAGGGGATGGTTTGTTGCAACCCGTTTTTTTCAATTAACTGCTCGACACGGAACTCGGCATTGGTCAGCGTATCCTGGCAGTTTCTGGCCAACTTGATTCCCTCTTCAAATTGCGCAAGCGATTCTTCCAGCCCCAGTTCTCCGGATTCCATTTTGCTGACGATCTTTTCCAGGTTCTGCAGTGACTTTTCGAAGTCCTTGAGGTTGTCTTTGCTGTCGGTCATGCCGGTACTCCTTCAACGTACTCTACTCGTGATCGAAACCGCGTCATTATAAAGCATCCACGGTATCAGCTAAATGACTGACTGGAATTAACTCCAAATCCTTGAACTTCGATGATTTCGGCATGTTGGCGCGCGGGATGATCGCACTTTTGAATCCGTGCTTGCTGGCTTCGCGCAGCCTTTCTTCACCGTTGGGTACCGGCCTGATCTCGCCCGAAAGCCCGACTTCGCCGAATACCAGGCTGTGCCGATTCAGGGGGCGGTCGCGATAACTCGATAAAATTGCCAGGATGATGGCGAGATCGGCGCCGGTTTCAGCGATGCGTACGCCGCCGACCGCGTTGATGAATACGTCCTGATCATAGAGCGGTACGCTGCCATGGCGCTGCAATATGGCAATCAGCATCGCCAGCCGGTTCGATTCCAGGCCGACGCTGATGCGCCGTGGATGGCCGCCGTGGGAATCACTCACCAATGCCTGGATTTCAACCAGGAAGGGTCGCGTTCCCTCGCGCGAAACCATTACCACGCTGCCGGGTACCGGCTGGTCGTGTTGCGCCAGGAAAATGGCCGAAGGATTGCTGACCGGTTTCAGGCCCTGGTCGGTCATGGCGAAAATGCCCAGCTCGTTTATCGCGCCGAAGCGATTTTTAACCGCGCGGATGACACGGTAACGCGTCGACGAATCGCCCTCGAAATAAAGCACGGTGTCGACCATGTGCTCGAGTACCCGCGGCCCCGCCAGCTGGCCCTCCTTGGTGACGTGGCCGACGAGGAAGATGGCGATGTTGGATTGCTTGGCAAAGCGCACCAGCATCGCGGTGCTTTCGCGAATCTGGCTCACCGAACCGGGCGCCGATTGCAGGCTGTCGCTGAATATGGTCTGGATCGAATCGATCACCATTACCGCGGGCCGCAGACCCTCGGCCTGGGCGATGATCTCTTCGACGCGGGTCGAACTTAGCAACTTGAGCCTGTCGGCGGGAAGATCGAGGCGGCGCGCACGCAAGCCAACCTGTTGTGGCGATTCCTCACCGGTAACGTAAAGCGCCTCGCGCTGCTGGCTGATAAGCGCCAGGCACTGCAACAGGATGGTTGACTTGCCGATGCCCGGATCGCCGCCAAGCAGCACTACCGAACCTTCCACCAGGCCGCCGCCGAGGACCCTGTCGAGTTCGTCGATGTGGCTGCCGAAGCGGGGTGTCGCGCTGGTCGGTATGCGGTCCAGGGTGAGCAGTTCACTCTGCAGTTTGCCGTGCCAGTTGCTCCTGGCGCCGGCCGCGGTTGGCATCGCCGGTATCTCTTCGATGCTGTTCCAGCCCTTGCAGTCGGGACATTGACCCGCCCACTTGGATAGCAGCATGGCGCATTCACGGCATTGAAATTGCGCAGTGTTCCTAGCCATTCGGTGCCGATTCGGGGGGGTCGACGGTTTCATGGCCGCCCTCGGGCATGGCGATCCGCGCCGTCTTCACCATGTTGCTCTTTACCTGCATGATTTCGATCGGGTAACCATTGATCTTGAGGCTGGTGCCGCCCTCGGGGATGAATTCCATGTGTTCCAGTATCAATCCGTTCAAGGTTCGCGGGCCGCTGCTGGGTAACTCGATACCGAGATTGCGGTTGATGTCGCGTATGTGCGTCGATCCGTCGATAAGGAAGCTGCCGTCGGCATCGCGGAAAAAATCCTGGTGCAGAGCGCTCGGATCGGTGGTGAATTCGCCGACGATTTCCTCGAGGATATCCTCGATCGCAACCAGCCCCTGTATATCCCCGTACTCGTCGACGACAAAGGCGATACGGCGCTTGTTCTTGCGAAAGTTGATCAGTTGCGTGGTGAGGGGAGTGCCCTCGGGGATGAAATAGCCCTCGCGAGTCAATCCCACCAGGCTTTCCGCATTGAACTCGTCTTTCATCAGCAGGGGCAGAATCCGACGCAGCATCGCGGTGCCGATTAGGTTATCGATATTCCCCGAGTAGATCGGAATGCGGGTATAGGACAGGTTGGTGATCAGATTGAGCGTCTCGTGCCAGTCATCTTCGAGATCGATGCCGATAATCTCGCTGCGCGGCACCATGATGTCGTCGACCGACACTTTTTCCAGGTCGAGGATGCTAATCAGCATGTCGCGATGGGAGTCCGGAATCAATCCGCTGGTGTCGTTGACCGCGACCCTTAGTTCCGCCGAATTGAGCGCATCGTTATCGCTGGCTTTTCCGCTTAGTAAAAACAGTTTCAGGACCAGCTTGGCGAGCCGGTCGATAATCGCGACTAGCGGATACAGGAGCTTCGAAAGCGGCTGGTAGACATAAGCGGCCGGAAAGGCAATTTTTTCGGGATTGGTCGCCGCCAGGGTTTTCGGCGTCACCTCGGCAAACAGTAACAGGACCAGGGTCAGGATACCCGCCGCCAGGGCGATGCCGGCATCACCATAGAGGCGATAGCCGATATAGGTCGCGAGCTGCGTCATCAGGACGTTGATGAAATTGTTACCCAGTAGTATCAGGGTGATCAGGCGGTCGGGACGCTGCAGCAGCGTAACCGCGCGCCGCGCGCCGCCGTGGTTCTTGGCGGCGAGATGTTTGAGCCGATAACGATTCAGGCTCATCAAGCCTGTTTCCGATCCCGAAAAGAACCCGGACAACAGGATCAACGCAACGAATGCGATACCCAGCCAATGTAACGGGATTTCGTTCAACTTAAAGGATAAACTCCAGCACCAGCTTGCTACCGAAAAATGCCAGCATCAGGAACACGAATGCCGCCAGGGTCCAGCGAATGGCGGTTTTGCCGCGCCAGCCGAACCTGAGTCGGCCAAACAGTAAAACCCCGAGAATGACCCAACCGACTATCGATAGCACCGTCTTGTGCACCAGGTGCTGCGCGAATATATCCTCGAGATAAATAAAGCCGGTGAGTAAGGATGCGCTCAGGCACAGGAAACCGAAACCGAGAAACTGAAACAGCAGCGTCTCCATATCGTGCAACGGCGGTAGAAAACGAATGAAGCCACCCGGATGGTGCTGGCGTATCGAGTGATCCTGGTAGGCGAGCAAACCAGCCTGAAAGGCGCCCAGGGTAATCAGGCTATAGGCGATAACCGAAACCATGATATGCCCCTGCACGGCGTGGTTGCTGGTGGTGATCAGGTGGTCGGTGAAGGGCAGGCTGGCGATCAGGGTCGACAGACCGCTAACAGGAAAGATGACGATGCCGAGACTCTCGATACGCCGATAAATACTGCTCAGTAAAATCTGGATCGAGATCAGCCACGCGATCAACGAAAATGCCGCAAAGAAACCGAGATTGAGTCCCTCGGGCCGAATGATGAGAACGTTCAGCGCCGCCGCCTGCAACAGCATGCCGGCAGTGGCCGGCGTCAACGCAACCCAGCGTTGGTGCTGTGCGGTGCCAAGCTGTTTGAAAATCAAAAATGCAGACAGGCAGTAAAACAGGGCCGCGAGCGCGCTTGCGATGGTGGGGAACATTGTTTTCGATCAGTGGCTCAGGCGTTCAAGTGTAACCGAAAATCTGCGTTATCGCACTATTGCAAAACGCCCATCACGGGATACCAGATATCTCCAAAAAATTGCACCCCGGTCCGGATTTAGCGTTAGTGGATTGTAAATTCTTCGGCCGAACGCGGGTCTTCCATGCCGTAGTCGCTTTCGACAGGGTAAAAAATATACCCCCAAGTCTGGTGGGTTTGCTATAAAATCGATACATACTTTGATCACCTTCGAATAAATGCACGGAAAATCGATACTTCAGCATGCAGATTAAGATACTTGGGTGGGCCGGTGGAATAGGCGCCAACCTGCGAACGACTTCCTTTCTGCTCGATGACGATTTGCTGATAGATGCGGGCACCGGTCTGGGCGACTTACCGCTCAACCAGATGACCGGTATTCGCCACATCTTTTTAACGCATTCGCATATGGATCACATCGCTGGATTGCCTTTGCTGGCCGACAGCATGTTCGGCGTGCACGATGAGCCAATCGTGGTACACGCCCTGGAAAAAACCATCGAGGCGATTAAGAAGCATATTTTCAACTGGGTCATCTGGCCCGATTTCTCGGAATTACCGACCCCGGAAAGCCCGTCGATTCATTTCGAGGTGATGCATCCCGGCGACAAGGTGTGCATCCGCGCGCGTGAAATTGAAATGATCCCGGTCAACCATACCGTACCCGGGGTTGGCTATTGCGTATCGTCGCGTCGCGCCACCGTTGCCTTCAGTGGCGATACCACCACCAACGATAGCCTCTGGGAGGTGCTCAACGGTTACGATAATATCGATTTGCTGTTTGTCGAATCGGCATTTTCTAATCACGACCTGGAGATCAGCAAAATATCCAAGCACTACTGCCCAAAATTGCTGGGTGAAGACATCGTCAAAATCCGGCATCGCCCCGAAATCTGGCTGACCCATTTCAAACCGGGTGAAGAAGAGTTGATCTACCAGGAGTGCGTCGACGCCATGCCCGAGTTCAATGTGCACCAGTTAAAGGGCGGTGAGGTTTTTAAATTCTGAACTTCTCCCAGACCGCCACGCTGTTATAATGCCGCTTTTGCGCCTTAGCGAGCACCATCGATGTTTGAAAGCCTGACCGATCGCTTATCCAGAACGCTGAAAAACCTGCGTGGCCAGGGGCGTCTTAGCGAAGATAATATCCGTGACAGCCTGCGCGAGGTGCGCATGGCCCTGCTCGAGGCGGATGTCGCGCTGCCCGTGGTCAAGGATTTCATCGACGCGGTGCGCGACAAGGCGATGGGCCAGGAAGTCATCTCCAGTCTGTCGCCCGGCCAGGCGCTGATCAAGGTCGTCAACGATGAACTCGTCGCCATCATGGGCGAGTCGCAGGCGACCATCGACCTGCAGCGTAAACCCCCGGTGATCGTGTTGATGGCGGGCTTGCAGGGTACGGGCAAGACCACCACGGTCGCGAAGCTGGCGCGCCGCTTGCGCGAAGTCGATAAGAAATCGGTGATGGTGACGAGCGCCGACGTATACCGTCCGGCGGCGATAGAACAATTGCGCACGCTGGCGCAGGAAGTCGGCGTCGATTTTCATCCGAGCAGCAGCGATCAACAACCGGTCGCCATAGCCCGGGATGCCGTCGCCGCCGCCAATCGCGCCGGCGCCGAGGTGCTCATCGTCGATACCGCCGGACGACTCGCCATCGATCTACAGATGATGGATGAGATTCGCGCCATCCACGATGCCATCGATCCCGCCGAAACCCTGTTCGTGGTCGATAGCATGACTGGCCAGGATGCCGCCAATACCGCCAAGGCATTTAACGACACCCTGCCGCTCACCGGCGTGGTTCTGACCAAGACCGATGGCGATGCGCGCGGCGGCGCCGCCCTGTCGGTGCGCCATATTACCGGCAAGCCCATCAAGTTCATCGGTTCGGGCGAAAAGACAGATGCTCTCGAAGCCTTCCATCCCGATCGTATCGCATCCCGCATCCTCGGAATGGGCGATATTCTGTCGCTGGTCGAACAGGCGCAGGAAAAAGTCGATCACGAAAAGGCGGAGCGCCTGGCGCGCAAGGTAAAGAAAGGCAAGGGCTTCGATCTCGAAGATCTGCGTGATCAATTTACACAGATGGAGAATATGGGTGGGCTGGGCAGTCTCGTTGACAAGTTGCCGGGTATGGGATCCGGGGTTGCGCAGGCCATGCAGAATCCGGCGCACGCCAAACAGATGAAGCGCATGGTTGCCATCATCGACTCGATGACGCCGCTGGAGCGTCGCAAACCCGAGGTGATCAACGGATCGCGCAAACGCCGTGTTGCGCAGGGTTCCGGAACCCAGATTCAGGACGTCAATCGCCTGCTGAAACAGCATAAGCAGATGCAACGCATGATGAAAAAGATGGGCAGTAAGGGCGGAATGGCGAACATGATGCGGGGCATGAAAGGCAGGTTGCCGCCGGGGATGCCTTTCTGAGTTTTTGACGCCTTTGCGGCCACGGTCTGGTGGCCGCGGGAGCGGATCATCGCGCTGCGCTGAAGCCGCTTTGCCACGCACGCGTAAAAATCGTCGCCCCAACCCGCATTTCTCACCAGGATGACGGGCCCTCGCTTGTTCTTTGAATCCACAAGGGATTTTCTTCAGGCGGGTTACGCACGGTTATTCCGCTCCTTCAGAAAATCCCTTGTGAATCCAAAGCCCTGCGCGATGATGTGCAAGGAAGCACGAATGCGGTGGAGGCAGGAGCCGAGAACCGCCATCCCGCCCCCTGGTGAGA
>JAAEPH010000065.1 GCA_024232855.1 Gammaproteobacteria bacterium
AAGGTAGTTCTTCAGGCGGGTTACGCACTGTTATTCCGCTCCTTCAGAAAATCCCTTGTGAATCCAAAGCCCTGCGCGATGATGTGCAAGGAAGCACGAATGCGGTGGAGGCAGGAGCCGAGAACCGCCATCCCGCCCCCTGGTGAGAAATGCAGGCTAGTCCATCCGCGGACGGCCGATGTCGATGGTGACACCGGCCTCCAGCAGTTCCTCGGTTCGTTGTTGCGAGTAGCTGTGATAATCGGTTTCCCTGTAATAGCCGCCGGCGACGTAGCGCAGGCTTTCCTTGAAATGATGCGAAAAAGCCAGGCTGTCGTGGCGGCGCAGTAGCTCGCCGTCTTCGAACAGCAGCACGCCCGGACGATAAATCATCCGGTACTCCCTGGCGAACGCGGCCGGCGTGGTTTCGTTGTCATAGAAGTCGCGTATCGTTTCGCTTGAATCGGCATCGAGGCGCAGCACGGTAAACGCTGCGATTTCCTTGCGCACGCGTTCGTCGGCGAGAATACCGTCGTGAAACTCGTCGCAGTCGTAGCAACTGCCGTCTTCGAAAACCACCATCAACGGACCGTTCACGCTCGACAGGTCGCTGATCTCGCTGAACAGCGGATTGTCGCGCAGGCGGTAGACGTTACGGTCGAGTTTGGCCTGCAGGTAATCCGCCAGGCTCGTACTACGGTATGACTGTGTGGCGACGAATTCGAGTACCTGTTTGAAACGCTCGGGAGCGCGGTAGCCATTGATGCGCACCACGGTCTTGTTGTCCTCACCGAGGAAAAGCAGCGCCGGGGTCGAATAAACCTTGAGGATTTCGCCGAGCTGTTTCTCGGTCACCGAAATTTCTTCATTGAATGCGATGTCGCGATCGCCCCGTATGTTGATGGCGATGGTGTCGAAGTTTGCCTGGATGTAACTGCCGAGGGGTTCGCTTTCGAAGGACTCTTCCAGCATGCGGTCGCAATAGGGGCAGCCGTTCAGGTCGAAGAACAACATGACGTGTCGGCCTTCCTCGCCGGCCTCGTCGACGTCGTCGGCGATCTCGAGGAAGCTCTCCTTGAACCAGTCGGGTAACGCGTGCGCGCTGCCACCGATAATTTTACCCCGGTCGCTGCTGTCCGCCGCGTTCAGCGACGGCGTCAATGCCAGGCACAGGCAGAGCAACAGGGTTTTGAGGATGTCTGTAGTCATTGCCATAGCGGGCATCTGTCACCTGGGATCGTTTGACTCATCAAAACAATATATACGACTCCCGTGAATCCGCAAATTACACCAATGGTAATAGCTTTCCGGTTGCCGGCAATCGATCGCAGGCCGCATCACGACAACAGAAACCCATAGGCATAGGGGTCGCGTGTGTCGATGATGATTTCGTTTTTACCCGTGACTCTCGCCCAACCCTCGATTGTTGGAATTATGCCTTCCTGTTTTCCGATTGCTGCCGGTTCCTTGACTCGCCCCGTAAACAGGCTCCCGATAATGCTTTCGTGAACAAAAGAATCGCCGACGCCGAGCTCACCCCTGCTGGCCAATTGCGCCATTCGTGCAGAGGTGCCGGTACCGCAGGGAGATCGGTCAATTCCGCGATCGCCATAGAAAACCGCATTTCTAGAATTAGCGGTCGGGGATCTGGGTTTACCCGTCCACATGACGTGGCTGACACCGTTAATGAGTGGATCCTCCGGGTGGGTGAATTCCCGGATCGAGTTGACTTCCTGCCGCACGATCGGGCTCAGAAACCTGATTTCATCGACAGATAGTTGCTCGAGGTCACGGTAGTTCTCCTGGTGCTCGATAATGGCATAGAAGTTCCCGCCGTAACTGACATCGACCTTCAGGCGCCCCAGTATCGGTACCTCGATCTCGAGGTTCGACGAATGCAGAAACGAAGTCACGTTTGTCAACGTCACCGACTCGACGTAATCGCCATCCAGCCTGTATCCGGCCTCGATCTTTCCAGCCGGGGTATCGAGCACCAGCAGCCCCGGTGTTTTTGGCGCGACCAGTTTCTCCTCGATCACAACGGTAACGGTACCGATAGTGCCGTGACCACACATAGGCAGGCAGCCGCTCACCTCGATAAATAGAATCGACAGGTCCGACTCAGCATCGAGTGGGGGATAGATGATGGAGCCCGACATGGCGTCATGACCTCTCGGCTCGAACATCAATCCCTGTCGAATCCAGTCGAAATTACTGCTAAAGAACCGCCGCTTCTCGAGCATGGTCGCGCCTTCCAGTTGCGGGCCGTTATCGATAACCACCCGCACCGGGTTTCCACAGGTATGGGCGTCGATGCATTTGAAGATATGCCTTGAGTTCGTCATTGGATTTCCTCTTGCCACGAGGGTTCAGTTAAACCGGTCGATATGACAGGGGCGTAGATTAATCGAAGCAGACTCGGCGTTACTGAGGTTAGCGATCAACCTTGCCGTGGTAGCTGCCATTGTCAACCCAAGGTGGCCGTGACCAAACGCGTACAATACATTATTTACCTTGCTTGAGGCGCAGATCACGGGTAATGAATCGGGTGTTGACGGCCGATGGCCCATCCAGTTTTCGCGGCCTTTGCTGTTAAGCTCCGGTAGATAGCGAAGGGCAATGCTTAAAAGGCGATCGCTTCTCTTGTAGTTGGGAGGCGTGTCGATGCCGGCGAATTCGGCAGCTCCGCCGATTCTCAATTTAGAACCGATGGTCGAGGCGACAAACTTTTCTTCGCCAAATATGATCTCCCGGCCAATCTCCAGTCCAGGATCGGGAAGCGTCGTGTTGTACCCTCTCTCGGATTCGATGATTACCTTCTCCCCAAGCTGGTGACACAGCGATTTTGACCAGATACCGGCCGCGATGACGTATTGTCCGGCCTGATATTCTGTTCCGTTTGCCGTTAACAGCGAGCGAATTTGATTTTGATCGCGCTCGAGTTTTACAACCTTTTCGCGGCGTATCAATCCGCCCGACGACAGGAAAAAGTCCGCCAGGCTGGTCGCCAGGGCCAGCGGATCCCTGACGTTACACCATGCGGGTGTAAACCATCCGCTGTGAACGTTGCGCAGGTTCGGCTCCAGGTCATGCACCGCAAGACTGTCGACCCGGGTGGCCTCGATGCCGTTTTCCTTCTTGACGCGCCATTCGAGCTGGTTCCTGTCGAACGACGCCGCGGACGGGAATACCGTAAGCGCACCATTTTCAGTCAGGGCATGGGAAAGTCCGGTTTGCTTTAACAATGCCCGCGTGTCGCCCATGCAAGCCGACAACAGTTCGCTCAGTGCCGTCGCGTTAGCGGTCATATTGGCGAAACTGCTTTGACGGTGGAAATGCCACAACCAGGGGATCATCCCGGGCAGGTGGCTCCACTTGATGGCGAGCGGACCATACGGGTCGAACAACCATCCAGGCACTCGCCAGGTAACGCCCGGGCTTGCGATCGGCATGACTTCGGTTATTCCCAGGCCTCCTGCATTGCCGGCCGATGTCATGCTCCCCGGCGGATTTTCATCCAGGATCAAGACCGATTTGCCGCGCTTCAATAACTCCAGCCCGCAGGCGATTCCAATGATGCCGGCGCCGACTACAAGACAGTCCGTCATCCGCGTTATCTCAGTGTTGCAGCGACAGCCCGGCAACCAGCTCCTTCAGCGTGTTTGCTTCGGTTGCGGTTAGTGGTTGAACCGGCCTTCTGCAGTCGCGAAGATCATGGCCCAGTAAATTACCCAGGGCTTTTACGGAAGGATTGAAAGGGTTGTTCCAGATGAAGTCGTTAACCGCGTAAATATTGTCCCACAGGGTTCTTGCCTCCTCCCATTGCTGCTGTTGGCATAAGGAATAGAGCTTGACCGCCTGTTCCGGAATGGCGTTCGAGGTTCCCCAGAAACAGCCCGTGGTATTCGCCATGAGTCCGTGAAACATCAGAGGATCGGCGCCATTGAATACACGAATCCCTTTATTGACCAGCTGCTGGATTCTTATGAAGTCGCCGGTGCTGTCTTTAAGATAACGGATGTTGTCTATCTCCATCAGCCGCAGCACAAAATCCGGTGTGACATCGATGCCGGAGTGAACGGGAATGTTGTAGGCCATCAAATCGATGCCGACCGAACTGGCAACCTTTTCATAGTGCTCATAACAGCCTTCCAGGGTCGGGCCTTCGAAATAGGGAGGTAATACCAGCAGGCAGTCCGCGCCCTGGTCTTCGGCGTGTTTCGCATACTCAATAGTCTCTTCGGTCATCACGGCGGAGGCATGAACGATCAGTTTTGCCCGGCCACCGACATGCCGGGCCACCATCTCGGTCAGTTCCAGTCTTTCTTCGCGCGTCAGAAACGAAAACTCGCCGGTGCCGCCACACACGGCGATAACGTGGATTCCCGCCGACAAAAGCCGATCCAGGTGCTTTTTCTGAGCTGCCTCGTCGATTCGCGAGCCGTCAGCCGAGAATATCGTGCATATCGGTGTACAAATACCCTGTAAATCAGCCACTACAAACCCCTGCCATAATATGGTGTATTTTCAAATGCGATTTTCAGCGTATTGAATGAACAGGGCAAGCAACTTTTTTCAGGCGCAAGCTTCCCGACAAAATTCAAAAATAAAGGTTCAGATGACATGTGCATGACCCCGACGCCGGAAAAACCGGAGTCCGGCTCCTTGTTCCAACGCCCGTCCCATCCCGGTTTACAGGCCATTGCCTTGCAGGGACTGCGCGAGGTCGCGCTGAAGCTCAAGGGCCAGTAAACTGTCGCCGGACTATTCACTGAGCGATTGACCACATTGACCACTAAAGCTATTCGCTCCAACCGGGCCGGCCTCGGGATCTCGATCACCATCCTCGGCGGCCTGTGTTTCGCGATTCAGGATGCGGGCATCAAGTGGTTGTCCGCCGAAATTGCGGTATTGCAGCTTTTATTTTTACGCAGCCTGTTCGGGCTGGTATTCCTCAGCGCAAGCACCGGGCTATCCGGTGAGAAGATTTCGCTGAGAGTGAATCGTCCCTGGCTGCTGCTGGCGCGCTCGGGCATCAACATACTGTCCTGGGTGCTGTTTTTTTCCGGCCTCAAGTATCTGCCGCTAGCCACCGCGGTGGCTCTGTTTTTCTCTTTCCCCCTGTTCCTGGCGATAATCTCGGTGCCCTTGCTTGGCGAAAGGGTGGGGATACGCCGGGTTCTCGCGATCGTCGTCGGCTTTTTTGGCGTGTTGTTGATCACCAATCCAGTCGCTGGTCTTTCCATACCCGCGCTGATGATGCTGGCCGCGGCGCTTGGCTGGGCCATCGTCGCCAGCCTGACGCGTATCCTCGGGGAAAAGGAGAATACCTCTACCCTGTTGTTCTATACCTTGCTCGGCTTCGCCGTGCTGCTGGCTATCCCTCAATGCTGGCTCTGGAAATCACCCGACCTCGATGCCTACCTGATGATAATTGGCGTCGCCTTCGTCGGCGTCATCGCGCAGTTTGCGGTCACCAAGGCCTACGCCATCGCCTCGCCATCGCTGATTGCACCTTTCGAGTACACCGCGCTGGTCTGGTCGGCCGTCATCGGCTACCTGGTATGGGGCGACCTTGCGGATAGCTACGCGATTGCGGGGGCCTTCCTGATTATCGGTAGTGGCGTGTACATCATCCACCGTGAAACCATCAATAGGGCACGGGCCGAAAACAACTGAACACGGTTGGGTTTACCGGCCAGGATGGTGACATCGAATTTTTGTGACATAGGTCATGTTATCCGGTTTGTGTTCTTGACCAGATGGTCATAAATTTGTTAAAAATTAACCCTGCTCAGCAACCGATTGATCAATGTAAATCCTACTGACCAATCGGCCAAGAATTAACTGGATAAGTTATCCCGGATGGAATATGGCAAGGCCGAGAGAATTCGACGAGAACAAGGTCATCGAGAGCCTCATGAACGTGTTCTGGGACAAGGGTTACGAAGCGGCCACGATGCAGGACCTGGTAAGGGCATCCGGTTTGCTCAAGGGAAGTTTATACGGCGCCTTCGGCGACAAGCAGGCGCTGTACCTGGCGGCGCTTAAGCACTACAACCGCACCCGCATCCAGGCGGGCATCGACATACTCAACGGCGAAGGCAGGGCGCGCCAGAAGATCGCGCGCCTGTTCGACAACGTCATCGAATCGACCAAACGCGGGCTGTTTGGCGGCGGTTGCCTGCTGTGTAATGCCAGCCTCGAAAAGGCAGTTAGCGATCGGCAGGTAAAAAACGAAATCAAGACGACGATACGCCGACTCAAGGTGGCAATCATGGATGCAGTCAGTATGGAGGGTGTGAACGAGGATCAGGCGGCCTCGCTGGCGGCGTTTATCATCAGTGCCTATTTCGGGACGCGCGTGCTCGCCAAGGCGGGTGCGCCCGCAGCCATGATCGGCGACACTCGCGACCACTGCCTGCAACTGTTGCCGCGCGGGCAGGGTTGATACGTTCATGCGTTACTGGTGATAACAATGGATAACCAGGATAGCCGGGCAAAAACAAGCCGTAACGGGACGCGCTATTATGTGGGTGGCGTCGAGGGCGCGCCGGTTGTCGCCTTCATACATGGGCTCGGTTTGAATCGCATGATCTGGCGCAGGTATCTGTCACGCCTGGGACAGCGCTACCGGGTGCTGAGTTACGATCTTTACGGGCATGGTGAGAGCTTGCCGCCGCCGCGCAGGCCGAGTGTTACCTCCTTCTCCGAACAGTTGATTGGACTCATGGATGAACTCGGCATCGAGCAGTGCGCTCTGGTAGGCTTTTCACTCGGTGGCATGATCAATCGCCGCATGGCAATTGATCACCCCGACCGGATCAGTGCGTTGGCGATACTGAATTCGCCGCACGAGCGCGGCGCCGAGGCACAGACCCTGGTCGAACAGCGCGCGTTAGACGCGGCCGCGGGTGGACCGGGGGCAACCCTGGACGCCACCATTGAACGCTGGTTTACACCTGAATTCCGTGAGGGACATGGTGATTTTGTCGAGCAGGTGCGCGGCTGGATGCTGGCCAACGTTCCGGTCGATTACGCCCTGTGCAGCGAAGTGCTGGCATTCGGCGTGGCCGAACTGATTCGACCGCAACCGCCAATCGAGCATGCGACGCTGGTTATGACCTGCGAACACGACTGTGGCAGCACACCGGCCATGAGCCAGGCGATTGCCGGCGAGATTAGCGGGGCCCAGGTCATCATCGTGCCGCAACTCAGGCACATGGGTTTGACGGAGAATCCGTCGTTCTTCATTACCGCGATATTCGAGTTCCTGGAAACGTTACCATTGACATAGCAAAGACGCCGGCCACTGCGACGGCCAGGCAATTTTTTCTTTAAACCGTATCGAAGTTCGAAATCCCGGATTCATATCGACAGCAACCCGCAATATGCGGGCTAGCGGCGGCACTCTACTGAGGTACGACCCCTGCAAACTGCGGAATGGCGATTGCCGCCACGATTCCGAGGATAAACAGCGCCGGCAACATCCAGCCGAGAATCAACACGCCTGTCGAGTTGGCCTGCGGCGCCGGCCCGAAGTCGTTGCCGCCCTCGGTGCCCGGGAAAAACAGCAGGTACATGGCGAGCAGCAGGTTCGCGATGGGGACGATGAACAGCAGGAACCACCAGCCGCTGCGATTCAGGTCGTTGAGCCGGCGCTTGCCGAACATCACCGAAACGACAATCGTGGCGATGTAGAATACCGCGATGCCGATCATGCCGACCACGGAAGTTCCGACCTCACCGCCCATGAACGCGCTTGCTCCGAGCAGTGGAATCATTACCAGCATCAATAGAAAACTGGTTCCGACACCGTACGCGAGGTAGCGTAGCCGGCCGATACGGCCTTTAAATGAAAAAATACTGGGCGAATATAATTCGTCGTTCCCGCTATCCAGTTCCGCACCCGGTGCGTTGTATGGATTGTCTGCTGCCATTTCTGCACTCATTGCAGTTCCTCTATGTGTATTGGCCGGTTTCGACCGGCGATCCTATGTCCTATGATGAATATAGGTCAAGCCTGAGACTTCGCAAATATTTTGTAATCACAATAATTTGCAGCACCAGTGCCGATTTAATTCTTACCCATTTTAGCGCCCGGGTTCCGGGACAAGCGAACCAGTCCCTGCAGCTCGTCGCCGGGGAGCAAGGTTGGTGCAGACTGCTAACCAAGGCGATTCTTCAACTCGGCTACTTCCGCCTCGAGTTCGCTGACTCGCTGTTCCAGCTGCGCCATGTCGCTGCGCGAGGAATTTACGCTAGTTTGCGCTGCCTCGACTTTTTGTGCGTGCGCGGCCAGGTCGACTTCGCCGCTGAACAGGTGCATGTATTCC
This sequence comes from Gammaproteobacteria bacterium, assembly GCA_024232855.1. Classification (GTDB taxonomy): domain Bacteria; phylum Pseudomonadota; class Gammaproteobacteria. The sequence continues at coordinate 8,316 of JAAEPH010000065.1, forward strand.
GAATCCTTGCGTCCGGCTGTGCGCGGCAGCTTCACTACCAGCGCGCCACTGGCATAGTGGATCAGGCCTTCGAGCGCCGCCAGCACGGCATTGTTGTCGGCAAACTCGTGCAGGCGTCCGCTGTGAGCCCGCAGCTCGCCCGGCGTTTGCGGGCCGCGCAGCAGGAGTAGACAGACGAGCGCGAACTCAGCCGAGTCGAACTGCAGCTCGCTGAACGAGGAATTACAGATACGCTGTGTGTACTTTTCGACGCCGCGTTTGAAATTTTCCTCGACGCGTAACAGGTGCTTGCGCTCCAGCTCGCGCACCGTGTGCTGCACCGTGCCCTGGCTCAGCGACATGATCGGCGCGCGCGCCGATTTCTGATTGCAGGCGTTGCTCAAGGCGTTGAGCGTCAGCGGATACTGATCCGGCGTGGTGATGGATTTCTCCATCAGGCAGCCGATTACCCGCGATTCGTTGTTCGTAAAATTCATTGTCAGCATAGCGCGCACGTCAAAGTTGAAGAATTGTCACTATTATAGTGTGCCAGCGAATCCCTGTACTTATTGTTGCCGAAATAACCCGCGGCCGCGGAAATCGGGGAATGCTACAGGTTGGCGCTCGGTGGTCCGCCGCCGGTCCGTCCGGACGTTAGCCCGCATACCCTCAAGGCGCCCAGTACACTTCGAGCGGTTTCGCCTGGTGGATAAAATGACTGATCGGGGTGAGCCGCGCATCATCCGATTTCTCGGCTTGTTGCAGCACTTCCCATTTGTCCGTACCGGTGATTAACAGGATCAGGCGTTCGCTTTGCAGGATGCTCCAGGGGGTCATGGTCATGCGTTCCACCCGATCGCCAGTGACCTCGGATTGATGTGCACGAATGGCCGCGCAATGCTGTTGCGAGTCGAGTGCTGCATCCAGCCCCTGCGCCCGCGGAAACAGTGACGCGGTATGGCCGTCCGGCCCCATGCCGAGCAGGCAAATGGTGTGCGGTAATGGCAGTTTCTGGTAGTCAAGATTACAGCCTGCAACGCCTTCAAACGGGGACTCTGCGGCGTTCTTCATGCCCGTGAACGGGGCCCTAACACCGAGGCTATCGAGCAGCGATTCACGCAGCAGGCGTTCGTTACTGGCGGCATTGTCGGTTGCCACCCAGCGCTCGTCGACCAGGGCTATGTGGACGCTGGCCCAATCCAGCGTGGCGCTGGACAGGCTGTGATAGAGCGGTATTGGCGTCGAGCCTCCCGAAAGCAACAGGCTGGCCGTTGTCTTGCGCTGCAGGGACTGCTCGAGATCGTCGACAACCACCCCGTGCAGCGCCTTGAACAGCGCGTCGCGGGTTTCGGGGTTTCGAATTGATGGGCAATGATGGTCATCGAGTTAAAGGCCGGCAGACGCTAACGCCACCCGGTTATCTGCTCTGCTCGAGTGCTCGATGCACATCCTGTGCCAGTTGCCGGATGCCATCCCAGTCGCGGTTTTGTATTGCGCTCGCCGGGCAAATCCATGAGCCGCCGGCGCAGATGACGTTGGGCAATTCCAGGTAGTCGAGAAAGTTTTGCGCATCGATGCCCCCGGTCGGGCAAAAGCGCAGTTCGGGCAAGGGGCCGCTCATCGCCTTGAGCATACCGATGCCGCCGGCCTGTTTTGCCGGGAACAGCTTGAGTGCGTCAAACCCCTGTTCATGAGCGCGCATTGCTTCGGTGGGAGTAAAAACGCCCGGTAAAAAGGGCATCTCGACTTGCTGGCCGGCCGCGAGCAAGCGCTCGGTCAGGCCCGGACTTACCGCGAACTGCGCACCCGCATCGGCCGATTGCCGGAATTGTTCGGGCAGGGTGACCGTACCGACGCCGACGATGGCGCCAGCGACCGTTTTGGCGATTTCGCGAATCGCCTGCAGCGCGACAGGACTGCGCAGCGTGACTTCGAGCACCGGCAGGCCACCGTCAACCAACGCCTGTGCCAGCGGCACGGCCTGCTCGACGCGCTCGACGACGATGACCGGAACAATGGGTGACTGACCGAGTATGTCTTCAATTTTCATGGGCTGGAACCGGTTGCAATACCGGGGCAGGCATCGGTGTTTCAGTAAAAATGCTCATCGCTCCCTGCTCGGCGCTGCTGACACGCGCGCGGAAACCGTCGAACAGTTCCCGTCCCAGGCCCCAGGATTCAACTTCGGGATCGGCGTTTGCCCCGGATCGAGCCTGCAGCACGGCATCGCCGACTTGCAGGTTTAAACCTAGAAAACGCAGTATCGTGTCGAGTTAAATCCAGAACCTTGGGATCGGAAAGGAAGCCGTGAAACTGGTTATTGTTACCCAGTGGGTGCGTTCAGCATGCTGAGCAATTCCCACCAGAAGAGGTTAGCCGCCAAAT
>JAAEPH010000066.1 GCA_024232855.1 Gammaproteobacteria bacterium
CGCGTCCGCCATGTATTTTTTGTGGTTGTTGCACGCATCAAGCGCCGGGCCCTCTTTGCTCTTCGGGTCCGGTGCCGTTCCGCCGCCTTTGCTTCCCATTACAAGTTCTCCTGTGCGGTAGCACCGCCACGACACAGCCGGTCATAGTGTCGACGTGTCAAGCGGCCGTGATCACGCAACGAATGTTATGAGCATCTCTGTGCAACCCGCTGACGGCTCGATTTATATAGAATCGATACCTGCCGTCGAACGCTATAATATGGACTCATGGCACAGCCAGTCGAATGCGATACCGTTCACCGTGGTTACAGGCCTCGATCATCTTGAAGGCGAGGAAGTGCAGGTGCTGACTAATGGCGCCGTTCACCCTGACCGGGTTGTTGCAGGCGGGCAGATAAATTTGCAGCGGGAGGCAACCCACGCGGTTGTCGGCCTTAAATTCACGCCCAAGATAGTATCGCTTCCGCTTGATAAGGGGTCACAGACAGGATCAGCCATAGCGCACGCAAAGAAGCTCAACTCTATAGTTGTGGGCTTGCTGGATTCAGCACTCCCGCTTGTAAATGGTGAGCGCCTAGCATCCCGGCACCCGTCGACACCGATGGGCGAGATTGAACCGCTTACCTCCGGTCAGATATCGCAAATTGAACTCGGATGGACTGATGATGCAATCGTCACGATCGAGCAAGACTTGCCGCTACCGTTGACAGTTTTATATA
>JAAEPH010000067.1 GCA_024232855.1 Gammaproteobacteria bacterium
CCACTCTCCTCTCACTCACATCTCACTCACTCTCATTCACTCACTCTTACTCACTCACTCTCTCTCACACTCACACTCACCTCTCACTCTCACTCTCACTCTCACTCATACTCACTCACTCTCACTCATTCTCACTCACTCTCTCTCTCACTCACTCTCACTCACTCTCATTCACTCTCACTCACTCTCGCTCACTCACTCACTCACACTCACTCACTCATTCTCACTCTCACTCACTCACTCTCACTCTCACTCACTCTCACTCTTACTCACTTAAAGCGTGAAACTGTCGTCACTTTTACTGCTTCATCTTGCTCTCGTGTATTGAATTCCTACAACTGTCGCACTTCTCACCTCCCTATTAGGCCTGGTTGTAAGGGCCCCGTCGGCTGTGGCTCAATGGACCTCTCGCACAATTCGTCGTTTTCATGAATCATCATCTCACAGATCGTACTTTTACCGAGGCCCCGTGCGTCCCAGGCCTCGAAAGTGTGAAACTGTCGTCACTTTTACTGCTTCATCTTGTGCTCCTGTATTGAATTCCTAGAACTGTCGCACTTCTCACCTCCCTATTAGGCCTGGCTGTATGGGCCCCGTCGGCTGTGGATCGATGTCTCGTCGAGG
>JAAEPH010000068.1 GCA_024232855.1 Gammaproteobacteria bacterium
CGCTGCCGGTCGATTACGGGCGATCGATGACCGTCAGCTGGTACTACGAACCAGTGTGGAAAACGGCATGAGCGAAGAAGACGTCGTTTACAACGTCGAGACCGAGACGCGGATGTGCACCATCTTCTGCAACTGGTGTCTCGAGAACAACGACTACACCGAGGAACCCGGGGAGTATCACGAGTTCACCACCTGCGCCTGGTGCCGGCATAAGCTGAAAGTGCCGCGGGCGAAACTGCGCCGGCTTAACGGGCACCGGCCCGGGGTGGTGGTGCGATGATGGCCGCCCCCGCACAAGACCTCGAGATCCAGCTGATCGAAAAGATGGCGAGCTTCGCCAACGACTTCGAAGGTTTTGTGCGATTCGCATTCCCGTGGGGCGAGGAAGGTACCGAGCTCGAGGAGTTCGACGGCCCGGACGTCTGGCAGCTGGAGCAAATGGCATCGATCGCCGAGCACCTCGCGACGAATCCGCTCGGCATCTATCGCGATGCGACGGCCTCCGGACACGGTATCGGCAAGTCAACCCAGTGCTCGTGGATCCAGCTGTGGCTGATGAGCACCCGCCCGCACCTGAATGGCATCATCACCGCGAATACATGGACCCAGCTGAAAACGAAAACGTGGCGCGAGCTCGCCGTCTGGCACAAGCGCGTCGTCAACCGCCACTGGTTCAAGTGGACCGAAACGAGGTTTTATCATGTCGACCACCAGGAAACCTGGTACTGCTCTCCTATCCCGAACAGCGAGCACAACTCCGAGGCTTTTGCTGGTCAGCACGGCCGGCACACCCTCATCATCTATGACGAGGCTTCTGCAATCCCTGACAAGATCTGGGAAGTTTCAGGTGGTGTTAACGACCCGCGAGTATTCTGGTTCGTATTTGGAAACCCTACCCAGAACACCGGACGATTTAAGCAATGTTTTGGCCGCTTCGCCGGCCGCTGGGTCACCCGAAACGTAGATTCCCGCGACTGCAAGATGCCGAACAAGGAGGAGCTCGAGGCCGATGTGCTCGAGTGGGGCGAGGACAGCGATTACGTCAGAGTCCGCGTCAGAGGCGTTTTCCCGCGACTTGGCGAGGAGCAGTTCATATCCTACGAGCTGGTCGAAAACGCCCAGAAGCGGCATGTAGACGTTCCGTGGGGCACGCCCAAGGTACTCGGCGTCGATGTCGCGCGCTACGGCTCGGACATGACCGTATTCGTCGGCCGCCACGGCAGGAAAATCGCCAAAATCCAGAAATTCCGCGACCTGAACACGATGGAAGTGGCATCGCGCGTCATCGCCGAGGTCAAAACATCCGGCATTAACGTGATCATGGTGGACGGTATCGGCATCGGCGCCGGCGTCGTCGATCGACTGCGCCAGCTGAGCTACGAAGTGATCGAAGTCATATCCGGCGGCAAGCCCGACAGGGAAAACGAGGAGGTCTGCTACAACAAGCGCGCCGAAATGTGGTACCGAATGCGCGAGTGGCTCGAGACCGCCGATATCCCGCCCGACAACGGCCTCGAGTACGACCTGATCGAGACTAAGGCCTTCTACGACAACAAACACCGGATCCAGATGGAAAAGAAATCCGACATGAAAAAACGCGGCCTCGCATCCCCGGATGTAGGCGACGCGCTCGCAATGACTTTCGCATACAACACCCCGCCCGTAATGCGAGGCGGTCGGGGTAATTCAATGGATCCAGAGCACCCAGGAGACTACTAATGGCCACCATATCCGAAGACCGATCGCGCGCGAGCGGATCCCGAACCCGCAGCGAGAGCACCAGCTGGCTGACACTGGTCGCCGACGCCGAGGGACGCAATTACCCGTTTTTCGAGCACAAAGCATACGAGTTCAGCAGGAAGACGTTCCACGAGGACGACAATGCTGGTAATTACAACAAACCCTTCCCATCGGAGGTATGACATGATGTTTTTATCATTTGTCGGTTGTAGCATCGGCGTGGCGTTTTTCACTGTGATGATCCTTGCGGTCGCGCGGGGGTTGACCTGATGGGCGACTTGATTATGAACGATCTGCCGGATTACAACGATGACGGCACCATATTCGACGACCATGGGCAAACACCGCCCGGATCCGTCGTCGCATTACATAACAACTTGATCAAGGCCTTGAGGAAGGCCTATCCTGCGTGGAAAGACACCTGGTTAATCCGCGTCGACACACGCGGGGGCATCGTCCAGGTGATGAACAAGGCATTCAGCGGCGATATGGGGTTTTGCCTGCATATCACCGAGATCGACCCGGAAATGAAGAGAGTCCGGGAAATGGCTGGGGAGTTATTCGAGCGTTACGGGATTGCGAGAGATCGCGGTCTGTCCATTAAAACGGCCATGCAGGACATGAAAGTGGATCCGTTCGGCCGGCCCATATACGAGAAATAGTCATGGCCCAGAGTAAATTTTACGACGCGCAGCACAGCCCGAACCAGCTAAAGGCTGATGCGGCGATGCACGGATTCAAGGATATCGAGCGCGGCACCAACTCGAAAGAAAGCGACAAACAGCCGCACAACGACGATTACTGGCTGATGATCGCCAGGGACGCCTTCAACGAATCGGAAAACTACTACGATTCCAACGTGCGCAAAGAGCACGAACGCAATCTGGCGCACTTCCAGAGCCGCCATGCACCGGGCTCGAAGTACTACAAGGACGCGTACAAATACCGGCACAAGTCATTCCGGCCGAAAACGCGATCGATGGTGCGCCGGCAGGAATCGGCGCTGATGAAATCCATGTTCAGCACCAGCGATTTTGTCACCGTCAAGGCCGCGCGATCGCACCACCCCAGTCACCGCGTCAGTGGCGATATCAACCAGAAGCTGCTGCAGTACCGCCTCGAGAACACCATCCCCTGGGCAACCACGGTCATCGGTGCCTATCAGGAAACCCTGAACCTTGGCATCGTGATCAGCCATCAGGCATGGAAGTACGAGGAGGAAGGCGAGCCCGACTTCTTCGACGAGATCGATTACACCGACACGGATCCAACCCGGGGCACCGACCCGGGCGAGGGCTACACCCCGCCGAAAGACCAGCAGGAGGAGTTGATCAAGGGCGATGAAACCGGCGGCCAGGACAGCGCCATGACCGCCCAGCAGGAGTCCACCGCTCTGACCAGCGTCATCGAGACCGAGTTCGAGACCAAGAACGAAATCGTTCACGACACCCCGGACGTCGAGCTCCGGCCCTGCGAAAACGTGCGCTTCTCTGTAGCGGCCGACTGGCGGGATCCGGCCAACACCTCACCCTTCATCGTTGACCAGATCCCGATGTATATCGACGACGTGAAGCGGAAGGCGCGCGACGGCAAATGGTACCCGCTGACCGAGGCCCAGCTGCTCGTAGGCGTCACAGCGGATTACAGTTCAGTCCGGAGTCAACGCGAGTCGCAACGCGAAGATTCGAAGGATGAAAGGCACCTCCACCGGGGGTTTGACACCGTATGGGTGCACCGCAATATTATCAAGAAAAACGGCATCGACTGGATCTACTACACGCTGGGCGTGCACTATCGACTGTCAGAACCGGTTCCCCTGCGGCAGGATCCCGATTACAAATGGCTGCGCCCCGGGGAGCGCCCTTACATCATCGGCTACGCGAATATCGAGGCCCACAAGAACTACCCCGAATCGATCGTAGGCCTCGCCGCCGGCACCCAGCAGGACGCCAATGTACTGAACAACACCCGCTTCGATAACGTCGAGCTCAGCCTGAACCGCCGCTACATCGTCAAGCGTGGTGCCATGATCGACTACCGCGGCCTGCAGCGGAACGTACCTGGTGGCGTCACCGAGACCGACGACCCGAACAACGACGTGCGCCTCGAGGCACCGCCCGATGTGACCGCCAGCGCCTATCAGGAGCAGGACCGCATCAACGCGGACTTCGATGAGCTGGTCGGCATGTTCTCCGGATCCAGTGTCGGCAGTAATCGCCAGATGAACGAAACCGTGGGCGGCATGAAGCTGCTCGCCGGCGACGCCGACGCCCTGACCGAATACCCGATGATGATTTTTATGATCACCTGGGTAATCCCGGTCCTGAAACAGCTGATTCGCCTCGAGCAGCACTACGAGAGCGATGGCGCGATCCTGAACCTGATCGGCGAGGATCTGCAGTTGTGGCAAAAATACGGCATCGATCGCGTCACTGACAAGTGGATTCAGGGATCGATGAATATTCAGGTCGCGGCCAATTTCGGCGCGGCCAACCCCGAGCAGCGGATCCAGCGGCTCGCGATGGGATTCGGCATCATCCTCCAGATGGCGCCGGCACTCGCGCAGCGACTGGACGGCACGGAACTCGCGAAAGAGATCATGGGCGCACTGGGTTACCAGGGCACCGAGCGTTTCTTCCCGAGCCAGCAACCGGACGTCCCGGGCACCACGCCCCCGCAGGACAACACCGGCGAAGTCACGGAGCAGGATCAGGCCAAACTCGATCAGGAGCAGGGCCAGCACCAGCAGAAGATGGATATGGATGAACGTCGTTTGGCATTTGAGGAGCTCAAGCACAGCGACAACATGCTCAGCAAGGATCTGGAGCGCAGGCTCAAGGGCGAAATCACCGACAAGCAGTTGATGGAAACCCTCGAGCGTCTCAAGGTCGACCGCCAGAACAAGGTCGACGAAATGAAAATCAAACTCCGGAATGGTACCGGAATCTAAGGGGAATTTATGCCACAGCGCCAAGAAGTAACACCACAGAAGTACGAGCGGATCCGCGCCGAATTGGGCGCGGATGCCGAAATGTTCAAACGCACCAAACTGGGCCAGTACATCATGGATCGGTGTGCCCACAACGTCGAGCAGTTTCAGAATGAACTGAAAGTGATCGATTGCGACGACGCGAAGGGGATCCGCACCCTGCAGAACGAGATATGGAAGCACGAGGCTTTCGGGTTGTGGCTGGACGATGCCATCGCCTCGGGCGGTGCCGCGATGCAGAATCTCGAGGCGATGGAAGCCTACGACGAGGACGAAAACAACTACGTGCCGCCCGAAGACGATGGCGATTACGTGTCGCCACCCGAATTACCAGGAGAGTAAACCATGACGAAAGAAACAGAAGTAACCATACCCGCCGCACCCGTGATGGCCTCTCGCGATCGCGAAGAAGAAGACCCGAAACTTGTCGAGGTCATCGAGGACGTCACCATTGTCGATGACAATCCTGTTAATGCGGCCGAATCCGACGACGTGCGCGGCGACATTTACAAGCGCCACGCGAAGAAGCGGGACGCCGAAATAGCGGAGCAAATCGATCCGGATTCAGTCGAAACCCCAACCGCCGGCGAAGAAAATGCACAAATCGCTGTTGAAAATTATGATTCGGCGACTATAATCGAACCAGGCCAGCAAGCTTCTACCCCTCCCGATGAAGACGATCCGCTGGTCGAAGTCGTAATTTTCGAGCAGGTGCGACAGGTTCCGCAGTCAAAGATCGACAAGGCTGGCGGCATTCAAATGTACCAAATGCGCGAAGCTGCTTACGAGCAGATGCGACGAAACGCGGCAGCTGCCGAAGAACTGGCAGCCCGCGAACAGGCACTGGATGAACGGGAACGTTCAGCGCCTCAACTGCCCGCTGTACCCTCGGATCAGCAAGCAGGGCAACCTCCCACCGATCTACCCTCGGATGATCAAACCCTTGAGACTATGGCACAGCAGGCAGTTGAAGCTGTGTACGATGGTCGCGACGATGCACCTTCGACATTGGTGAAAACCGTCGAGTCGGTCGTTCAACGCGTTCTGGACACAAGCCCGAACAGCAATATCAACGAAAATGACTTGCGGAAATCCGTGACGGAAGACGTGCTCCGAGACCAAAGGAAAACCAAAGTCGTTCAGGCTCGGCAGATTCTTTTTGACAAAACTCCGCAGCTTGACAAACGGCGACCGGATTCATTCGATCACCGCCTGTTCCAGGCAGTTGATGATGAAACCGATGTTGTCGAGCGTCAGCATCCCGAATGGGAACCGGAGAAAGTTATAAACGAAGCCTGGGGCCGTGTTAAAAAATGGCACGGTTCACACCAGACCGAAACGATGACGGACAAGCATAAGGAAAAGCAAGAGCTTAATCGTCCGAAGGCTGCGACAGGCCGGTTCACACCGCCCGGGCCGCCTCCTCGGAAAACGAACTCCGATTACGTGCGTGACCAACGAATTGCACGCGGTCTGGAGCCTGAATAATGTTTTTAAGGAGATTGCAAAAAAATGTCAGGTCAAGTATGGGAAACCAATACGGCCGGTGGTTATATGTATTCGGGGGAGCTATCCGACGTCCTCCGTAACGCGTTACAGCCAATGACGCGCTTTATTCAGCATTGTGATGCCGACGACTTTACCGATAAGGGACTGCACGCCGGCCAAGCCTACCAATGGAACGTCTACAGCGATGTAGGCAAACAGGGCGGTCGCATTGCTGAGAACCAGCGCATGCCGGAAACCGGCTTCACGATCACTCAAAAGAGTGGCACCGTCTACGAGTTCGGCAACAGCGTGCCGTACACAGGCGTTCTGGATAACCGCTCGCGGCATCCGGTGAAGCAAATCATCAACAAAGCGCTGCGCAATGACTGTGTGAAGTCCTTCGAGATCGAAGCTCACGCCCAGTTCCAGGCAACCCCTCTCACCGTAACCTACAACAGCAGTGCCCTCGAGTTCCGTGAAGACGGCGCGTTCACCTCCGGTACCCCCTCGGGTATCGCCAGTATCGATAACGATGCTGTCAAGGGTGTCAGCGACGAAATGAAGGAACGCGACATGCCGGTGTGGTCTGACGGTGACTACCGTTGTATCGGTCGTCCGAAATCATTTCGTTTGTTCAAAAACGAGCTGGAGCAACTGCACCAGCACGTCAGCGAAGGTTACGGCAAGATGCTCAACGGCGAGGTTGGTCGGCACTGGGAAGGCGTTCGTTTCTTCGAGCAGACCTTTATCGCGGACATCAGCACGAGCATTCAGGAAGCCTTCTTTTTCGGTGAAGACACCGTTATCGAGGCCATTGTTTGCCCGCCTGAAATGCGCGGTAAATTGCCCGGCGACTACGGTCGCGATAAGGGCGTAGCCTGGTTCGCAGAAGAAGGCTTCAACATCGTTCACGATGTCGCTGCCGACGCGCGAATCTACCGCTGGGGAGGTGCTGCATAATGAGTTATTCCAACGGAACTCCAATCACTTACCCCTTTATGGCTGTGTCGGCTTCCACTTATGGTGCCACCGATCAGAAGATCCCGGGCCCGGAAGGTGCCACTGGTCGTCTGGTCGCGATGACTGCTGTTAGTACCTCTGCGATCACGCTCGCTGCTGCGTCAGTCAACCTGCAGACTGTCGGCGGCGGTACCACGTTCGGAAGCCTGCCAATCCCTGTTTCGGGCACCGGCGCCGGCGCGAATGCCCTGTCGATCGACGACCAGGGTGCCTCGCCTGCTGATGCCAGCCGGATCCCGGCCGACACGGTGCTCGAACTCCACAGCGATGGTGGCGCAGAGACCGGCGAAGCCGACATTTACGTGACTATCCTCTGGGATAACGTCTAAGGAGGTGATCTGAAATGACGAAACCGAAAAAGCTTGGCCTTGGCGACAAGGCTACCATCAGTGGCGACCCGAACGACATGGGCCTGAATATGCGCAAATCTACGTCGAACAAGACGAAGCTGCGTGGCGAGAGCGGTTCTCAACAGCCGAACTTGCCGAAGGGTACCATCAGCTCGGATCGTGGTAATTTCAAGACAACTTCTTGAAGTTATGACGTGAAACCATAACCAAGGGGCCAGTTCGTCTGGCCCCTTTTTGCGTGGGAGATATCGCTATGGCCGACGGCCGCGACGACAAACTCAACTACCCGCCGAATCGCGGTTCGAAACTACGATCTCTGGGTAGCAAGCCAACGGGCAGCCAGGGCATGTCCTTCACGCCCGACTACTCCGAGGAAATGGACTACATCGAGGGCGGCATGACCGACCTCAACCAGCGCACGCGCATCAGGGAAGAAAATCACTCGGAAAATTTCGCCTCATCTGACAAGGAATGCTGTCAGGAATCGGGGCTCATTCTCAAACAACCTTTGTAGGGGTATAAATGGAAAACATAGCAACGATTGATTTCAAGAAGCCGTACAGCAAGATCGTCGAGGTCAAGCCGCAGCGGATTTTAAAGCAAAAGGTATTTTTCAAGCAGAACGGTGTCGATTACGATATCGCCGGCAATGCCACCAGTCAGTCTCAGGTCAAGGGGTACTACGATGGCGTGGTCAAACAGGCCGAGCAGGATGCAGCTAACGCGAAGGAAGCTGCCGAAGCCGCGATCGGCGCCGCGAAGGAAATGGCCGCCGGCGCGAAAGCCGCAACTGCCGCTGCGGAATAATCCGTGTCGACCTTCCTCGGGCTCGCGCAGGAAACCCGGGCGCTATCGGGGATTGGTGGCACCGGCCCTGCCAGCGTAACCACAGCCACGGGTATCGAAGCCCGGATCGTCAACTATGTGAAAAACGCATACATTGACATCCAGGCACACCCGAAGAAGTGGAAATGGATGTGGGGCCGCTACCTGGCGCCGACGCCTGGTGGCGCACCCCTGCAGACCATCCTCAACACCCGCGAGTATCCACTGACCGGCGTCAAGCACGTCCGCGTCAGGTCATTCAGATCCTACCTCACCGCCACCGGTGTCAGCGATCGCCAGCGCATGGTCTGGATGGATTGGGAAGACTTCGACCGCGCCCACGGTGCCGTTGACGAACAGGCCGGTCGTCCGATTCGTATCACCCGGGATCCCAGTGGCCAGATCGTGTTGTACCCGAAAGCCGACGCGGTTTACTCGATCGAGTTCGAGTACTTCTCCCGCGCCCAGGTACTGGCTGCGAACGACGACGTGCTCACCATGCCGGAGGATTACTGCCAGCTGATCGTCTACGAGGCACTGAAACGATTCGGCAAGGCCGAGGACGCACCGGAAATCATCAAGCTGGGCGAGGAAGCGGCCGGATCCGAGGGTAACGAGGGCCGACCGGTTTCCGGTCTGTGGCGCGCGCTTATCTGGGATCAGGAGTACAAGGACGCTGCGACTGACGGCGAATCAGCGCGCATGGTGGTGCGGACTCGGGAGGATTACGAGGATTACTAATGTCGCAGAAAACCTTCTCATTTCCCTTGCTGGGTGGACTCGATCTCACTACGCCAGCTGCGACGGTCAAGCCCGGAATGTGCTTGTCGTCGAACAACTACGAGCCTAACGACGGAGGCGGTTACCGTCGTCTGGCGGGATATGAGCGTTATGACGGCCAACCAGCACCGAGCTCCGCGTCCTACTGGGTAATCCTGTTCGATTCCGGTATCGGTAACGGTTTCGGTAACCCACCTACCCCGGGCGCGACCATCGATGGCGGCACCTCGGGTGCGACCGGAACCCTACACCTGGTTGTCACTGAATGGGGCGTATGGGGCGACGATGCCGCCGGATATCTGGTGCTGTTCGATGTCACTGGCGCATTCCAGGATAACGAGACGCTCGATGTCGCAGCTGCCCCGTTCGCGCTGGCGGCGAGTGTCGAAGTGGAGCGCGGTGCGGACGCGGATGACCTCGATCGGGAGCATCTCATCGCCTCACAGGAGGCCCGTAGAGCGCTGATCGCTGCAGTCCCGGGCGAAGGCCCGGTTCGTGGCGTTTGGATGTATAACGGCGTTCAGTACGCTTTCAGGAATGCTGTAGGCGGTGCCACCGGGGTCATGTACGCGTCAACCTCTCTCGGGTGGGCGGTTGCACTATTGGGAGACTATCTTGATTTCAGCGCAGGTGTGACGGAGTTTCTGGAAGGCGAGGTAATTACAGCTGCGCCTTCGGGGGCGACCGCCGTGGTCGTCGCAGTCGGTGTCACCTCCGGCAGCTGGTCAGGCAGCGACGCGGCCGGCCGGATCTACATCAAAACGATTACTGGCACGTTTACGGCCAGTGACACGCTTACCTCGACGTCTGGCGTAGCTGATTGCGACAGCGCGGCCACGGCCGTCACTTTACCACCAGGTGGGAAATATGACTTTCGGAACTATAACTTCGGCGGCGCGGTCGCTACGAACTACATGTGGGGTTGTAATGGGGCCGGTCGCGGTTTTCGTTATGACGGTACTAATTTTGCTTTTATTCATGTTACCGGCCTATCTGATGCTATTGACAAGCCGGAACACCTTCACGCGCACAAAAAACATTTGTTCTTCTCCTTCCAGGCCAGCCTCCAACACTCCGGCATTGGAACGCCGATGGTTTGGAACGCGGTATTCGGTGCGGCAGAGCTCTCCACCGGTGATCGAATCACCGGACTGAGAGACCAACCGGGCGACATCCTTGCAATCTTTAACCGCAACCGCACGTACCTACTGTACGGCGATGACGTCGACAACTGGAGTCTGGTCAACTTCTCGTTCGAGCGCGGTGCGATCGAGTGGTCAATGCAGGATCTGGGCTGGTCATTCTACGGCGACGATCGGGGCATCCAGAACCTGTCGCAAACCGACGCCTATGGCGATTTAAAGCAGGGATCCATTTCTGAGCGAATCGACCCGCTGTACCAACGCCAGAAACAGAACATCGTCGACTCGATCCGGATCAAATCCAAGAACCAGTATCGCCTGTTTTTCGATGACAATTCCGGAGTACTGCTGCGCTGGGACAACGATCCGGGACACCGCGGCGGTTACCGTTTCAAGTTCATGCGGTTCACCTACCTGCACAAAGTCGAGAGTATCGTGGCCGAGGAGTGCGAAGTGTGCGGTGGTGCCGAGCGCGTTTTCTTCGGATCCGACGACGGTTTCGTGTACGAGGCCGAGAAAGGTGAATCGTTCGACGGCGAGAATATCGAGTACTTCCTGCGCCTGGTGTTTGCGCATTGCGGCTCGCCACGGCAAAAAAAGGCCTTTCGCAAGGCGACGATTCAGATCGACGCGCCCGACGTGCCAGTACTGCGGTTCAGTCCGGAGTTCGGCTACGGTGCGCCAGACCAGCCGCCACCGGGCGTTTTCAACTTTCCCGATGGCACCCTGAATGTCGGCGGTGGTATCTGGGATATCGATTTATGGGGAGATTTCATCTGGGACGGCCAGATCATCGGTGAAGCGCAGGCCTACATCGACGGCCAAGGCATCAATGTCAGCCTGTTGATTCAGGGCGAATCCAGCTTCGAGCGCGCCCACACACTGCAGTCGATAACCTACAACTACTCGCCGCGAGGTCTCAAACGGTAATGGCAAACGA
>JAAEPH010000069.1 GCA_024232855.1 Gammaproteobacteria bacterium
AAGAACAGGATTTCACACCTATCGACGAGCCCGTATTTTTTACGACATCTCAAGTGGGCCAGGCCGGGCCCAATATCGGCAGGGAGGTCCCTCCACTGCAAGATGCGACTGATCTCGAACAGTTAAGATCGATGGATGCCATAGTTACCTGCCAGGGCGGTGATTACAGCAAGCAAGTTCATACGAGTCTTCGCGACAGTGGCTGGAAAGGCTACTGGATCGATGCCGCTTCGACACTGCGTATGGAAACGCCGAGTGTAATTATCCTGGATCCGGTGAATCGGCCCGTCCTCGACAATGCACCGTCTGGAGGGCAAAAGGATTTTCCTGGCGGAAATTGCACGGTCAGTCTGCTGATCATGGCCACGGGCGGCTCATTCGAACACGACCTGGCTGAGTGGACGAGTGTCATGACTTACCAGGCGGCCTCGGGGCGGGGCGCGCGTCCTACGCGGGGGGCGAACGCCGGTGTGGGTAGCCTTTGTCCGCCTGTGGCTGAGTTGCTCGG
>JAAEPH010000070.1 GCA_024232855.1 Gammaproteobacteria bacterium
ATCTCGCTTGTCTATTGATTCCACAAGAAATATATCCTCAGTCGCTCGTAATCACCGATACGAGACTTCTTCGGATATTTCCTTGTGAAATCAATATACTGCGCGATCTTTGCGCATATTTATGAATTCTCCGGGCTAATTGTGCCCGCTGATTTTGGCATGCAGGGGCTTACTGTCTTCGAAGCTTTGCTTTTGTTCTTCACTGGCGTCGGTCTGAAAATCGCGTTTCCATTCCGTGATGGTCATTCCGTACACGTACTGTTGCGCGTCGGCGTAGTCGAAGTCCGGCTGCAGCTTTTTTGCCTCGGCGGAATACCACTTGGATAAACAGTTGCGACAAAAGCCAGCCAGGTTCATCAGGTCAATATTCTGCACATCGCTGCGCTGCTGTAGATGCTCGACCAGGGAACGAAACGCCGCCGCCTCGACCTGGATTTGCTGTTCTTTCGTCATGTTGCTGTACTCAATTATAATGGGTTGTTTTTTTAACAAATTATTTCAATGCCGGCAATCGATTTAAACCGCTGGATGACGCAGGTACTCGTGCACCTGGGTCGTAATCGGCAACGCCAGTTGATCAACCTGCAGGGTTCGCGGGTCTGGTGCGACGCCCGGCTTGAAGCCCTGTTGCAGCTGGAGCCGGCGCTGCTGGTTTTATCCAACAGGCGACTGGGCGCCGATCCGGTTCCTTTCAACAAGGCCGATACCTGTCTCGGCGGCGAGGCCAGGCTCGTGGTGCTGGACCTTTTCGAAGGCTTTAATCCGGACGTGCTGTGCATAGCGGCGGGCCTGGTGCGGGCTGGCGGTGTTTTGTTGCTATTGTCGCCGGCGCCCGGTGACTGGAACATGGCGGCGGACCGTTACGCATGCTGGCAGGATCAGGCGCGCTCCAGTCATGCCCGATTTGCCGAGTATTTTTTTGCCGCGCTGGAGGCGGATAGCGAAATCGGTTTGCGGGTAACGCCCGAATCCCTGCCACCGGCGTCATCGCCATTGGCAACCTTGACTGCTACCTCCATCGAGCAGGGGCAGACCGCGGAGCAGGCCGTTTGCCTGCAGCGTATCGAGCAATGGCTGGCGCGCAAGCTAGCCGCCGTGGTGCTGCTCAGGGCCGATCGCGGCCGTGGCAAGAGCAGCTGCCTGGGCCTGCTGGCGGAGCGTTTGCAGGCGGATTACCGGATCGTGGTTTGCGCCAACTCGCGCCGGGGCACTGCCGCGCTGTTGCGATTTGCGCCGCATGCCGCGTTTGTTGCCCCGGATCGGTTGCTGCGGGAAAGGCCCGCGGTTGACCTGGTCGTCATCGATGAGGCGGCGATGATTCCGCTATCGTTACTACGGCAGATAAAACGGCAGTATCCGCGCCTGGTAATGGCGACCACCAGCGGCGGCTATGAAGGAACCGGACGTGGTTTCATGCTTCGCTTCATGGCTGCGCTGGACTCCGCAAACCTGCTGCAACTGGAGTTGCAGGATCCGGTGCGCTGGTGCCGCGACGATCGCCTCGAAAGCTGGCTCAACCGCGTATTGATGCTCGATAGCGAAACGCCTGGCGACCGTACCGCGGCGCCCGATGCGAGCGCCTGCGAATTGCAGTTGGTCGAAAATCCGGGCAATCTGGAATTTTTGCCGTTGTTGAAACAGGTCTATCGCCTGTTGAATGCCGCGCACTATCGCACGCGGCCGTCGGACCTGCGCATGCTGATGGAGAACCCGGATTTGCGTTTGATCGTCGCACGCGCGGGCGAACGGGTCGTCGGCGCAATCCTGTTAAACCATGAGGGGGGACTCGATGACGACCTCTGTGAACAGGTTTTCCTGGGGCATCGCCGTCCGCAGGGGCACCTGTTGGCGCAGATGTTGACGGCGCACGCCGGCCTGCGGCACTTCGCCAGCTACCGCGGTCTGCGCGTGCAACGCATCGCCGTCAACCAGGCCTGGCGTCGGCGAGGCCTGGGAACGCAATTAATCGAAGCGGCGCTGGAGCATGCGCGTGCGGCCGGGCTCGACTATCTCGGCGCGAGCTTTGCGTTCGACCCGGAAACGGCCAGCTTCTGGCAACGGGCCCGGTTCGCGCTGGTGCATATCAGTTATGCACAGGGCAAGTCGAGTGGCGATCATTCGATTGCCGTGCTGAGCTCGCTCACGCCGCAGGTGGATGCGGATATCGGTCGGCTGCAATGTCGCATTTGGCAGCAGTTGCCGGCATGGATGACACAGTTTCTACAGGGCATGGAGGCGGAGCAGGTGGTTGCGCTGCTGCGCTTTGCCGGCTACGAGGTGCCGCTCGGCGATCTCGAGCAGGACGAGATCGAGGCCTTTGCCCGCGGCAACAAGGGGTTTGAATTGTGCTTTGTCAGCCTGCAAAAATTTATCATGCGATGCGTGGCTCAATCCGTCGGCCAAAACCCCCGGAATTTTGATAGTCTGCTGATTGAAAAAGCGATACTGAATCGTGACTGGGACCGGCTCGAGCGAGGGCCTGCCGCAAAGGGCCGCAAGCCGCTACAAAATCGCCTGCGCAGGCTGGTCGAAGCAGAACTCAAAGCCTGTTAGTATGATTGACGTTTATGAGGAAAAAATGCCACGGGAAATAATCGATTTCTGGTTCTCTACCGACGTTCAAAAGCTCTGGTTCAACTCGACACCGGAATTTGATCGCTCGCTCAGCGAACGATTTCTGGGCGCCTGGGAGCAGGCCAGCCGGGGTGAACTCGATCACTGGATGCAGACCGCCGAGGGCTGTCTCGCGCTGGTGATTATCCTCGACCAGTTTCCACTCAACATGTTCCGCGATTCGGCGCGGAGTTATGCTACCGAGGCGCGTTCGCGCGAGGTTGCGCATGCCGCCCTCGAACAGGGTTTCGATGAATCCCTGGCACCCCAACAGCGAGCCTTCCTGTATATGCCGTTCATGCACAGTGAAGCGCTTTCAGATCAGCAACTGGCGTTGCAATTGTTCGCGCAACCCGGCCTCGAGAGAAATTACAGGTTTGCCCTGCATCACCATGGCATCATCGAAAAATTCGGCCGTTTCCCCCATCGCAACGAAACCCTCGGGCGCCGCAGCAGCGCGGCCGAACTCGAGTACCTGAACTCAAAGGAAGCCTATACCGGCTGATTCGCGCGCGATGTTACAACAATTGAACCAGTACATCTGGAGCTACAACGCCAGCGACAAAACGGCGCCGCGCTCGCCGTGGCGGCATTTTCTGCAAATCGCCACCATGGCGGGTCGAGACCTGATGGGGGGCATGATTACCTTGCATGCGATGAGCCTGGTGTATACCACCCTGTTATCGATGGTGCCGTTGCTGGCGGTCAGTATTTCGGTTTTAAAAGGCTTCGGTGTTCGCGACCAACTGGAGCCGGCGCTGGCAAATGTTCTGGCGCCGCTGGGGGAGCAAAGCACCGAAATCACCGCGCGCATTATCGGTTTTGTCGAAAACATGAAGATCGGCGTGCTCGGCGCGCTCGGCCTGGTGTTGCTGATTTACACGGCCATTTCGCTGATCCAGAAAATAGAATCGGCCTTCAATCATACCTGGCGCCTGAAATCCAGCCGTAGCCTGATGCAACGCTTCAGCGATTACCTGAGTGTCATCATGGTGGGCCCGGTACTGGTCTTTTCCGCCGTCGGCATTACCGCTTCGCTGGGCAGCAATTACATCGTCGAATTTTTGAACAGCTTGCCTTACATGAGCAAC
Source organism: Gammaproteobacteria bacterium (assembly GCA_024232855.1). Taxonomy (GTDB): domain Bacteria; phylum Pseudomonadota; class Gammaproteobacteria. The sequence goes on from JAAEPH010000070.1 coordinate 3,705, forward strand.
CTGCTGCACCTGTTCGCCAAGCTGTTGCCCTTCCTGCTGGTCATCGCCGCCTTTACCTTCATTTATATTCTGGTGCCGAACACCCGGGTACGAATTGTTTCGGCGCTGTACGGCGCGGTCATCGCCGGCGTTTTATGGCAAACCTCGGGTATATTATTCACCTCGTTCATCGGTGGCTCTGCCAGGTACACCGCGATTTATTCCGGCTTCGCCGTGCTGCTGGTGTTCATGATCTGGTTGTACCTGAGCTGGATCATCCTGCTCATCGGCGCGAGTATTTCGTTCTACCACCAGAATCCGGATCAACTCAAGTGGCACAAGAAAAATTTCCATATGAGCGCGCGCCTGCGGTATCAACTGGCGCTGCAGTCGATGGTGAGTATCGCGCGCGCGCATGATCGACAATCCGACCTCGATCCAAGCCTGGAAAATCTCGCAGCCTACCAGCAGGTACCGGCTACCATCCTCGAACGAATGCTCGACGCGTTGGCCGATGATGGCCTGGTCACGCTGTCCGCCGAGAACCCGCCGCGCTATCTTCCGGGCGCCTCGCTGCAGCGCATTCGTCTGCTCGATATTCTGCGCAGTGCGCGCGATGCCGAGGATGAGGGCCAGAGCGATAACCTGCGCAGTGATGCCGTGGTGTCGCAATTGTTACATGACATCGAGCAAAAGCTGGACGCGCAGCTGGAAGATAAAACCCTGGCCGATTTTGTGCAGGAAACCGACGAAGAGAAAACGCATGAAGATAGTCTCGTTTAACGTCAACAGCCTGCGACAGCGCCTGCATCAGCTGCAGTCGGTAATCGACAAGCATGCGCCGGAATTCATTGGTTTGCAGGAAACCAAGGTACAGGATCACGAGTTTCCCGGCGAGGCGATAGAGCAGATGGGTTACCAGGTGGTTTACGCGGGCCAGAAAACGCATTACGGGGTTGCGTTGTTATCGCGTAGCCGCTGCAGTAAGCCCTGGTACGGATTTCCCGGTGACGACGAAGATGCGCAAAAACGTTTTATCGGCGGCGAGTTCGAAGTCGACGGTGACAGGCTGTTGATATTCAACGGCTATTTTCCGCAGGGTGAAAGCCGTGATCACGCTATCAAGTTTCCGGCCAAGCGGCGCTTTTATGCCGATCTGATCAAGTTTCTCGGTGACTACGACATGTCGCAGTCAAAACTCGTGGTCATGGGGGACTACAACATCGCGCCGCGGGATACGGATATCGGAATCGGTGAAGACAACGCGAAGCGATGGTTGAAAACGGGGAAAACCTGTTTCTTGCCCGAGGAGCGGGTCTGGTTTCAGGAATTGTCCGCGCTCGGTCTGCACGATGGTTTTCGGCTTTGCCATGCCGGCGAGGATAACTGTTTCAGCTGGTTCGACTATCGTAGCCGAGGGTTTGAGCGCGAGCCTAAGCGCGGCCTGCGTATCGATCACCTGCTGGTTTCGGAACGATTGAAGCCGAGTGTGGTCGATGCAGGGGTGGACTACGATATCAGGAGTATGCAAAAACCATCCGATCACGCTCCTGTCTGGATCGAATTATCGTTTGACAGGGCGCCGCCGGCGCGTCAATAACCAGGAACGATTCATGTTTTCAAAGCCCAGTGTAATTCCAGATGCTGAGCAGGCGCTGCCGGGCCGCGGCGAAGCCATGCAAATCAACCCGATCCACAGTGTTCTCGGAACCGCCATGCTTGCCCCTTTCCCCGAAGATTGCGAGCAGGTGGTGCTGGGCCTGGGCTGTTTCTGGGGCGCGGAACGTAAATTCTGGAATCTGCCCGGGGTTCATACCACCGCCGTTGGCTATGCGGCGGGTCATACGCCCAATCCGACCTACCAGGAAGTCTGCAGCGGTATGACCGGGCACAACGAGGTCGTGCTGGTGGTTTATCGCCCCGCGAAAATCGGTTTCGAATCGTTGTTGAAGACCTTCTGGGAATCGCACGACCCAACCCAGGGAATGCGCCAGGGGAATGACCAGGGAACCCAGTATCGCTCCGGGATTTACTATCGCCTTGAGCGCCAGCGAGAGCTCGCGCAGGAAGCCCTTGACGGGTACCAGCAGAAGCTCGCGGCCGCAGGGTTTGCACCGATAACGACCGAAATCGTGGCGGGGGGCCCATTCTATTACGCAGAAGATTATCACCAGCAATATCTCGATAAAAACCCGTCGGGATATTGCGGCCTGGGGGGCACTGGTGTGACCTGTTAGACTTTTTGTCAAAAAAATGCCTAAGGTCGTGATTCTTATAC
>JAAEPH010000071.1 GCA_024232855.1 Gammaproteobacteria bacterium
CCGCGGATCATTTCCTTGGCGATTGAGCCGTTATAGGGTTCCAGCGGTGAAGCGCCGGCCTCGGCGACGACGACATCGGGCTTGTCGTTTGCGATCAGCGACAACAGGTAGGGGAGCGCCTCGCGGTACAGGTCTTCGTCGACCGCCGAGGACGGCAGGCCGGCATCGACGAAATCGTAAATCGCGCTGGCGCCGGCATCCTTGAAGCTCAGCATGTCGCGATAACGCGCGGCGCCGGTCAGCTTGGCGCCAACTACGTTGAGGCCCATTTGCGACAGCAAGTGCACGATGACGCCGACATTGACCGAGGTTCCGTGCGCCGGGTCATTCAACAGGAACAATTTCTGGATGACGTGCGACAGTTCGAGGATGGCGCTGGCGCCGGCGCCGGGATCCAGTCCGGCGTGCGCGGCCTTGCCCTCTACCGTTACCGTGAATCGTCCAACGCCCTTGCGCGCGGTTTTGATCTTGCCGCTGTGACCGAGCGAGGGCTCGAGCACCATGCAGCGGTTGACGCGTTGCGCCAGTGCGCGTACGTAGTGCGTCGATTCACGGCTGCCGATTTCCTCGTCCGAGTTAACGAAGCAAAGCGGCGCGACACTGGGTTTCAGGCCCAGTGAATCGATCGCTTTGAGCGCGTATATTATTTCCACCAGGCCGGCTTTCATGTCGTAGATGCCTGGCCCGTGCAGGGTGTCCGATTCGCTCTGCAAGGGCATGGACTGCAGGGTGCCGATCGGCCACACGGTATCGCAGTGTCCAATCATCAGTTGCGCGGGCTGGTCTTTAGCGCGGTTTCTCGGCGAGGCGTACAGGTGACCGCCGCTTTCGCGCCCCGGGATCAGCACGACCCGATAGTCGACTTGTTCGAGTTCGGATTTGAGACGTGCGCGTATTGCGGCCACCGCGTTCGCCAACCTGCTGCACGATCAGTCGCTGCGCATTCCGGATGTCGCTACCCGCCTCGGCATCCTGTTTACTTTCGGTCTGCTACTGACCCTGCCGATCTATTTTACGCCGATCGTGCTGGGTGTTCCCGGCGCCATCGTAATGGTTGCGGGCTACGTGTTTTATTCCCAGCTGCTATTCAATGACAGTTACCTGTGGCTGCCCCTGGCGACCCCGCTGCTGATCCAGTTTCCAGCGGCCCTTTTCATCGGGCTTTCGGGTCAGTATCTACAACAACGCCATACCGTGGAGCACATCAGTGAAGCGATCAGCCTTTACGTGCCGGAGGAGATATCGAAAGCCCTGGTGAGCGATGACATTCGTCCTGAAAACATAGATCAGGTCACGTTCAGCACCTGTCTTGCGACCGACATGGAAGGGTTTACGACGATTGCCGAAAAGACGGATCCCGGAAAACTGGCTGAGTTTTTGAATGATTACTTCGATACCCTGGCGCAGTCTTTGCGCAAGCACGACGTCACCGTAACCGAATTCCGTGCCGATGCCATAATGTGTGCCTGGACCGGGCAACAAGCGGATATCGAGATTCGTCGCAAGCCGGTGCTCGCATCACTGCAGGCTGTTGATGCCATCGAGGAATTCAGGGCGCGGCATGATGGTTTTGCGGCGTCGCTGCGCATCGGCATGGAAAGCGGCGAAGTCTATGTCGGTCATTCCGGTGGTGGCGGCCAC
>JAAEPH010000072.1 GCA_024232855.1 Gammaproteobacteria bacterium
ATGGGGAAATTTTCAAGTGCCCTGGCGGTATTGCTGCCATAGAGCGATTGCCGCGGCATACTGACCGTCCCCAGGCTGTCGGTTTCATCGCGGGTATATTCGTTTTGACTCGCCATTTGCACGTTCGGAAAACTCCTTTGAAATATTTCAGGTAATATAAAAATCGCTTTTATCGCGGATATCGGAATAGTCGGCGATACTACGAATCGCGGCTTCACCGCTGCGCGCAACTATCACCGAAATCAGTGTTTCTATGGCAACCATGACAGCCACCATGGAAGGAAAAAACTGCGGACTCTCGGTTTTTTGCAATATCAATACTTCGGCCCGCGAAGCCAGCGGAGCCGCTTTGCTATCGGTTAAATAAATCAGGCGGGCGCCCCGAGCAAGTGCAAATTCCGATGCCTCTATCCCATGACTGGAGTAGGGATGGTATGCCAGAGTCAGAATGACATCGCCTTTGCAAACCGGAATCAGCCCCTCGATAAGCCCGCTGCCACTGGTTCGGGGCAATCGCATCTGCGGGATCGCCATCTTGCAGACGTAATGCAGGTAGGACGCTATCCAGTGAACTCCCCCCGCCGCAACGACATAAACATTCGGCGCCGCCAAAATAATATCGGCCGCTCGCGACACCTCATCAAGATCAATATCTTTGAAAAACTGCTTCATATTGCCTAACCCGGACTCGGCAATCTGTTGCACGATGGCGGCCATGCCATCGGTAGCCGAGGTAAGCTGTAACCAGTTTGCCCGATCTTCGAAATCTTGCTCATTGACGCTGGTCTGAAAAACGCGCCGAAAACTGACGTAATTTTCAAACCCGAGGGTATTGGCGAAACGAATCATGGTCGGTGGAGTCACACCGGCACGGCCCGCAAGCGCCCGCATCGAGGTGGTTGCAACTAAATTCGGATTGTCCAGAATCAGCTTTGCAACAACCCTTAATTTTGGCGTCAGAGTCGGGGTAACCTTTAACAGTGTGTCCAGTAGTTGCTGCATATTGGCAAAATGGGAAGAGCCGAAAGTTCTTGACAATATAACATTTGGTAAATATATTTCAAAGAATTAACAATAATTATATTCTCCGCATCGCAAAGTAGCTGAATATTTTGGACGAGTCCGCTAGCATGGGACGATTCCATAACCACCCGAGGAGGGATTTCAATGATAATCAAAAAAATGGCGTTAACCGTAACCACGGCAGCAATGCTGCTGAGCAGTGCCACAAGTTACGCGGCCGCATGTACCAACGAAACCTGGAACAAGGTCATGAGTAGCGGCAAGATGACCGTGGGTGTCAAGGCAGACTACAAGCCCTGGGCCTACCGGGATCCAAGCGGTGAACTCGTCGGCATGGAAATCGATATGGTAAAAGAGGTCGCGGCAACCATGGGCGTTGAAGTGGAGCTGGTTCCGGTCCAGTCTTCGAATCGCATGCAATTTCTCGAGCAAGGCAAGATCGATATGATGATTGCGACCATGTCTGATCGTCCTGACCGCAGAAAACTGGTCGGTATTACCCTGCCAAACTATTACACCTCGGGTACTAACCTGTTGGCGCCAAAGGCGTTAAAACTGAAAAATTGGGAAGATATCCGTGGTAAACCAATCTGTGGCAAGCAGGGTGCTTTTTATAACAAGAATGCGTCCGAGCGTTATGGCGCCAATGTGTCGGCTTTCATCGGGAATGCCGAAGCCAAGCAGGCGCTGCGCGATAAAAAGTGTATCGGCTTTATCTACGACGATTCGTCAATCATGGCTGATCTGGTCTCCGGTGACTGGGAAGGATTCGAAATGCCGATGCCTACCGAAGATGACAATCCCTGGGGTCTGGCGGTGCCGATCGCTGAAAAAGACTGTATCTTTGGTCAATTCATGTCGGGTATGACTTACAACTGGCATCAATCAGGCAAGTTGATCGAGCTTGAAAAGAAATGGGGTATTCAGGAAACCTCATATCTCAAAAACCAGAAGGAACGTTTCGCCGACTGGGTTCAGTAATTTCCAGGCTCTTTGTATCATGCTCTCTCGTTCGATAATTACAGCTGGGGATTTCCCCAGCTGGATTTTTTAGCGGATGCCATAAGATGAATTCGTTCCAGCAATTTTTTTACGATCTGGCGCAGACCCACGTCAAGTGGAACTTCATTTTCTTTTATGAGCCACTGCAGTTTGAGCGCCTGTTAACCGGTCTCTGGGTAACCGTCCAGTTATCTGTCGTCTGCGTCATATTGAGTGTCATTATCGGCCTTGGCGGCGCCTGGTTGCAAAAGTCACCGTATAAAGCGGTCCGCTACCTGGTACAGGGATACATACAGTTTTTTCGCAATACGCCGCCACTGGTACAGCTACTATTTTTTTACTTTGCGCTGGGACAGTTTACGCCGACCTATTCACCCGATGGCTGGCTCGAAATACCGATTATTTCCAACATCGGCTGGGCCATTATCTCTATGTCGTTTTTTGCAGGGGCGTTTAACGTCGAGATTTTCCGCGCTGGCATAGAATCGGTGCCGACCTCAACGCAGGAAGCGTCTGAAGCGCTTGGCATGAGCCATTTTCAAACATTCATTTACGTCACCATGCCACTGGCATTCCGGGTGAGCTTACCGGCGCTGAACAACAACCTGGTCAACCTGATAAAAACGACCACCCAGGCGATTGCCATCGCAGTGCCGGAATTGCTCTATCAAATGGTGAGCATCTATAACGATTACTCGACCGCTCAAAATGCGGCGATGGTGATCCTGTTTTTTGCTTATATCGGTATGGTCGGAGTTCTGGTTTTCGGCATGAATCGATGGGAACGACAAATGCGCATACCCGGGTACGGCAACTAATGTCACTATTTACCCCTGTCACCGGCATCGAGCAACCGTCGAAAACCGATTTGCCGGTACTGAAACCTTTCAATGCATCCGCAGCCGGCATGGCCGACGATTTGCTGTTTTCACGCTGGCTGGGCGGGATGCCGCCGTGGCTTCCTTTGGTGTTTTTTGCGATCGTAATCCTATGGCCCACATTGAGCTGGGCACAAAGCACTTACTCGACCGGCGACGCTTTCAGCGCGCTGCAACGCTGGCTTCCTTTTCTGATGCTGCACGGGTTTCTGTTTAATATCATCATCAGTGTCCTGACCATGCTGTTAGGCACGATAGCCGGCATTTTGCTGGGCCTGGGCCAGGTTTCACCCCGGCTTTCGGTGCGCCGCTTTTCCTGGTTTTTTACGCAGTTATTCCGTAATTCGCCGTGGTTGGTATTGCTCTTTATCGTCATGCTGTCGTTCCCGTTCCAGATCGAAATTGGCAGTCTGGTTATCCCGGTACCGGACTGGACCAAGGCCGTTATCGGTCTGTCCCTGCCGATTATGGCGAATATATCGGAAATCGTTCGCGGCGGGATTTTATCGGTTCCGACCGGACAATGGGAGGCGGCCGAATCGCTGGCCTATTCGCGCAGACAAACACTACAGCTGGTGATTTTGCCGCAGTGCTTCAAACGCATGATCCCGCCGTGGATGAACTGGTACGCCATACTGACCATGGCGACCCCATTGGTTTCACTGCTCGGTGTCGAAGAGCTCATCACCTTGTCCCGGCAGGCGATGGAATCTGAAAACAATCACCCCGAGCTACTGCTACCGTTCTACGGTTTCGCATTGGTGATTTTCTTCGCTTACTGCTACCCCATCGCGCGCTACACGCTGAGGCTGGAAAAACGCTTTGCCGTTAAACAATAACCACCTGTGGAGAGATCTAGATGACTAATAATGGCTGGACCCCGGATCAACCACTGGTTTCGATCAAGGACGTATATAAGTCCTTTGGCGAACTCGAAGTGCTGAAGGGTGTTTCCCTCGACATCATGCAGGGCGAAGTCATCTGCATCATCGGTCCTTCCGGCTCGGGAAAATCGACCTTGATTCGCTGTGTTAATGCCCTCAACACCATCAATAGCGGTTCGATCACGGTTGAAGGGCAGGAAGTACATGATCCGGGACTGGACAAGCTGGAACTTCGCAAAAAGGTCGGCATGGTATTCCAGCAATATAATCTGTTCCCCCACAAAACCGCGCTCGAGAACATCATGATGGCGCCGATTAAAGTATTGAAGCAATCCGAGGGTGAAGTTGAAGAGCGCGCCCGCAAGCTGATCAAGCGCGTCAACCTGGTGGGCAAGGAAGATTCCTACCCCGGTGAATTATCGGGCGGACAGCAACAGCGTGTTGCGATTGCGCGCTCGCTGGCAATGAATCCCGACGTCATGTTATTCGACGAGGTAACGGCAGCACTGGATCCCGAAACCGTAAACGAGGTTTTACTGGCCATTAAGGACCTGGCGAAGGATGGCATGACCTGCATCCTGGTAACCCACGAAATGGGGTTTGCACGCGAGGTGGCTGATCACATTTACTTTACCGACCGCGGCATCATCGTCGAGCACGGACCTCCCGCGACTTTCTTCAAGGAAGCAAAAGATCCGCGCACCCAGGAATTTCTCAGCCAGATACTATAGTTGCCATGAACCTGCCAAATCACGCTTCCGTCGTCGTTATTGGCGGCGGCGTCATGGGTTGCTCCACCCTCTACCATCTCGCCAAATCCGGCGTCAGCGACGCAATTCTGCTGGAGCGCAACGAGCTGACATCGGGCACCACCTGGCACTCGGCGGCGCAGGTTCGCGCGCTGCGTTCGAGTAAAAACCTGACCGACCTGGTGCGTTACTCGGTTTCACTGTACAGCTCGCTCGAAGCCGAAACCGGCCAGGCGACCGGCTGGATCAACAAGGGCTCGCTATCGATCGCGACCAATCCCGATCGTCTGGCTTTTATCAAACGCCAGGAAGCACTGGCCCATCTCTACGGCGTCGAAGCTTCCTCGATATCGGTCGATGAAGCCAGCGAACGCTGGCCTTTGATGAACACCGATGATGTCATCGGTGCGGTCTGGTCGCCGGGCGACGGGCGCGTCGGCCCTTCCGACCTCTGTGCCGCGCTGGTCAAGGGAGCAAAATCGAACGGTGCAAAAATTCTCGAGCACACCGACGTAACCGGGATAAAGACGCGGGGCAATCGGGTCGTCGGCGTTGAAACCAGCCACGGAGAAATCAGTTGCGATGCCATCGCACTGTGCTCCGGGTTGTGGAGCCGGGAAAATGCCGCCATGGCGGGCGTCGATATACCGATCTGGCCGTGCGAGCATTTTTACCTGTTGACCAATCCCATCGATGGCATCTCGGGCAATTTACCGACCCTGTCCGATCACGATAACCATTTGTACATTCGTGACGATTCCGGAGGGTTGCTGGTGGGCTGTTTTGAACCACTTGGCAAACCGATCGACCCCGGGCAAATCGGCAAAAACTTCGCCTTCCAGTTACTGCCCGAAGACTGGGATCATTTCGAACCCATGCTCGAAAACGCCATGCAGCGCCTGCCCTGCCTGGCGGACGCCGACGTGCGCATGTTGCTCAACGGCCCCGAGAGCTTCACCCCGGACGGTTCGTTCCTGCTCGGCGAAAGCGCCGAGACGCAGGGTTTTTTCCTCGGTTGCGGCATGAATTCGGTCGGCGTGGCCACCGGCGGCGGCGCCGGCATGGCGCTGGCGCATTGCATCGTCCACGGACATACCCCGTTCGATTTGCACGAAGCCGATCCCAGGCGCTTCCCCGACTGCTTCAACTCGGTCCAGGCTTTGAGTGAGCGGGTTCCGGAAGTTCTCGGCAAACACTACGCGATCCACTTTCCGGGGATGCAGCCAGACAGCGCGCGCGATTTGAGGCCCACTCCGCTGCACCGGCAATGGCAGCAGCACAAGGCGCATTTTGGCCAGTTTTTCGGCTGGGAACGCCCACTCTATTTCAACAAGCAACAAGAACCGCGGCTGTCATTCGACAAACCCGAATGGTTCGAGCAAGTCGCGGTCGAGGTGGACCATGCGCATAACGGCGCCGCCGTATTCGATCAATCCAGCTTCGGTAAGATCGACGTCAGCGGGCCCGCGGCGGAAGCCTTTTTAGACCGGGTCTGCGCCAACAATATGCGCCGTGATCCCGGCCGGGCCATCTACACCGCAATGCTCAACGAGCGTGGCGGATACGAAAGCGATCTTACCGCGCTCAGATTTGAGCGCGATCACTACCGCCTTTATGTCGGCACCAGCGCGGTCAAGCGGGACCTGGCCTGGTTAGGCCGGCATCTACAGGGCGACGAGCAGGTTATCATTGAAGACCAGACCGATCGCTTCGCGGTGCTGGCGTTAATGGGACCGAAATCCGCGGCGATCATGGCTCAACTGGGCGCCAGCGAAATCGGCGGGCTGGGTTATTTTCGGCACTGCCGGGCACTCGTCGCCGGCATTGAAGTCGATGCGGTTCGACTGTCCTTTGTCGGCGAAGCCGGCTGGGAGCTGACGTGCCGGGTTGAAGATAGCGAACAGCTCTACAACGAGTTTCAGGCCGCGGGCGCCATGCCCGCCGGAATGTTTGCACAAGGCTCGATGCGCATCGAAAAGCGTTTCCTTGCCTTTGGCCACGACCTCGATACCGATCTCAACCCGTTCCAGGCCGGCCTTGAATTCACCCTCGACTGGGAGAGTGATTTTATTGGCAAGTCCGCCCTGCTCGAGTACCGCGAACAAGCGCCGGCGAGCCGGCTGGTCAGCATCGTTTTCGACGCGATTGACGCGCAACCGCTCGGTAACGAACCGGTGTATCACGACGGCAAGATCATCGGCAAGACCACTTCCGCCGCCTTTGGTTACCGCGTCGGTAAACCGGTCGCAATCGCGTTGCTGCAAAACGACAGCGGCCTCGAACTGGACGGGCTCAGGGTTGACATCGATATAGCCCGAAGTCAGAATGCCGGCACGATAACGCTTGACGCCGCATGGGATCCCACCGGAGCGAGCATGCGACCATAACAGAATAAATCATGAGCAACGTTTTTCCCCGTAACTGCAAGGTCAACCTCCCTCTTGCGATGCAGGGTGATGGCGTTTACATCATCGACAGCACCGGCAAACGCTACCTCGATGCTTCCGGCGGCGCCGCGGTGTCCTGCCTCGGGCATAGCGACACCCGCGTTATCGACGCCATCAAGGCGCAGCTCGAATGTCTCGAATTCGCGCATACCGGGTTTTTCAACAGCGTCCCGGCGGAAGCGCTGGCCGAACTCCTGGTCAACGCAGCCCCCGGTGCGCTCGACCGGGTTTACCTGGTTTCGGGCGGATCGGAAGCGGTCGAAGCCGCAATCAAGCTGGCGCGCCAGTATTTCATCGAAATCGGCCAGCCTTCGCGCCATCGCGTCATCGCGCGGCTACAGTCTTATCACGGTAATACCCTCGGCGCCCTTGCCGCCGGCGGCAACATGTCGCGGCGTGAACCTTTCGCACCGCTGATGATCGATACCGCGCATATCTCCCCCTGTTACGCTTACCGCGGCCAGCAGGAAGGCGAATCCGAATTCGACTACGGACAGCGCGTCGCCAACGAACTCGAGGCTGAAATCCTGCGCCTCGGCGAAGACCAGGTGATGGCGTTCATCGCCGAACCGGTAGTCGGCGCCACGCTCGGCGCGGTGCCCCCGGTGGACGGCTATTACAAGCGCATCCGCGAAATCTGCGACCGTTACGGCGTGCTCCTGATCCTCGACGAAGTCATGTGCGGCATGGGCCGCACCGGCAGCCTGTTCGCCTGCGAGCAGGACGGCGTCGCGCCCGACATCACCACCATCGCCAAGGGCCTCGGCGCCGGTTACCAACCCATCGGCGCGATGTTGTGTAGCGACGTAATTTACCAGGCCATCGAGCAGGGCTCGGGTTTTTTCCAGCACGGCCACACCTACATCGGCCATCCGACGGCCTGCGCAGGCGCGCACGCGGTGGTCAGGGAAATCATCGACCGCAACCTGATCGAGGCTGTCAGGCAACGCGGCTCGCAATTACGAGCGGCGCTGCAGGACCGTTTCGGCGAGCACCCGAATATTGGCGATATTCGTGGTCGGGGCCTGTTTCTCGGTATGGAATTTGTCGACGATCGCGAAAGCAAGTCACCTTTCGACCCGCAGCTCGGGTTGCACAAGACCTTCAAACGCCAGGCCATGGAAGCCGGACTCATCTGTTACCCGATGGGCGGCACCCTCGATGGCCGCCGTGGCGATCACGTCCTGCTCGCCCCCCCGTATATTATCGACGAAAACCATATCGCCGAAATCGTCGACAAGTTCGAGCAGGCATTGACCGCGACGCTGGCCGGCGTTTAGTGCGCGAGGTCAATTGCCGGGCCGGCGCAAGGCGTAGACCAGCAGCGCGGTCGCGAACAGGCAGAACGCGGCCAGCAGCATCGATATCACCGCGAACGACATCCCCCATTCGAGCAGGCTGCCGACCAGCGCCGGTCCGAGCGCCGACGAAAACACCATGACCGAGTTGGTGAACGATTTGATCGCACCGAGATGCCTGAGACCGTAGAGCTCGGCCCACAGCGCGCTCAGGCCGGTGAAATACAGGCCCGAACTGATGCCCATCAGCAGCATGTAGGGCCACACCAGGAAGCGGTGATCGGAGAAGTTAATGGCGACCAGCGCCAGCGCCAGCGGCAGCAGGAAAAGCGGCACCACGCGGCGCGCGCCGAAACGGTCGATAAGGATGCCCGAGTAAACCGTGGTGACGACCGCAACCAGCGAGTAGAGCCAGTAGTTTCCGGTCAGCCACAGACTGCTCCAGTTCTTCGCCGCGGCGATCTCGGCCGGAAAAAAAAACAGCGCGGTACCGATCAGCGAGGGTGCGATCATCGCCGGCAGGATCTGGTAAAAGCGCCGCTCCGAGAGCATTTGCAGGCGCGTGTAGTCGCTTCCCCCACCGCTGTCGCGCGCCTTTTCGGCGAGCGCATCGACATGCAGTGCGTGACGTTGGCGGTGACCCTTCAACAACCACAGCATTGGCGCGATCGCAGCCAGCACCACCAGCGCGACGATGTAATAGGTGTGACGCCAGCCCAACGCGTCGGCTGCGTAGATGCCGGCCACCGGCAGCATCGCCTCTCCGAAGGCGAAACCGATCGCCGCCAGCGCGATCGCCTTGCCGCGATCAACGTCGTGGTAACGCGCCATCGAGGTAATGCCGGCATGACTGCAAAGCCCCTGGCCGAACTGGCGCAGTAAAAATATCGCGCCGACCAGCATCAGCGGCGACGATACCGACCCCATCGCCAGGCAGGCGCCGCTCAGCCCCAACAGCGCCAGGGTCGAGAACAGACGCAGATCGACACGATCGATGAAGGCTCCGCTCCAGTTGATCAGCAAGGCCGAGGCGAGTGTGCCGATCATGTAGGTGCGTCCCCAGCTACCGGCGTCGAGTGCGAACTCCGCCTGGATCCCGGAACCAAACACGCCGATAAAATAGGTTTGCCCCGCGCTCGATAAAAACGCGAGCAGGAAACCAAATCCCAGGAAGCGCGGGTTGGACAGCGCGAAGCGCCAATAGTCAATGAGCATCGATGATGAAAGGTATCGACCGAAGGGCGCCACGTTATCAGGAAACAGGTAAAAATCCTACGCCGGCGAAGCTTCCTGTCCAGACGGCCATTCAGCCTCGGTGGAGGGGATGGGGAAATGTTATTATTTTATGTTGCACCGCAGCAAAATTCAGCTTAGGATAAGCTCATGAATCGCAAACTCGCTGCTTATCACGCCACCGAAACCCTGCCCGGCGGGCAGGTCGTTCACCTGCGCGCGATCCGGCCGAGCGACCGTGAGCGCCTGCGCGAGGAATTCCTGAAACTGAGCACGGAGAGCGTGCGCGACCGCTTCTTCAGTGTCAAACTGGATCTGACGCCAAAGGAGCTGACCTATCTTACCGAAGTGGATTTTGATCACCACGTCGCCCTCGTGGTTGAACTGGAAACCGGCCCCTGTCGAATCCCCGTTGCGGTCGGCCGCCTGGTGCGCAAATCCGATCAACCCGATCACTCCGAAATCGCGATTACCGTAACCGACGAGATGCAGGGCAAGGGCATCGGCAAGGTTGTGCTGAAACGCCTGCTCGACTGCGCCCGCGAACTCGGAATTCGCCACGTGGATGCGTCGGTCTTCGCCGATAACACGCGCATGCTGACACTGATCCGCAAAACCGGGTTTCCCGTCGAATCGTATCTCGAAGACGGCATCCGCAACATCTCGGTCGCGCTCTAGCCCACATCGCCCACCAGCGGATCCAGGACTACTCAACAAAGGTTCTCGCAGAGGCGCGGAGAGCGCAGGGATCGCGGAGGGCATTTGCAGGGTGGGTGCCTGGGCACCTCTAACCCGGAGAATTCATAAATATGCGCAAAGATCGCGCAGTATATTGATTTCACAAGAAATATATCCGAAGAAGTCTCGTATCGGTGATTACGAGCGACTGAGGATATATTTCTTGTGGAATCAATAGACAAGCGAGATTGTGCATATTTATGAATTTTCCGGGCTAATTCAACTACGATAACTTTTTTATTCCTCCGCGCTCTCCGCGCCTCTGCGAGAACCTCCCCGGGAAACTGGTGAAAATACAGGTTAGAATAGTACCGTTTACCTCAGCTAAAGCCTAAAGGGGAAATTGAACTCATGGATGTGCGCGACGGCTTCATCGAAGCCATCGGCGATACGCCGCTGATTCGCCTGCGGGCCGCATCCGAGGCGAGCGGTTGCGAAATTCTCGGCAAGGCGGAATTCATGAATCCCGGGGGGTCGGTCAAGGATCGCGCAGCCTGGTGGATGATTCGCGAAGCGGAGACAAGCGGCGCATTGCAACCCGGCGGCACCGTGGTCGAGGGCACCGCCGGCAATACCGGGATCGGAATTGCCCATATCTGCCGGGCGCGCGGATATTCCTGCGTCATCTACATGCCCGATAACCAGTCACGCGAAAAAGTCGAGATACTCGAAACCCTCGGAGCCGACGTGCGGGTCGTCCCCACGGTCCCCTACAGCGATGAAATGAATTACCAGAAACAGGCGGGGCGCTACGCGCAATCGCGGGATGACGCGGTATGGGTAAACCAGTTCGACAATACCGCCAACCGACTCGCCCATTACGAATCGACCGGGCCCGAGATCTGGCGACAGACCGATGGGACGGTAGACGCCTTTGTCTGCTCGGTCGGCACCGGCGGCACCATCGCCGGCGTATCGCAATACCTGAAACAACGAAAACAGGACATCGAGATCGTACTGCTCGATTGCATCGGCAGCGCGCTTTACAACTTCGTCAGCACCGGCGTGGCGACTCTGAGCGACGGAACTTCCATAACCGAGGGGATCGGCAACAGCCGCATTACCGACAACCTCGCCGGCGCCGATATCGACTGGGCGCTGCAGGTATCGGATCAGGAAATGGTGACGATGGTGTATCGATTGCTGCGCGAGGAAGGCTGGCTGTTCGGTTCCAGCACCGGCGTCAATGTCTGCGGCGCGCTCGAAGTGGGGCGCAAACTCGGCCCGGGTCACAGGATCGTTACCATGCTTTGCGACGGCGGCGGCAAGTACCGAACGAGCCTGTATAATCGCGAATGGCTGGCGGCAAAAGGTCTGCATCCCGGTTAGATGAGAGGATCAAGAAGGACCGAATGACCAGAACGCACTGGATTTTAACAACAAACATAGCCTGTCCCCGATTGGACGCATCTGGCGAAGATATGGGTTAATATCCCTGTGCGCACAGGCGCATGTTTACAACCACAAGGAGTTCACCCGGCGCATGAAAATCAATTTCAAGAATGGCTACGCACTCATCATTGCGCTGGCGCTGGCGCTGGTCACGGCTGTCATCCTGGTCAAGACCAGATCACCCCTGGAGCATGTCGCCCTGGAAATGCCGAGCAGGGCGGTGGAAATCATTGCCGTGCGGCAGATTCCGTTCAGTGCCCGTGCCACCGCCTATGGTAGTGTCGAACCCGCAACCACGCTGGACAGCATGGCGGAAGTGAGCGGCAAGATCAGCTACGTGCACCCCAACCTCAAGGCGGGCGAAACGATTCCGGCCGGAACACTGGTGGTTCGCATCGATGCCGAGGATTACGCCCTGACCCTCAAGCAAACCCGGGAAGACCTGAAATCAAACCAGTCTTTACTGCAAGAGCTGGAGGAAGAAGAAAAATCAACCCGGCGTTCACTGGGCCTGATGCAGCAAAACCTGAATGTCGGCGAAGCCGAGCTGGCCCGTGTCCAGGATATTTATAACAAGAAGTTGATTTCCAAATCCGCCCTGGATACGGAGGAACAGAAAGTGCTCCAGCTGCGCCATCAGGTGGAGGATTTACAGGGACGGCTCAACAGTTACGACAGCCGCCGACAATCGATCGCGGCCCAGATCGCGCGCTCCGAGCAGGAAGTACAAAACCGGGCCACGATTCTCGGTCGCACCGAAATCACGCTGCCTTTCGATGCCCGCATCGGCACTGTCAGCATAGACCGGGATGAATTCGTCGCCGTGGGCTCGATGCTATTTGAGGCAATCGACCTCAAGGGTGTGGAAATTACGGCACAACTGCCGCTCGGCTCGATGCGCAGCCTGGTCAGTCACCTCGAGGGCCAGGAGGCAGAGGCGAGGGAGTTCATCCAGACCGGGGGGCGCATCAACGAAAGCCTGGGGCTCAGCGCCCGCGTCAGGCTGGTGGGCGACCTGCCGAGCGCGATATGGGAGGCTCGGGTGCTGCGCATCAGCGAGGCTATCGACGCTACGCGCCAGACGCTCGGCATCGTCGTCGGAGTCGATAATCCATACGAAAAAATCATTCCCGGTAGACGCCCCCCATTGCTCAAGGGTATGTATACCGCGGTCGACCTGATTGCCCCGGTTCGACCGGCGCTGGTAATTCCACGCAAGGCATTACACGAGGGTCGGGTTTATATCGCCAACGATGAAGACAGGCTGGTGATCCGCCCGGTCGAAACCAGGCTAGTCCAGGGTGATATGGTGGTGATTGGCAGTGGCCTCGAGATCGATGAGCGCGTCATTATCACCGACCTGATCCCGGTAATCGAAGGCATGCCGTTGCAGGTATCCAGCGCGAAGCGGGCTGAAGCAGACCTGCGCCGGAGCGCTGCCGGGGAAAGCGAATGATCCGTTACTTTGCGGCCCACCCGACGGCTGCGAACATTCTCATGTTTATTATCCTGTTGCTGGGTATCAAGGCCCTGCCCGATCTCGACAAGGAAACGTTCCCGGAGATCAAGCTCTACAAGGTGCAGGTAACGGTTAACTATCCGGGGGCGAGCGCGTCGGAAGTCGAAGAAGGTATCTGTAACCGGCTTGAAGACAATACCGACGGCATCAGTTTTCTCGAGGAGCGTAGTTGCGAAGCGCGCGATAATGTCGGCATTATGGTGCTCGATATGCAGGAAACCGGTAATCTGCAGCAGTTCATCGACGATATCAATTCCGCGGTAGACGGTATAACCGATTTTCCGGACGATGCCGAAGACCCGTTGATCGATGAACTGGGACGAACCTCGGCGGTGGTCAGCGTTGCCATTAGCGCACGACTATCGCAACCGGAACTGAAAGCATTGGCCGAGCATTATCGCGATCGCCTGCTGGCGCTACCCGAAATTCCGATGGTCGATGTGACCGGGTTTTCAACCCATGAGCTCAGCGTTCGGGTGAAGGCCGAGACCTTGCGGCGCTACCAGATCAGCGTTCAGGATATTGCCGCCCTGATTCAGCAACAGGCGGTAGACCTGCCGGCGGGTGTCCTCGAAGCGGAGCAGCGTTCCTACCAGATTCGCGTCGAAAACCAACGTCGCAGCGTCGCCGAACTCACCGACCTGGTAGTGCTCAACGATGCAAAAGGCGGGCGCTTGCGGCTCGGTGAAATCGCCACGATCTCGGATGAATTTACCGACCGGGAAGTGCGCGTCGAGCTCGACGGACAGCCCGCGGCATTGCTACAGGTCAGGAAAAACACCGGCGACGATACCCTGACCGTATTCAACGCGGTGCAGAAATTCGTTGACACTGAAAACAGGCGGTTGCCCGATTCAACACGACTGGTGATTACCCAGGACTCGGCTTCCATTGTCGAGGACCGGTTGCGGCTGCTGATCAGAAACGGCTGGCAGGGATTACTGCTGGCAACGCTGGTACTGTTCCTGTTTTTCAGCTGGCGATACACCTTCTGGGTAGCGCTGGGATTGCCGATTTCGTTCATCGGCGGGTTGATGGTAATGAGCGTGCTCGGCATTACCATCAACATGATTTCCATGGTCGCGCTGTTGATGGCAATCGGTATCCTGATGGACGATGCCATCGTTATTTCCGAGAGCATCGAAAATGAACACCGGGCGGGCAAGCCGCCATTGCAGGCGGCCGTGTGCGGAATCGAAAAGGTCGGTCGCGGGGTGCTGTCTTCGTTTGCCACTTCGGCAATGTTGTTCGGCAGCCTGCTGTTTTTGAAGGGTGACATGGGCCAGGTCATGAGCGTGCTGCCGGTGGTGTTGCTGTCGGTGCTCATCATCAGCCTGGTGGAAGCTTTTTTGATTCTGCCGCATCACCTGATGCACTCGCTGCAGCATCATGACGATCAGGATAAACCGGACTGGCGCCAACGCTTCGAACAAAAGTTCGATGCCCTGCGCGACGAGGTCGGCAAGTTCGCAGACCTTGCGATCGGGTATCGCTACCTGACCCTCGGGATCGCCATCGGATTGTTTATCATAACGATCAGCCTGTTTCCAGCCGGGCTGATCAAGTTCAAGGCCTTTCCCGACCTGGAAGGAAACCTGCTGGAGGCACGAATCATAATGCCCCAGGGAACTCCCTTCGACCGAACCGAGGCGGTGGTCGCGAAGTTGATCAGCGGGCTGCAGCAAGCGCAGGCGCAACTGCCGCCCGAAGACGAGGGCGAACTGATCAAGCATATCCAGATTTTCTACAGCAGCAATGCCGACGCCGGGGAAGAGGGAGCGCACCTGGCCACCATCAGCCTTGACTTACTCGATTCGGAAAAACGCAACACTTCGCTCAACCAGTTACGGCGCCTGTGGCTGGAAACCGTGAAGACGATTCCCGATGCGATATCGGTTCAGTTCAAGGAGCCGGTGCTGGGTCCGGCCGGCCAGGCGATCTCGATACGCTTGCAGCACGACGATCTGCAACGCTTGTCCAGTGCTTCATGGGAACTGCAGACCTGGCTCAACGGTTACCCGGGAGTGTCCAACGTAATGGACGACCTGCGCCTGGGCAAACCCCAGTTTTCGGTTAGCCTGCGCCCCGGTTCGCTGGTTTCGGGGCTCAACGCGCAGCAGCTCGCACAGCAGTTGCGCGCCGCCTACCAGGGGGTAAAGGTCGACGACATTTACCGCGGGCGCGAAGCCTATGAAATCAACGTCAAACTCGATACCGACCGTAAAAATGCGCTCAGGGATTTCGAACAGCTCGGCCTGTTCAATAACCAGGGGGTCGATATTCCACTCAGCGCGATTGCAAATGTCGATGACAAGCGCGAATTCTCGCGTATCACTCGCATCGATCATCAGCGCACCGTGACTATTTCAGGCGATATCGATGCCGACATCGCCAATACCAACGAGATCATCGGCGATACGCGCAATCGATTTCTCGATGGTTTGCAACAACGTTACCCGGGGATGAATATCAGTCTCGAAGGCGAAGTTAAAAACAGCCAGGAAACCAACCAATCGGTACTGCTGGGATTTCTGTTGGGTATATCCGGGGTATATTTCCTGCTGAGCTTTCAGTTTCGGAATTACCGCGAGCCGCTGGTGGTGCTGATAAATATTCCGCTGGCGCTGATCGGTGTGATCTGGGGTCACAAGTTGATGGGGCTCGATATCACCATGCCGAGCATGATCGGGTTTGTTTCGCTCGCGGGTATTGTGGTCAACGATTCGATCCTGCTGGTCGAGTTCGTGAAGCGCCGCAGCCTGGAGGGCATG
>JAAEPH010000073.1 GCA_024232855.1 Gammaproteobacteria bacterium
ATTGAAGCAACGCCGATTCTAACGTATCCGGCCTCGCCTGGGGGACTATTTTAAGCGCCGACGGCAGGTTCGGGTTTCGCCGCACCGCCCATCGATCCGATGCGCCCGACAACAAGGCTCAGCAGGGCGCCGGATGCCCGTATTTCAAGGTCCGGTTCCGTGACTCTCGATATCTCCGTGCAAGGCGGTTTCAAGACGGGCAATAAAAAAGGGCTCCCGGAGGAGCCCTTCAAGTACTGCTTTACGAATCGTCCAGACTAGATGATGTCGTATTTCAGGACAGCATAGAGGGCTGTTGAATCGTCATCGGAATCGCCGGAATCCGCATCCTTAAAAACGGCTTCGTAGTACATCTGGGTCTTGCGTCCCAGCGGTTGGTTGTAGCCGATGGCGTACATGACCGGATCCACGTCGTCAGTCGTGGTAGCAGAGGCAGAGCCAGAGTCAAGATGCTCTGTTTCAAAGTGAGCGTAGAAGTTGTTGAAACTTCCATCAACCAGGAAACTCCAGTCATCATCCTGGCTCTGATAGCCAAAACCCAAAGACGCATCACCCAGTGAAATGCCGGACAGCATTACACCAAGAACCGTTTTGTCACTCTCGTTACCGATCGTTTTGCCTGTAACTGTACCGCCTGTACCGCCATCGAGATCAGCCGCAGTGCCTTGCACCGCAAGACCCAGCGTCATGTCATTGCCGAAGGTGTAGCTTGCGCCGACTTCGTGATAGTCAACAGCATCTTCTTCATCATCGCGATCCATGTACACGGTGGCGCTGAATGCCAATGCGTCAGAGCCGCCGGCATAGGTCAGACCCTGATCGGTACGACCCACGTAGGCTACCATGTTCGCACCGGAACCCTGCCACGGAACGTCGGTTCCACCAACCGCGAAGTTATAGAAGGTGTGGTAGGTGCGACCAGCCGTTACCGAACCGAAGTCGCCTTTCAGGCCAACGTAACGGTGACGAGTCGAGAAAGAATCTACATTTACATCTTCGCCATCGGTATCAGAAACTTCCGAACCACCGTTGAAGTCGACGCCCCATTCGTAACGACCGAAAGCGGTCAGGCCGTTGCCCAGATCGGTTTCGCCTCGGGCACCGAAACGTGAGCCATGAGATGAGATGTTCGTGTCTTGAGTGCCTTTTTTGTCTGTGTAATCGACACCTACGCGAGCAGATGCGTAAATTTCGTCTGCACCGGCTTGCACTGCTACGGGAGCAGCAACAACACCGGCGACAGCCATTGCAATTGCAGTTGTTTGAAATGTCATGATCTTAATTACCCTTTTAGGTTCAGTTATATAATCGTACTGTGGATATAAA
>JAAEPH010000074.1 GCA_024232855.1 Gammaproteobacteria bacterium
GGCCTATTAGTACGGTGTATGTGTTATTTGAGTGCTTATACTTGAGTCTAGTCAATTGGTCGCATGTATAGTACTGGTTCATATATCCTTGAAAGTCCTCTCTCACTAGATAGTGCACTGGCTTTAGCTCTTCCTGCGTGCCACCAATGTCCTACTAAGATGAAAAATCCTTGTGTCCAATGCCATGAAGTTAGTCAAGATCTGGGTGATACATAGTTCACAGTGTTGATCTCTGTTGCTACACCTCCTACAGAGTTAAGGCTCCCCAGGGGTGCGTGTGTCATATATTCAGCTGCTCTTCTCTCTTGCCAAGGTTGTATGTCTGTTTGGAGCTTCTCAATGTCCAGTCCTACAGATGTGCGCAGAGATTCTATCCAACCTCCTTGCATTGACCAAAAACGCATGGTCTCTCCTCCAAATATTATGTCACCACTAGGGGACCTCATTAAATACTTCCCCAAAGCTGTTGGGCCTTGAGATGATGCTACTCCTATTCCTAACTTTTGGTCTCTGACTAAGAACGTAAAACTTTGTGATTGGCTTGCTTCTGGTCCTGTTGGGCCATAGAACTCACTTGGGTATGCTGTGTTGTTGTACCATGAGTACACTGCTGCTACTAGTCTACATAGTGCTAAAGAAGATAAACTGTAGGACAAATAGGCCTCTGCAGACCAAATGAAACTTGTTAATACTGCTCTCACAGGTGTAGTAATTACATGCCAAACTCCTCCTATTAAACATCCTATGCTTGTCCAATAATGTCCTCCTACTAAGTCTTCCATGTTGTTAATGCTAATGATCCAACCTTCTGAGCCAAATGGAGCTCTAACTAAGTGTCTTCCAAGTATGTATGGGCTTAGACTTATTGCTCTGTCCTTCACTATCCTAATGTCTCCTCCTGCTGAAGACCATGTGTCATAGACTCCTCCTAA
>JAAEPH010000075.1 GCA_024232855.1 Gammaproteobacteria bacterium
ACTGAATCTCATGCATTTTTTCATTATTTTAAGCTCACCCGTAGAGTGACTACGCGATCGCCTAAAATAACGAAAGAAATACCTGATATTCAGCACATTAGACGCCCTCGCTACGATTCAACTGAGGATTTTAGGTTGAACAGCTATGCTGGCCCGAAGGGTGGAGGGCAGGATGCCCGGAATAAAGCCAGGCAGGGCACGCCCTATCGCCTCCTTGCTACGAACGGTGGTGAGATATGCGGGCTAGCGCTCCCCGCCGTCGTAGTAACTGCTGAGCAGCAGGTACAAACCCGGGATCAGCAGGGCCGCGCTCGCCAACGGCACCAGTAGGCCCCAGCCGCCAACCATGATCGGCGCGATTCCGTCGAGCCCGACTATGATGCTGGCGCTGATGACGCAGCTACCTCCTATAATGGCGCGGATGTTGCGCCGATTGGCGCGTCGAATTTCACTTTTCAACTCGTCGATCTGGCGTGATCTCAGTTCAACGCGGAGGTCGTCGTTGGAGATCCGATCCAGCGCCTTGAACGCGAGCCGCGGCAGGTCCGGCAGGTGCTCGGCGATAAACGGCAGGTTCTTTTTCATGCCCTTGACCAGCGCGCGCATGCCGAGTTGTTCGGAAAGCCAGCGCTCGAGGAAGGGTTTCGCGGTATCCCAAAGATCGAGTTCGGGGTACAGCTGGCGTCCGATTCCCTCGATGTGCAAAAAAGTCTTTTCCAGTAACAGCAACTGCGGCTGAATTTCCATGTTGAAACTGCGCGCGGTTTGAAACAGGCGCAACAGCAGCTGGCCAAAGGAAATTTCCGACAGTGGGCGCTGGAACATCGGTTCGCAGACACTGCGAATCGCCGCTTCGAATTCATCGATGCGCGTGTGACGATCGACCCAGCCGGAGTCGACGTGCAGCTCGGCGACGCGGCGATAATCGCGATTGAAAAAAGCGACGAAGTTTTCCGCGAGGTAACGCTGATCGCTGGTCGACAGTGAGCCCATGATGCCGAAGTCGACGGCAATGTACTTCGGGTCCGAGGGGTTTTCGGTGGAGACGAAGATATTGCCGGGGTGCATATCGGCGTGAAAATAGTTATGGCGAAACACCTGTGTGAAAAAGATCTCCACGCCCTTGCGCGACAGGGATTCGAAGTTGATGTCATGCGCCCGCAGCCGTTCGATGTCCAGTACCGGGATACCGCTGATGCGCTCCATGACCATGACCTTGCTGCGGCAGTAGTCCCAGTGCACGAATGGCACGTACAGGTCGGGCGAGGATTCGAAATGACGGCGTAGCTCGCTTGCGTTTGCGGCCTCGCGCATCAGGTCGAGTTCGTTCATGATCGTGGTTTCGAATTCGCGCACGATTTGAATCGGCTTGATGCGCCTGGCTTCGCTCCAGTAGCGATCGGCCATCTGCGCCAGCATCATGAGAACGTCGATGTCCCGGCGAATCAGGGCCTCGATTCCGGGGCGCACGATCTTGACGATTACTCGCTGGCCGTCATGCAACTCGGCGCCGTAGACCTGTGCAATCGAGGCCGAGGCTAGCTCTTTTTCATCGAAGTGCAGAAACGCCTGCTGTATCGACATCCCCAGTTGCCGTTCGACGATATCGCGCGCCTGCTGCAATGGAAACGGCGGTACCCGGTCGAGCAGCTTCTCGAGCTCATCGGTAATTTCGTCACCGAAGAGATCGCGCCGGGTCGCCATCATCTGCCCGAACTTGATGAAGATAGGCCCCAGCGCCTCGATGCACAGGCGCAGGCGCTGCGCCTGGCTCAGGTCCGTTTTACGAAACCAGTTGAAGGGATTGATGGTCCCGAGCAGGTAAAGCGGACGAAGGAAATGCATCGACAGTATCACTTCGTCGAGCCCGAAGCGCGCGAGCGTGAAATTGATCGAAACCAGGCGCAGCAGATTCTGCATTAGTGCTGGCTGGTCTTGTCGAGCAGGCGCAGCAGCCGCGCCTCGGTGAGCGCCACGTCATGTTTGAGCTCGGTGAGGCGGGACTGGAAAAGATCGAACTCGACCAGAGTCGGACTGAGCCGCGCTTCTTCGCGCAGGTATTTGCTACTGGTGTGCAGAACCGAGTCCGCGCTTTGTTGCAGCCAGTGACCGAAGCGACGCGCACGCTGATGAAGCTGAAACGCGACAACGTCGCCGCTGCGTTGCGCCAGGACTTCTTCCCAGTCGATATCGAGACCGGCGAGCAGGCCCTGCATCTTCCGCGCGAGCGCGATATTGCCGTCGAAGCTGACTCGTTCCTGGACCGAGGTCGACAGCTTGTCGTTCTCGGCCGCCAGATTGAGCAACGCCATGAGGCGGCCGCTGATGGTCGCGTCGACTTCGCGCGCCGGTGCTTCGCGGCTCAGGCGCACGCCCCAGCTACCGGGATGGCAGTAAAGCTGGAAATCGAAATCGGTAATATCGAAGGCGATACAGCAGCCCTGCATTTCGCTACAGCCCTGCAGGATAGTTTCGTCGAGCGCGAGCAGCCGGTTGCCGCCGATTTCGGCCGCCAGCAGCAACGAGTCGCGAAGCGAGTCGAGCAGGGTTGCGCTGAGAGGGTCTGAAGATTGCACGAGGGCGCGTCTGCCTAGCCCGGATATTTTATGAAGGGAACGAAACTCAGGGGAAATCTGGCAAACAAGGTCGGACGATCGCCCGCCGGCCCATAGCCATGGCTATGGGCCAAGGGGGATCGTCCGAGATTGGCAGCCAGATTTGTCCTGATTTCGTTCAGGCACAAACTGTACCCCGTGAAATGCCGAAAAAATTTATTCAAGTCCCTGATATTCATAATATTTCCCAAGAGTTTGTGCCGCCTTCGTTAAATATCTGGGCTAGTACTTGAAGGCGCGATGCAAGGCGACGATGCCGCCGCTCAGGTTGTGCACCTCGACCTCATCGAAGCCCCCCTGTTCGAGAATGATTTGCCGCAACGCCTGCTGATCCGGATGCATGCGGATGGACTCTGCGAGGTACTGGTAACTGTCTCGGTCGCGGGCAATCAGTTCGCCCATGCTTGGCAGCAACTTGAAGGAATAAAAGTCATAGGCTTTTTCCAGCGGCGCGTAAATCGGTTTCGAAAATTCGAGCACGCAGAGTCGACCGCCGGGTTTGATGACACGTTGCATCGATGCCAGCGCGCGCGCCTTGTTGGTGACGTTGCGTAAACCGAAGGCGATGGTAATACAGTCGAAGTGGTTGTCGGCAAAGGGCAGGATCTCGGCGTTGCACTGCACCGTGCTGACGCGATTGACATAGCCCTTGTCGATCATGCGGTCGCGCCCGCGCTGCAGCATGGCCGCGTTGATATCGGCCAGTACGACTTCACCGGATTCCCCCACCAGGGCAGCCTGCTTGAGCGCCAGGTCGCCAGTGCCGCCGGCGAGGTCGAGCACCCGGTGGCCGGGGCGAAGGCCGCACATTTCCAGCGTCAAACGCTTCCACAGGTGATGCACGCCGAACGACATGACGTTGTTCATCAAATCGTATTTTTCGGCGACCGAGGTAAACACCGCGGCCACCCGATCCTGCTTCTGCGCCTCCGGAATTTCCTCGAAACCAAAGTCGGTGGTGGATTTATCCTGCATGCCGCGAACCTTACCACGTGGTGCATAATCCGTCATTTGAAACCGACGCCGAAGGCCGGGATCCAGAGCGAAGCGCAGCTTCGAGGGGGACAGTATACCTATTTGACAGAGATCTTCAGGGCTGGGAGGTCTCAATCAAATAGGTATACTGTCCCCGGTTTTGCAGGAATCGGGCTTGCGCTTGTGGCCTTCTGCCTCGAGCCGGTCGAGGTAATCCTGCCAGCGCTCGGCGTAGGTGACGCCGAGTTCGTAGAGATAGTCCCAGCTGTAAATGCCGCTATCGTGGTTGTCGTCAAAGGCGAACTTGACCGCGTAGTGGCCGACGGGCTCGATGCTGTCGATGTTGACATCTTGCTTGCCGATTTGCAGCACTTCCTGGCCCGGTCCATGCCCCTGAACTTCGGCGGAAGGCGAGTAAACCCTCAGGTACTCGATCGGCAGCTTGAAACTGGAGCCGTCCTCGAAGCTGAGTTCGAGGATACGCGAGAGCTTGTGCAGGTTGATCTCGGTTGGTTTCATCAGAGGATGTACTGCGACAGATCCTCGTCAGCGGAGAGATCGCCGAGTTGTTCGTTGACGTAATCGGCGTCGATGGTAATGGCCTGCGCAACCATGTCGGAGGCTTCGAAGCTGATGGTTTCGAGCAATCGCTCCATCACCGTGTGCAGGCGCCTCGCGCCGATGTTTTCCTGTTTTTCGTTGACTTGCCAGGCGACCTCGGCGATGCGCGCCAGGCTGTCGTCGGTAAATGTAAGGCTGACTCCCTCGGTTTCCATTAGCGCCGTGTACTGTTCGGTCAGCGATGCGTTGGGTTCGCGCAGAATGCGCACGAAGTCGTCGACGGTGAGCGCCGACAGTTCAACCCGAATCGGCAGTCGACCCTGTAGCTCCGGGATCAGATCGCTGGGCTTGGAAACGTGAAATGCGCCCGATGCGATGAAGAGGATGTGATCGGTCTTGATCATGCCGGCCTTGGTGGAAACGGTACAGCCTTCGACCAGCGGCAACAGGTCGCGCTGTACACCTTCGCGCGACACGTCTGTGCCGGTGGTTTCGCCGCGCTTGGCGACCTTGTCGATTTCATCGATAAAAACAATGCCGTTTTGCTCGGCGTTTTCGAGCGCGCTCAGCTTGAGTTCGTCTTCGTTGACCAGATTCGCGGCCTCTTCATCGGTCAGCATCTTGAGTGCGTCCTCGACACGCAGTTTGCGCGTGCGGGTCTTGGCATTACCCAGGTTCTGAAACAGGCCCTGTAACTGGTTGGTCATGTCTTCCATGCCGGGCGGCGCCATGATTTCGACGCCGAGCGAGGGCATTTGCAGATCGATTTCGATTTCCTTGTCGTTGATCTTGCCTTCGCGCAGCATCTTGCGAAACTTCTGGCGCGTGCCGTCGCCGCCGCTATCGGCATCCTCGCCGAAATCCTTCGGCCTCGGCAACAGCGCGTCGAGCACCTTCTCCTCGGCGGCGTCTTCGGCACGGTGGCGTACGCGGTCGACCTCGGCCTCGCGCATTTCCTTGACGGACACATCGACGAGATCGCGAATAATCGATTCGACATCGCGGCCAACGTAACCCACCTCGGTAAACTTGGTCGCTTCGACCTTGATAAACGGGGCGTTTGCGAGTCGCGCGAGGCGGCGCGCTATCTCGGTTTTACCGACCCCGGTCGGACCCATCATGAGAATGTTCTTGGGCGTGATTTCGTTGCGCAGGTCGGCGCTGACCTGTTGCCGGCGCCAGCGATTGCGCAGCGCAATGGCGACCGCGCGCTTGGCCTTGTCCTGCCCGATGATATGGTTGTCGAGTTCCTGGGATATCTCCCGGGGTGTCATTGGTGACTGGTTCAGGTACATATTTTCCACGGTGATTACGCGTAGTCGATAGCTTCAAAGCTATGGTTGTGGTTGGTGTAGACACAGATGTCGGCGGCGACGCGCAGGCCCTTTTCGACAATTTCGTGCGCGCTGAGCTCGGTGGTATCGAGCATGGCGCGTGCCGCGGCCTGGGCGAAGGCGCCTCCCGAGCCGATGGCCATCAGGCTGTCCTCGGGTTCGATGACGTCGCCGTTTCCGGAAATGATCAGCGAAGCTTCTTCGTTGGCGACGCAGAGCAGGGCCTCGAGCCTGCGCAAGGCGCGATCCGAGCGCCACTCCTTGGCCAGCTCGACCGCAGCGCGAATCATCTGTCCATTGTGCTTCTCGAGCTTGCCCTCGAACAGTTCGAACAGCATGAAGGCGTCCGCCGTGCCGCCCGCAAACCCGGCGATGACGCGATCCTTGTACAGGCGGCGCACCTTGCGCGCATTACCTTTCATGATGGTATTGCCGAGGCTGACCTGGCCGTCGCCGCCGATGACGACACTGTTGCTACGGCGCACCGAGAGTATCGTTGTACCTTCAAATTGTTCCAAGATTCGATTCCGCGATTAAACAGGCAGACATTGTCATATATAGACGACATTAAAGGAATACAAGAATATAAAATTGCGAACCCTCGGGGACATGTCACGATTTTTCGCCGAGATATTCGATACCAGCACATCAGTAAACGAAAAATGTGCCGTGTCCCCTCCAAGGTGCGAGTTTGCAACCCTGTCAATCGAGGAGTCATGGCATGACGGTTTACCCAAAGTTGGAATTACTTTTAATTAGAGCGTCCGGTCCGCACTTCGATGGGGACACGGCACATTTTTCGGCGTTTTATGTGCGTTGGTAGAGACAGTTTGGCGAAAAATCGTGGCATGTCCCCGAGGGTTCGGTCCTTAGGAATGCGCCTTCGTTTTC
>JAAEPH010000076.1 GCA_024232855.1 Gammaproteobacteria bacterium
ATTTTGAGGTAGTTGCTAAGATCGTAGAACGCAAATGATAGCTTTATTGCATGCCTTACCCTTGAAAACACGGGTCTAGGAAAAA
Source organism: Gammaproteobacteria bacterium (assembly GCA_024232855.1). GTDB lineage: Bacteria > Pseudomonadota > Gammaproteobacteria. Next base: position 86 of record JAAEPH010000076.1, read on the forward strand.
CAAAAATGATAGCTTCATTGCATTCCGTACCCTTGAAATCATGGGTCTAGGAAAAAAAAGTATAACGCGCCTCGCGAATAAGTCTAAAAACGCCAATTTCGACGGCCATTTTGAATTTTGAGGTAGTTGCTAAGATCGTAGAACGCAAATGATAGCTTCATTGCATTCCTTACCCTTGAAAACATGGGTATAGGAAAAAAAATTGGGTCTCTAAGTTGTATACTTTTCAAGTTATAAGCGATTTCGTAATTTGCCGTAATGGCGGCTGCGACCATCTTGGATTTTGAGAAAAATGAACAAAGTCATAATACATGACCCCCAATTTGTCATTTTTATTTCCACCTGCACACACTAAATTTTTATTTGGGGAACCAGATAAGGTCGTTTATCGATAGGAAAACACATCATGACTAATTAAAGTCCGACTGGCGCCTGTGTCAACACAAAAAGTTTTTGACCGCCGACGGCCATCTTGGATTTTGAGAAAAATGAAAAATTCTTTCGCAGGC
>JAAEPH010000077.1 GCA_024232855.1 Gammaproteobacteria bacterium
CGACCCTGCTGACCCTGGTCGTCATCCCGGTGGTCTACTACGCCCTCAAACAGGAAACCTGACACCCGACTGGAATTCCTTCGAACGCCCGCGAGCGGTTTTACCCGCCGCGCTCCGGTGGGCCATCCCTGGCCCGGTCGCGCAGCGGGTAAAACCGCTCACGGGCTAGCCGATGTGTCGGACCACGGGATCCAGATTCGAAGGCATACTGTCTCCGGAATTCAGTGATTGATGTCATCTGTTAAATCTCACGCCAAAGCATGAGAAACATGTCGGGAACCACGGTTATTCATAGTGCGTCCATAACCGAATCACTTTTATGATTTTTTCTTTTTCATATACCTGATAGACGAGACGGTGCTGAATATTTATTCTTCGTGAGTAGGCGCCAGAAAGATCACCGACGAGTTTTTCATACGGCGGGGGATTTTGATGCGGATTTTCTTTCACGATCTCAAGTAGATTTTGAGTCTTTTTTTTAAGCCCCGCGGAGGCTAGCTTCTTCGCGTCTTTTTGCGCCTGTTTAGTGTAAACAATTTCCCAACCCACCAATCAAGCTCCCCATTCAAGCTCCTTCGAGCAATCAGGTAGTGCGGTTTCCATACCTTCTTTAATGGATTCGACCATTCCGGGAATTGACGCGAGGTACAGAGTTTCCTCAATCGCCTTCCAGTCGCTTTCGGAAAGCAGGACGGCATTATTCCTTTTGCCAGTGATTAAAATAGGTTCATGCGTTAATGCCGCTTCATCAATTAAGCTATAGAGCCTTGAGCGTGCATCTGTGGCGTTAAGAATTGTCATATCTGTTATCTCCAGGGCGAAGCGTACGATATGACGTACGTAAAGTCAAGATCGAGTTTTATGCAGAAAAAATCGGTGACAAAAGGGAGTGTGGGGTCTTGAATCTTGCCTATCAGGGAGTTACTACACAGGGACAGACGCTGATCGTCATTCCAATGGTCTACTACGCCCTCAAAAGGGAAACCTGACACCCCGAACCCTCGGGGACATGCCACGATTTTTCGCCGAGCTACTAAACCTCGCTACGTCAATCACCGAAAAATGTGCCGTGTCCCCCTCGAAGGTCCGAGTTTGTAACCCTGCCTGTAAGCGGCAATGTCGCAACCTGGATCAGGGCTGGGGCAGATAGTGCTTGCCGTTGCGGGCAATGAAATTCCACAGCGTCTGCGCCGAGGGCAGAAAGCGCTTGTGCCCATGTTTGACCAGGAACCACTTGCGGTTGATCGGCAAGCCCTTGACGTCGAGCGCGACCAGGCGCTTTTCCGTGAGTTCGGCGGCGACCGTGTGCGCCGAGATCACCGCTATGCCCATGCCGGCCATCACCGCCTGCTTGATGGTTTCATTGCTGCCGAACTCGAGACCCTTGCTGGGCAGGTTCTTGCTGCGCGAAAATAGCTTGTCGGCGACGGTGCGGGTGCCGGACCCGGGTTCCCTGAGCAGAAACGTTTCGTTCCTCAACGCCGACAGCGAAATGTCGGAACGACCGGCAAGTTCGTGTTGCGGTGCGGCGATTATGATTTGCGGATGCTTGCTGATGAATTCCTTTTTCACATCGAAGTGGTCGGGCGGAAATCCGGTTATGGCAAAATCGAGTTCCATTCTTTCCAGTTTTTCCATCGTCACTTCGCGATTGCCGACCTGTAGCCGTATCTTGACGTCCGGGTAAATTTTCATGAACTCGGCCAGCACGGTTGGCGCAAAATAACGCGCGGTACTGACCACGCCAACGGAGACGATGCCGTGATCGACGCCTCTTAACTCGGTAATGATTTCTCCGAGCTGGGCCAGGCTGGCCTGTATTCCCTCGCAGGCTGCAAACAACTCCTGTCCGGCCAGTGTCGGAATGAGGCCGGAGTCGCTGCGCTCGAGCAGGGGAATGCCGATGGCAGCTTCGAGATCGCGCAGTTGCAGCGATACGGCCGGCGGTGTCAGGTGCAGTTCCCGGGCGGCGGCGGAGACGCTGCCGCAGGCAACCACGGTCTCGAATCCGCGCATTTGTCTAAGGGTTATCTGGCGCAACCATGGGTAAAGTAATTCTTTCATGGTTGCAAAGTTTATTAAACTTTACTAAAAATACAAGTCTGTTCAGAATTACCGGCATCGGTAAACAAACCTGGACTGGATGTAAATGACATCGACACGGCGACTTGATCAGTACCTGACTGACTGGGCACAGGGAGACCCTGAGCGCGAAACAATCCGGCGGCTGATAAAGGCACTGGCCGATGCCGGTGTCAGGCTGTCGAAAGTCATAGCCGCCCATGATTCCGCCGATCAGGTGCAGGTCGCTACTGAAAGGAATAGTGCTGTCGAGCAGCAAAACCCCCTCGGGGCGATCGCGCACGGTATTTTTGAAGCCGCATTGCGCGAGTTGCCGCTATCCTTTCTGGCATCCGAGGAACGCGATGAGCTGATGATGATCGACCCGCAAGGGCGCTTTGGCGTGGCCATCGATCCGCTCGATGGTTCGTCCAATATCGAAACCAACCTGTCGATAGGATCCATATTCTCGATTCTCGAAGTCCGCGCCGACGAACTCTGCGATATCGAACTCGGGGACCGTCAAAGAGCGGCGGGTTTCCTGTTCTTCGGACCCCAGACCCGTTTGATCCTGAGCTGCGGCGAGGGCACGGTGGTGTTCCTGCTCGATCTTGCGAGTGAGCAGTTTTGCGAAGTTTGCGAAACGGTACGGATACCGCCGGGAAAGTACGAATTTGCCATCAATACGTCGAATTATCGTTTCTGGGACTCCAGCCTGAGGCACTTTATCGATGACTGTATCGCCGGTGAGGAAGGCCCGCTTGGAGAGAATTACAACATGCGCTGGAACGCGGCCCTGGTTGCCGAGACCTACCGAGTTCTGAGACGCGGCGGCGTCTTCCTGTATCCCGGCGACACTCGCCCGAATTACCGCAGTGGGCGCCTGTGCCTGCTCTACGAGGCGCTGCCGATGGCCATGCTCATCGAGCAGGCGGGCGGCGCGGCCAGTGACGGCGGCCAGCGCATTCTCGACATGAAACTGTCTTCCCTGCATGCACGGGTGCCGTTGATTTTCGGTTCGCAGGACCGGGTTCGCGAGGTAATCGACTACATTTCCGGCGAGGCGCTCAACAGCGGGCATTTCCCGTTGTTCGTAAATCGCAGCTTATTGAGAAACTAGTATGTCCAGAAAATATCCCATTCTTTCGATTACCGGTTCCTCGGGCGCGGGCACCTCGACGGTCAAGGAAACCTTTCAGCAGATTTTCTTCCGTGAAAAGGTTGATGCCTGTTTTATCGAGGGCGATGCCTTCCATCGTTTCAACCGCAGGGACATGAAGGTGGCGATGGCCGAGGCGGAGGAAGCCGGCAACAAGCACTTCAGTCATTTCGGTCCGGAGGCCAACCTGTTCAGCGAACTGGAACAGGTGTTTCGCGAGTACAGTGAAAACGGCACCGGTCAAACCCGTCACTACGTGCACGACGATGAAGAAAGCGCGCTCTACGGCGTTGCACCGGGCGAATTCACCGCGTGGGAGTCCTTCGAGGAAGGTGGCGACCTGCTGTTTTACGAGGGCTTGCACGGCGCCGTCCGTACCGAGCAGGCGGACATCGCCCAGCATGCCGATCTCAAGGTCGGCGTGGTGCCGGTCATCAACCTGGAGTGGATCCAGAAAATTCACCGTGACAAGGAGGCGCGCGGATATTCGGCGGAAGCGATTACCGACACCATTCTGCGGCGCATGCCCGATTACCTGGAATACATTTGCCCGCAATTCACCAATACCGACATCAACTTTCAACGCGTGCCGATCGTCGACACATCGAATCCGTCGATCGCGCGCTGGATTCCGACAGCGGATGAATCGATGCTGGTGATTCGCTTCACCAACCCGCGCGGCATCGATTTCCCGTACCTGTTGAGCATGATTCACAACAGTTTCATGTCGCGCCCCAATGTCATCGTTATTCCGGGCGGCAAGATCGACCTTGCGATGCAACTCATTTTTACGCCGCTGGTGATGCAGCTGGTGGAACGCAAACGCCGCGCGGCCGGAAACGCCGCGACGGCATGACAGGTAAACGGTTTCCGATGACTCAGTAAGCGAGGATTTGATAAATGGCACGGATTACACTCAGGCAATTGCTCGATCACGCCGCCGAACGCGGATACGGCGTACCCGCGTTCAATATCAACAACATGGAACAGGTGCTTGCGATCATGAATGCCGCCAGCGAGGTTGATGCGCCGGTGATCCTGCAGGCCAGCCGGGGTGCGCGCGCTTACGCCGGCGATGTCATGATCCGCAAGATGGTCGAGGCCGCGGAAGAAATGTATCCGCGGATTCCGATCTGCCTGCACCAGGACCACGGTAACAACCGCGCCACCTGCGTGTCGGCGATGCAGGCGAGTTTTACCTCGGTAATGATGGACGGTTCGCTCGAAGCCGATGCCAGTACACCGGCGAGTTACGAATACAATCTTGACATTACCGCCGAGGTGACCCGTATTGCGCACGACATCGGGGTCTCGGTCGAAGGCGAACTCGGCTGTCTCGGTTCACTCGAAACCGGTGAAGGCGAAAAAGAGGACGGTCACGGTTTCGAGGGCAGCCTGAGCATGGATCAGTTGCTGACCGATCCCGAGCAGGCGGTCGATTTCGTTACCCGCACCAAAGTCGATGCGCTCGCGATTGCGATGGGTACTTCGCACGGCGCCTACAAGTTCAGCCGCAAACCGGACGGCGAAATCCTGGCGATGAACGTCGTCAGGGAAATCAACGAAAAGCTGCCGGAGGTGCACCTGGTCATGCACGGTTCATCGTCGGTGCCACAGGCGTTGCAGGATATCTTCAACGAATTCGGCGGTGAAATGCCGCAGACCTACGGGGTTCCGATCGAGGAAATCGTGCGCGGCATCAAGCACGGTGTGCGCAAGGTCAACATCGACACCGATTGCCGCCTCGCCATGACCGGCGAATTTCGCCGCATTGCCGAGCAGGACAAGCGTCAATTCGATCCGCGCAAGTTCCTGACGCCGGCCCTGAAGGCAATGGAAGACCTTTGTCGCGATCGTTTCGAACAGTTCGAAACCGCCGGTAATGCCTCGAAGATCAAACCAGCCAGCGTCGCCGACATGGCTGGCAAATACGCCAGTGGCGAGCTCGATCCCAAAGTTGCCGGCAGCAAGACGGCTGCATGATTTTATATACGGAGAACGATAAATGAGTTCCACAAAAACCTACGACGCGGGGGTTAAAGATTACCGCGAAACCTACTGGATGCCCGACTACGAGCCGAGCGCCACCGATTTGCTGGCCTGCTTCAAGATCACGCCGCAGCCCGGCGTGCCGCGCGAAGAGGCCGCCGCCGCGGTGGCCGCTGAATCTTCGACCGGTACCTGGACCACGGTCTGGACCGACCTGCTCACCGATCTCGACCACTACAAGGGGCGCGCCTACTCGATCGAGGACGTGCCCGGCGACGACAGCTGCTTTTACGCCTTCATCGCCTACCCGATCGACCTGTTCGAGGAAGGTTCGGTGGTCAACGTCTTTACCTCGCTGGTCGGCAATGTCTTCGGTTTCAAGGCGATTCGCGCGCTGCGGCTCGAAGACGTAAAGTTTCCGATCGCCTACGTCATGACCTGCAACGGACCGCCGAACGGCATACAGGTCGAACGCGACAAGATGAACAAGTACGGGCGGCCGCTGCTCGGCTGCACCATCAAGCCCAAGCTCGGCCTGTCGGCGAAGAATTACGGGCGCGCGGTTTACGAATGCCTGCGCGGCGGTCTCGATTTCACCAAGGACGACGAAAACGTCAATTCGCAACCCTTCATGCGCTGGAATCATCGTTTCGACTTTGTCATGGAGGCGATCCACAAGGCCGAACAGGAAACCGGCGAACGCAAGGGCCACTATCTCAACGTCACCGCGCCGACGCCGCAGGAAATGTTCAAGCGCGCCGAGTACGCCAGGCAGCTGGGTGCGCCGATCATCATGCACGATTACATCACCGGGGGTTTTTGCGCCAACACCGGGCTCGCGCAATGGTGCCAGGAAAACGGCATGCTGTTGCACATTCACCGCGCGATGCACGCGGTTCTCGACCGCAATCCGCATCACGGCATCCACTTCCGCGTGCTGGTCAAGATCCTGCGCCTGTCCGGCGGCGACCACCTGCACACCGGCACCGTGGTCGGCAAACTCGAAGGCGACCGCGAGGCCACCCTCGGCTGGATCGACCTGTTGCGCGAATCCTACATCGAGGAAGACCGCAGCCGCGGCATCTTCTTCGACCAGGACTGGGGCCATATGCCGGGCGTCTTCGCGGTCGCGTCGGGCGGCATCCACGTCTGGCACATGCCGGCGCTGGTCAGCATCTTCGGCGACGACGCGGTGCTGCAGTTCGGCGGCGGTACGCTCGGACATCCCTGGGGTAATGCCGCCGGCGCTGCGGCTAACCGGGTTGCGCTGGAGGCCTGCGTCGCCGCGCGTAACCAGGGCCGTGAGCTCGAAAAAGAAGGCAAGGATATTCTCAACGAAGCCGCCAAATCCAGCTCCGAGCTGAAGGCGGCCATGGAAACCTGGAAAGAGATCAAGTTTGAATTCGACACGGTCGACAAGCTCGATGTCGCGCATCGCTAAATCGATTTGAGGAAAACAGAAATGAGTGAAATACAGGACTACCCATCCAGCCTGCGAGATCCGGCAAGCCGCAAGTTCGAAACCTTTTCCTACCTGCCGGCGATGACCGCCGAACAGATACGAAGCCAGGTGGAGTACATCGTCGCAAAGGGCTGGAATCCCGGCATCGAACATACCGAGCCGGAAAACGCGATGGACAACTACTGGTACATGTGGAAATTGCCGATGTTTGGTGAGTCCGATGTCGATGCCATCATCAGGGAATGCCAGGCCTGCCACAATGCGCATCCGCAAAATCACGTACGCCTGCTCGGCTTCGACAATTACGCGCAGTCGGCGGGCGCGTCGATGGTCATCTACCGCGGCGCGGCGGTTTAGGATGAGTCAATGAGCCCCCCGCCAAGTCAAATGCAGGTTGTCGACAATGATCCCGGGCAATACCAGATAGCGCAGCAGCCGTATTACCGCGCGGTTTCCGACGAAGTCGAGATTTACCAGGCGGCTTACCAGGTGCGCATGCCGGTGATGCTCAAGGGGCCGACCGGCTGCGGTAAGACGCGCTTCGTCGAATACATGGCATGGTTACTGAAAAAACCCCTGATTACGGTGGCCTGTACCGAGGACATGACCGCCTCGGACCTGGTTGGGCGCTATCTCCTCGATATCAACGGCAGTCGCTGGCAGGACGGTCCGCTGACCGTGGCCGCGCGTATCGGCGCGATTTGTTATCTCGATGAAATTGTCGAGGCGCGCCAGGATACCATCGTGGTCATTCACCCGCTCACCGATTATCGGCGTGAATTGCCGCTCGAGAAAAAAGGCGAACTGGTCAGGGCGCACGAGGGTTTTCAAATCGTGATTTCGTATAACCCGGGATACCAGTCGTTGATGAAAAATCTGAAGCAGTCCACCCGGCAGCGCTTTGGCGGTATCGGCTTCGATTATCCCGACGCCGAAGTCGAAACTGAAATTGTTACCCACGAAGGCGGTGTCGACCCGGAAATCGCGGCGAAACTGGTGCAGGTCGGCGCGAGTTCCCGCAATCTCAAGGGGCATGGCCTGGACGAGGGCATGTCGACCCGGTTGCTGATCTACGCGGCGCAATTGATCGCGCAGGGCGTCGAGGCGCCGGCGGCCTGCCGCATGGCGCTGGTCACGCCGTTGTGCGATGACCCCGATTTGCGCGATACCCTCTACGCCGCTGTAGACACCTACTTTTAGCCGCGGCAGCCCCTGCATGCAGGCTCAGCTCGATCAGTACCTCGAAGCCATTTCCGACGACGCTAGCGATCACGCCGACCTGCTGCAGGCTTCCTATCTCGAGGCCGAGCGGGTCATGTCGCCGCTGGGCCTGGAAAACTACCTGCAGGGTATCGGGGCCCTGTCCAGCCTCGGCAAGGAGCAGGACCTGGTATTGACCTATGTCCAGGAAATGCCGGTCGTCGTCAAGGCCGTCGGCGAAGACGTTGTGCCCGATATTATCGAATCGATCATGAAGCTGTCGTCGCTGACCTCGGGCCCGGTATTGACGTTGACGCTTGCTAGTATGCCGCTGGCCGCGGTCCGTCTCGGCGATGCCGAACTATTGCTCGGATTTCTCAAACTGTTGCAGCAGCTGGCCGCGAAAGCGCCCCGGGGATTGCGCCCGATGCTGGAAACGCTGGGCGAACTGCTGTCGAGATTGACCCTCGGTGGCCTGCGGCGCTGGGCAATGTGGGGCGCCGAGGCCTACCAGCGAGACTTCTCGGGGCAGAGCGACTATTTCGCGATCGCTACCGAAACGTCGAAAACGGTGCTGCGCCGCGAAAGACGCGGCACCTTGTTTGTCGATAATCACCGTAAACTGAATTTCTACCTGCGCGCGCTGTGGGGCAGGGCGTTCCTGATGCGCCCGACGTCCGGCGACCATGAAACCCGCCAGGGTGACCGGCCCTTCATCGAGGACTACCTGTTGCACCTGCCGGATGCCTATGACCGATACCACGATATCGAGGGTATCGACGTGTACCGCGCGGCCGCCGCGCATGCCGCCGCGCACATTGTCTACAGCAAGCACGCCGTTGATAATGCCGGCCTCTGCGCCGCGCAAAAGTGCTGCATAGACCTGTTCGAGGACGCCCGGGTCGAGTACCTGGCGGGCCTGCGTTTTCCCGGCTTACGGCGCCTGTGGCTCAGGTTCTTCGAGCGCGGGCACGCCGACGCGGAAGTGAAACAGCAGCAGGCCGTCGAGCAGATGTTGCGCATCGGCCGTGCCCTGCTCGACCACGACTATCGGGATGACACGCGCTGGATTCGAAACCTGGCGGACGAGTTCAGGCAGGCGCTGCAACGGGATGCGGAAGCCATGTCGCTGGCGCGTGACTTCGGTCTCAGGTGCCATGAATACCTGAGCAGGCATATGACGCTGCCGCCCGCCCATGTCCTGCAGGATCTGCCGCTTCCCTATCGCGATGATAACCGCTATTTCCGGGACTACGACGAAGCCCGTGTCAGGGAGTACGATTTCGAACGTTTGCCGTGGCGGCAACCAACCCGGCGCAAGCTTGTCAGCCTGATGGAAATGGTCAACGAGATCGATTCCGAACTGGAAGACGGCAGCCCGCAGGAAATCTGGGTATTGCCGACCGAGTTGTTTCCCTACGAGGATCTCGGCGTCAGCTATAACCAGGCGCAAGGGGTCGATGTGCTGTCGCAGCCTTTTCATTACGATGAATGGGATTACCGGGTGCAGCTGGCGCGGCCGCAATGGACCACGGTGATCGAACGCCGCCAGCCAAAAGGCGATGCGGCATTGATGGACCGGATTCTACAAAAACACAAACCGGTCGCGAACCGTATCCGGCACTTGATCGATGCGCTGCAACCCCGCGGCGTCGTGCGCCAACGCGGATTCGAGGATGGTGACGAAATGGATCTGAACGCCGCGCTCGACGCCGTGATCGATATCCGCCGCGGCGTCATGCCCGACCCGCGCGTGAATCTACGCATTACCCACCACCGGCGCGACCTGTCCATGGTTTTGTTGCTGGATTTGTCGGCCTCGACCAACGATCCTGTCGGTCCGCCCGTCGCAGCGGATAAAGCCAGTCCCGAACAACCCCGCGTGCTCGACCTGACGCGCGATGCCTGCGGCCTGCTCGCCTGGGCGGTCGATTCGATCGGCGATAACTTCGCGGTGCACGGGTTTGCCTCCGACGGCCGGCACGACGTGCAGTATTACCGTTTCAAGGATTTTGACGAATCCTATGACGATACCGTCAGGGCGCGGCTGGCAGGGATGCGTGGCGGCCTGTCGACGCGCATGGGCGCGGCATTGCGCCATGCCGGGCGGCAGCTTGCGCAACAATCCACTCGTAAACGCCTGGTGCTACTGCTCACCGATGGGGAACCGGCCGATATCGACGAGCGCGACCCTCGCTACCTGCGTGAAGATTGCAGGCACGCGGTCGATGAACTGGCCGGGCAGGGGGTGCAAAGCTTTTGCCTGACGCTGGATGCACATGCCGATGATTATGTGTCGCGCATCTTCGGACGGAATAATTATTCGATTGTCGATGACATCGAGGCTTTACCCGAGCGCCTGCCCAGGGTGTTTTCCGCGCTGACTGCTTAACCTGCATATTGCACCAGTATGCGGGCCAGGTATTGCTATTGGGTTATTACATTGGCGGTTCAAATTTGGTAGTTTTAGCCGATATGTTTTCGGGATTGGCCGATTTGCTCGCCTATCTGCTGGAAAAGTCATGAAGAAAATACTGATTGTTATCACGCTGACCCTGGGTAGCCTGAGTTTGACACCGTTGCAGGCAAGCGATGCGGCAGCCGGTGCCAACGTCTTCAACTTGCGCGGTTGTGTGGGCTGTCACGGCGCATCCGGTAAAATGCCGATCGCCAACTACCCCGTGGTTGGCGGCAAGCCCGCCGACTTCGTCGCCGCTGAATTGAACAAATTCCGCACCGGCGAACGCAAGAACCCGATCATGGCTCCGATGGCGGCGAGTTTGACCGATGTCGATGTCGACAACCTTGCGGCCTACCTGGCGGCGCAGTAATCGCCAGCCGGGATTCCATTTTTCCCAGGGCCGTTTCCAGGACGATCGATGTTGACCAGCAGCATGCAACCTTCCAATCATCCTGATTTTGCGACGACAGTCTTGCCGCAAGGGGTTGAACTCGTTCTCTTCGACCTCGATGGCACGCTGGTCGATAGTGTCGGCGATCTGGCCTGGTGCGGGAATGAAATGTTGCGCCGGCTCGATATGCCGGGGCGCGACCCGTTGGCGGCAAGGAACTGGGTCGGTAACGGTCTCGATCGGTTCATCAAGCGCGTATTGACCGCAGACATGAACGCCGAGCCCGAGCCGGCGTTGCATAAGCGCGGCAAGGAAATTTTTGGCGAGTTGTACGCGCGGCATGCCAGCGACCGCAGCGAGCTTTACCCTGGGGTCCTGGAAACCCTGCAACGCCTCGCCGACCTCCAACTGAAGCTCGCCTGCGTGACCAACAAGCCCGAACCTTTCACCTCCCGGTTGATTGCCGCCATGGGTCTGTCGGAGTTTTTTGAGCTGGTCGTCGCCGGTGACGCCACCCCCCGTAAAAAACCCGATCCGCTGCCGTTGCATTACGCCGCGGATTACTTCGGCCTCGACTACCAGAGCTGCCTGATGGTCGGTGATTCGAGCAACGATGTAAAAGCGGCGCGCGCCGCCGGCTTCGCCATCGTCTGCGTACCCTATGGCTATAACCACGGCAATGATATTCGCGATTCCAGGCCGGACCTGGTCGTTGAAAACCTGCTTGAACTGGCCAACCTGTTTTCCTGAGTAAAAACTATAAACCTGAATCGAAGCGACGAAGAACTACAAGGTGGCCGGCTGGGGCACGGTTGGTTCGCGGTCGGAGGGTGCGCCGGTGTCGGACGTGGTCACCGATTACCTGCGCCGTTCCGACAGCGCGCATCACCCGGCTCAACACGCCCAGGCTAAAAAATGTTGCCGGCAATCCAGGCATCGCCTGACTCTCTTCGTAACAGAATGTCGTCCCCGCGCAGGCGGGGACCTTACTAAAGAACCATTGTTCCAGTATTCACACCGGGAGGCCCGGTAATCTGTTACGGCACGGACCGGAAGTTTCGCCATCGGCGCCTGCATACGTTATATTTGACATACCCGGCAACCAGTTTGCCGCCAGTCACACACCAGCAACCGGCCATATGAATGCTTATCGATAGCGACGAAATCGCGTTAATTCTTTCGGGCGTAAAAATCCTGCAAGACCTGGACGTCGACATTATCGAGGATATCGCAAACCAGAGCAGTGTCATCGAATTCAATCAGGGTGACATGGTGGTCCGGGCCGGAGACGTGGGTGAGCGTATGTACATCATCTGCAACGGCAAGGTCGAAGTTCAGATTCCCGGCGTAAATGGCGAAATCGGGCGCCGCGTAGAAATCAAGAAAGGCGACGTCGTCGGTGAAATATCACTGCTGATGAAATCCAGCTACAGCGCCGACATCGTCGCCCTCACCGACACCACGGCACTCTACCTCGATCGCCCCTGCTTCCAGGGCCTGATCGAAAAGCACCCCGACTTCGCCGAAGTCATGTCGCAGCTGATGACCTGCCGCATGGCGCAAAACGGCGGCATCAACCAGGTCGGCAAGTACGAGCTGCGCGGCAAACTCGGCGAGGGCAACATGGCCACGGTTTTCAATGCATGGGACCCGGATCTCGAACGCGAAGTCGCGGTCAAGATGCTCAAGTACAAACTCGCCTACAACGAAGACTTCCTCGGCCAGTTCGAGCGCGAGGCGAAGATTATCGCCAGTCTCAATCATCCCAACATCATCAACGTGTTCGAAATCATCGACGCATTTTCGACGCGCTTCATCATCATGGAAAAGCTATACGGGGTAGACCTCTCGGCCAGGCTGGCGGTAAGCGGCGCTTTCGACCTGGCGCAAACACGCGATATTCTGTCACAAGTCGCCAGCGCCCTGCATTATGCGCACAACCATGGCGAGAAAGGCATCGTGCATCGCGACATCAAGCCCTCGAACATCGTCATCGACGACTACGGCAACATCAAGCTCACCGATTTCGGCATCGCCAGTCCGCCGCGCGACAAGGAAACCAATATCCAGGGCACGCCTTCCTATCTCGCTCCGGAAATTATTCGCGGCGACGTTTTCGATGGGCGCGCCGACATTTACGCGATGGGCGTCATGGCTTTCCACATGTTATCCGGAAGCCTGCCGTTCACCGCGGTGACCCTGGCCAAGATGCTGCAAATGCAGGCCGAGCACAAGCCACCCGATATCCGCCGGTCCTGTCCCGACATCGACGACGAGTTCGCGCGCTTTATCGATGGCGCGCTGTGTAAGGATCCGCAGGACCGGATTGCAGCTTGGGAAGGCATTCGCACCATCCTGAAACCGCTCAACCAGTTGGATCTCGGGCTGGACCCGGACGAACTCGCGGTAGTGATTCGCTTTCGCGATACCGCCTACCAGCAATCGGGGCAAATCATAAACCTGATGAAAAAATTCCTGGATGAAGAAGGCATCAACCACGAAATCAAGATACACCGCGGCGGCGACTGACCTGCGCCCTCTCCGAGGTACTGTCAAGTTAAGGACTAATAGGTCAGACTGATGACATGAATCAAACAAACTCAGATTACCACGGATACCGTTTTCCTCCCGAGATCATCAGTCATGCGGTCTGGCTATATCATAGGTTTTGTCTCAGCTATCGCG